>CAYNFX010000046.1:0-14135 GCA_964396555.1 uncultured Alkaliflexus sp.
TCAACTGAAGTTCCCAGAGAAACGAAACCATGTTTGTCTGGAGGTGAAACTTGTACCATTGCAACATTTACCTTCAGGTATCCTTCACGAATCAGCTTTTGGGTTTCGCTCAGGAATACCGGAATGTAATCGGCGTATCCTTGTTGGGTGGCTTTTCTTACATTAGCTCCAACAAAGAAAGACTCAAGCTGGAATATTCCTTCAAACTCCTTGTCAGCATAGGGTGCCGGCCCCTCTGTATGGATATGCTGAATTCTTACGTTGGTGAATTCCTTTCTTCTTCCTCTCTCAACCATTGCCCTGGTGAGCGCCAATGGAGTTACGGCGACACTGCTTAGGTGAACTCTGTCACCGGACTTGATAACCTTGACCGCCTCTTCGGCTGTAACTGTTTTGTAGCGCATCTGATTTAGATTTATGTAGTTTTCGTTTTTAATATTTTATGTTATTGATAGTTGCGTTTTGGAAACGCAGGCGCAAAACTACTAAATATTAGCATTACCTTCATCATTCAAAAATCTGTTTAAGATCACATTTTTGATCGATTGAAAGGTGAACTTTGAAACAACTCTGCTTGTTTATTAGCATTGGGAACTAATGATATGAATAAGGAATTTCAAGATCTTCGAAAGGATTACGTTAGTGGAGATTTGTCTCTCGATAGTCTAAATGCCGATCCACTAGCTCAGCTAAAATTGTGGTTGAAGGATGCTGTAGAAAGGGATGTCCCTGAACCAACTGCAATGGCATTGTCAACGGTGGCACCTTCCGGCGCACCGCATTCCCGCATGGTACTTCTTAAAGGGCTTGAGAGAGGTGGTCTGGTGTTTTATACAAACTACAATAGTGGCAAGGGCAGGGATGTTGCAGCTAACCCGCAGGTATCTGTGCTTTTTTTCTGGCCTTTACTGGAAAGACAGGTAAGGGTGGAGGGTGTTGCACAGAAGGTCGCACCTGAAGTATCTGAGGCCTATTTTACTTCCCGTCCCCGTGAAAGTAAACTTGGTGCCCTGGCTTCTCCTCAGAGCAGTGTAGTAGAAAGCTATGAATACCTTGAAGAGACCTGGCTTAAGTTAAGGGAAGAGTTTGAAGGAAAAGAAGTGCCCCGTCCGGCTCACTGGGGAGGTTATATTATCAGGCCTCTGGTTTTTGAGTTTTGGCAGGGTGGACGGGGGAGACTGCACAAGAGATTCCGCTACAGGCAGGAAGAGGGCAGTTGGATCATTGAGACGCTGGCTCCCTGATTGTCTGTCAATCAGGTGCATTTTATTGTAAATAACCTGCACCTGAATAATAATCCTATCAAGTGATACCGGGCAAGTGATGCTTATCCCAACTTAGCTTGTCAGCTTTCTAAAGATAGTCTCAAGTGACTGCTGCTTTAGTTGCAGCTCCAAAAGCATCAGGTTATTGTCAACAGCAAATCTGAAGATTTGCGGTCTTATATCTTCAGATGCCTTTATAAAGTATTTGTTGTTTGTTGAGGTTACCGAACTAAGACCCCCGATTGCTTTCAGTTTATCGATATCAGCCTTTTTATCAAATTCAGCCTCGATAGCTATTTCATGAGCTATGCTTTCCCCGAGCCGGCTTAGGGGTTCGTCGGCAACTATATTACCCTTGTTGATTATTATCACCCGTTCGCAAATAGCCTTTACTTCCTGCATTATGTGAGTTGACAGAAGGACCGTCTTGGACTGGCCCAGGTTGAGGATGAGGTCTCTGATCCCATCTATCTGGTTGGGATCAAGTCCTGAAGTTGGTTCGTCAAGTATCAGTACTTCAGGATCGGGAAGCAGGGCCTGTGCAAGTCCCACACGCTGTCTGTATCCTTTTGAGAGGAAGGCAATCTTCTTGTTCCTTTCAGGGGTCAGTCCGGTGAGTTCAATAATATCTTCAACCCTCTTCTTTTCATCTCTGATCTTGTAAATTCCGGCAACAAAATAGAGGTATTCGGTGATAAACATATCATCGTAGAGAGGATTGTGTTCAGGGAGGTAGCCTATCTTTTGACGGAAGGCGATAGAGTCAACAGCCGGATCAATGCCGCATACCTCAACTCTTCCTTCCAAGGGGCTGAAATAGCCTGTAAGAATCTTCATCATGGTTGACTTGCCTGCCCCGTTGGGTCCCAGAAACCCTACAACTTCACCGGTCTTGAGACTGAATGAGACATTATTCAAAGCCTTTTGTCTACCATAATATTTTGAGACATTGGTCACAGTTATCGACATGGTTCATAATAATTTTGACTATAAAGTTATTAATTTTCGCTTTAGGGAGATAAATTAGCAGATTCAAATAACGGTATTTATGAATAAAGCAGCGAAACTGCCCTTGTTTTGTGATTCATTGTTTGAGTATAAGCGCAACAAGAGCCGTTCGGTTAAGGTCGGGAGAATTTCTATCGGAGGGGATGAGCCTATTCGACTGCAGTCAATGACTACCACAAATACGATGGACACTGACGCAACTGCTGAGCAGTGTATACGCATTGCAATGGCAGGTGCCGATCTGGTAAGGATTACCACTCAGGGACGGCGTGAAGCGCTCAATCTTGATGATATCAAACGTAGAATATCTGCACGAGGATTTGACATTCCATTGTCTGCTGACGTACATTTCAATCCTAATGCAGCACTACTTGCTGCCGAGCGGGTGGAGAAGGTACGGATCAATCCGGGTAACTTTGCCGATGGCGCAAAGATGTTTCGCAAGGTTGAGTTAAGTGATGAGGAGTATGCTGCCGAACTGGGTGAAATAGAATCCAGGTTATTACCCTTGCTTGAGATATGCAAGCTGCAGGGTACTGCTCTTCGCATAGGCGCCAATCATGGCAGTCTTTCAGACCGTATTATGTCGCGTTTTGGTGATACACCCATGGGTATGGTGGAGTCATGTATGGAATATCTACGTCTGTGCCGCAAGTATGGGTTTGATGATATAGTGCTGAGTATTAAGTCCAGCAACACTAGGGTTATGGTGCAAACCGTCCGCCTCCTGGTATCGGCAATGAAGGCCGAGAATATGGACTATCCGCTCCACCTTGGAGTTACTGAAGCTGGAGGCGGTGAGGATGGAAGAATTAAGTCTGCGGTTGGAATTGGGGCATTGCTTGCTGATGGTATTGGTGATACTATCAGGGTGTCTCTGACTGAAGAGCCTGAAGAGGAAATTCCTGTTGCCCGCAGACTTAGGGATATGTTTGTTAAAAGAGCAAGTCATACACCTATTCTTCCTGTAGAGGATTTTTCGTACAGTCCCTTTGAATACCAGGCCAGGGAAAGTCAGAAGGTTGGGATCTTCGGAGGAGGTCAGACAGCAGCGGTGGTAGTGGATCTCAGGGGAGGAATGAAACCGGAGGTTTCAGCTATGCTATGTGAGGCTGTAGTATGTGACAAGCCTCTTGACAGATTGCCAGAAGGGTATGAAAGGCTTCTGCAGATTGTTCCTGTAGGAAGCATTGATGGAATTAAAAGACCAGATCTGTGGCCACTATATAAAGTTGGAGCTTTATTGTGTGCTTCTGAAATAAGGGAACCTTTTGTACTTGAGATGGAGTATGGCGACCTAAAGGGTGCCATAGTTGAAAGACTTAAGAAAGAGAGAGATTGTGTGATATTGCTGATTACCCGGCATCTTAACGGAGTTGCAGAACATAGGGCTTTTTTCCTGGCAATGCAGGCAATGGGTCTAGGCCATCCGGTAATTATTCACCGGAGATATGAGGATAAGGGTCTTACAGATCTGCAGATAGAGGCTTCAGCTGATATGGGTATGCTGCTACTCGACGGATTTGGAGATGCCGTTTCATTGTCAGCACCTGCAGTTGGTTTTGCATCACTTGTTGATCTGTTATTCGGGATACTTCAAGCCTCAAGGGTGAGGTTTTCCCGTACGGAATATATTTCTTGTCCGGGTTGCGGACGTACCCTGTTTGATTTGCAGACCACCACTCTAAAGGTAAGGCAACGTACCTCGCACCTGAAGGGGCTGAAGATTGCTGTGATGGGATGCATTGTAAACGGTATCGGTGAGATGGCAGATGCTGATTATGGATATGTTGGTGCAGGGCCTGGGAAAGTTTCTTTGTACAGGAACAGAGAACTTGTAAGCAGGGCTCTTCCTGAGGAAGAGGCCGTGGATCGGCTGGTTGAGTTGATTAGGGAGAGTGGTGACTGGGTTGATCCCTAATGAGAAACATTGTTTTTTTTGCGTCAGATGAAATGTTTTTTTTAAATTGCAATACATTGTAACCAGTTCGGATGTTAACACCCGATAAAGTAATGAGAAATATCCTGTTAGTCATAAGTCTGTTGCTTTTCCATGTATTTGCCAATGGAGAGCAGATAGAATTGAGGGGGACCTATCAAGGAGAAAATCTCTACGTGAAGAATCCTTTTGCTGCCTCAGGAGTCGGTTTTTGTGTTTATGAGGTAACAGTCAATGGTATTACTTCTACCGACGAGATTAATTCTGCAGCATTTGAGATAGACCTTTCCGTATTCGGTTTTGCTCTTGGCGAACCTATTGTGGTTACCATCAACTACAAGGAAGGATGCGTACCATCGGTGCTTAACCCCGGCGTCTTGAATGCCAAGACCTCCTTTGTAGCCGAAGATTTAAAGATCGAGGGCGATAAAATCGTTTGGAGGACTCGCGGTGAGACCGGGTCTTTGCCTTTCGTTGTTGAGCAGTTCAGGTGGAACAAGTGGGTGACTGTCGCTCAGGTTGATGGTGTTGGAGTTTCCGGTCAGCACAACTACTCTGCGCCTGTCAGATTTCATGCCGGTGAGAACCGTTTCCGGATCAGACAGACAGATTCAAGGAAGGTAAACAGGTATTCTGCAGAACTCGTGTACAAGAGTTCGGCATCCCAGATCACCTACACCCAGACCTCGGGAGGACGTGCAATTGAATTCTCTGCCCCGACTATGTATGAGTTATACGACAGTTTTGGTAGGATCATTGTTAAAGGCTATGGTAAGACCTTGCAGATGGATGATCTGGCAAAGGGTTCCTACTACCTCAACTATGACAACAAAATGGATGTAGTCAGGCGCTAATCTGTTAACTGTCAGATTGGTGTTTGGGGATGTGTAATTCTAGATTATTTAAGATAAATGCTAATAGTCCTTTGCCTACAGGCAAAGGACTGTTTTTTTTGCCATAAGTGCGAATTCGTGTAAAACTGGGAATCATGATGACGGTCTGACACCACGTGATTATGTGGTTTTTAGAAGGCTGACAACCTGTTTGTTAATTAAAATAATTATTTTAGACGGCAATTGTTTTTAATAAAAGATTAACTTTGGCTTCGTTGGGGAAACAATTAAAGTAATTATTATATGGCAAAAGTAATTGCTCTTGCGAATCAGAAAGGCGGGGTTGGAAAGACTACAACTGCCATCAATCTGGCAGCGAGTCTGGCAGTGTTGGAGTACAAGGTGCTTGTTGTAGACGCAGACCCTCAGGCCAATGCCACTTCTGGTTTAGGTTTTGATTTGTCTAAGATTGAGAATAGCATCTATGAGTGTATAGTGGGAAAGGCAGAGCCAAAGGATGCGATATTGCAGGGGGAGATTGACCACCTTTACCTTATGCCTTCACATATAGATCTTGTTGGTGCTGAGATTGAGATGCTCAATATGCCCAAGCGTGAATATGTACTGAAGGGCATCCTTGAAAAGGTAAGGGATAACTACGATTTTGTTTTGATAGACTGTTCTCCCTCTCTTGGGCTGATAACGGTAAATGCATTGACAGCGGCAGATTCTGTTATCATACCTGTTCAGTGCGAGTATTTTGCTCTTGAGGGACTAGGTAAGTTGCTTAACACTATCAAAATAATACAGAGCCGATTGAATCCGGATCTTGAGATTGAAGGATTCCTGCTCACTATGTATGATTCACGTCTCAACCTGTCCAATCAGGTGGTTGAAGAGGTTAAGAGCCACTTCCAGGAGATGGTGTTTGAAACCCTTATTACACGTAATATTAAGCTTAGCGAAGCTCCAAGTTACGGTAAGGCTGTTGTTATGTATGATGCCGCTTCCAAAGGTGCTACCAACTATTTGAATCTGGCACGTGAGTTGCTGCAAAGGAACAATATGACCAAGATGGATAATAAGGATAAGGTAATTAGTAAATAAGAATACTTAAGGGTTACAATGGGCAAAAAGAACGTTTTAGGAAGAGGTTTAGGTGCATTGATCGACAATCCCGATGATATCAGAAAGCCCCGGCCTTCTGCATCTATCAATGAGATTGATATTAGTCTGATCGAGGTCAACCCATGGCAGCCGCGTTCCACATTTGATGAAGAAAGGCTAGAGGAACTTGCAGCTTCCATCAGAAGTGTTGGGATCGTGGTACCTCTTACTTTACGTAAAACTGACGAGGAAAAGTATCAGATAATTGCCGGTGAGCGTCGTTTTCGTGCAGCCAGGAAAGCAGGACTAACCAAGGTTCCTGCCTATGTGCGTGAGGCTGAAGATGATGTGATGCTCGAGATGGCACTGGTTGAAAATATCCAGCGCGAAGATCTGGATCCCATTGAAGTTGCTATTAGCTACCAACGCCTCCTGGATGAGTGTAATCTGACTCAGGAGGATTTGTCTGAGAAGGTTGGTAAGAAGCGATCAACTGTTAGCAATTATTTGCGTCTTCTGAAGCTTCCGGCTGAAATTCAGATGGGCCTTCGTTCAAGAGGCATTTCAATGGGGCAGGCAAGAGCTATTATCAATATAGAAGATACTGACAAACAGCTTGAGATCTATAGGAAGATTGTTGAAGAAGATTTGTCGGTCCGCATGGTCGAAGCACTGGTACGAGAGTTAGACAGCCCTTCTAAACCCGATAAGGTCAAAAGCACCGAGGATCTTTCCAACGAATACAATGAGCTGAAGAAGCACTTGTCTGAATTTTTCAGGACAAATATCGGATTCAGTCGTGACGGAAAGGGAAAGGGTAAGATCGTTATTCCATTCAAATCTGATAATGAGCTTGAGCAGATTATTGCAATACTGGACAGGGCAAAGGCTTAAGCAGGTTAGGATAAGTATATTGTTCCTTTTGCTCTTCTGCTCCCTGTCTGTCAATGCTCAGCTTGTGCCTGAAAAGCTGGATAGTGTTGTCCCTGACAGTATTGACTTCATTCCTGAATATCCTGTGTCTACAGATAGTATCGGTTTCAGAGCCATACCTGGAACCCCTACCACAGAGAATATTGCACCTGTAAAAATTCTCCCTGACGAAGAATATTATCATTCACCCCATAAGGCTACAGTTTATGCAGCCGTTTTTCCGGGTGCAGGACAGATATACAACAAAAAGTATTGGAAATTACCCATACTGTATGGTGGTATTGGAGCATTGGTCTATGCAATCAACTTCAATTCCAGCTATTATGATAAATACAGGTCCGCTTACCGGGATTTTCTAATTCGTGATCCGGGAAATACAAGTTATGCCGAGTTTATACCTCCGGGACTTGCGATAGAAGATGTACAAGGACCATACTCGGATTGGTTTCAGAGATCACTTCAGAATAAGAAGCGCTATTATAAGAGGTCGCGCGATCTCAGTTACATAGGGATGGCGGCCCTGTATGTGATTAGTATCATTGATGCCAATGTTGATGCTCATTTTTATGACTTTGACATTAGTGATGATTTGTCAATGAGGGTAGAACCGACTATGATTCAACCTATGGGACAGACGGCATCCTCGTCATTAGGCCTACAGGTTAAGTTTACGTTTTGACCCTCAGATCTGGTGGAATCTGAGAGGTAATTAGTTAATGTTGCGTTCAAACACAAAGAATTATGAAGAGACTATTGTTGATATTAGTAGTGCTGATGTTGCTCCCGTTCCAAAAGAACGTATTGGCTTCGGGCATGGTCAACCCCGATGATTATGCAGCTTCGCTCGACAGTATGGTCAGCCTATGGCACAACAGACCCTCGGTCGGTGAGCTTGTTGTTGATACTATTATTGAGAGTGCTGAAAATCTTATTGAGGAACTGCCCGACTCGGTCTATATTGCACGTCTGGCTGCCATAAATACACCTATACAGCTAACATTCAATAGTCAGGTAAAATCATATATAAAGCTTTATACCCAGAAGCGCCGTGATCAGGTGGAACAAATGCTAGGTCTGTCCCAGTATTATTTTCCAATCTTTGAAGAAATGCTTGATGCCGCCAATCTTCCTCACGAATTGAAATATCTTCCTGTGATAGAGTCAGCTCTTAATCCAAGGGCAATTTCTAAAGCAGGAGCTAGTGGCATCTGGCAGTTTATGTATTATACCGGAAAGAAATACGGACTTGAAGTCAGTTCTTATATTGACGAGCGACGCGATCCTGTAAAAGCCTCAAAGGCGGCTGTAGCTTTCCTTTCAGACCTATATGATATATATGGAGACTGGAAGCTTGTTATTGCTGCATACAACTGTGGACCTGGTAATGTCAACAAGGCTATCAGGCGTACAGGAGGCAAGACCGACTTCTGGGAAATTTATTATCGCTTACCCCGTGAAACAAGAGGATACGTACCTGCCTATATTGCAGCTGTATATACATTCAATTATTCAAGGGAACATGGCCTGCACCCAAAGGCACCGCAATTACCTGTAGCAACCGATACAGTAATGGTATATCAACCTCTGCATTTCAAGCAGATTTCAGAGATGACAAACATTCCCGTAGAGGTAATTCGTGATTTGAATCCACAGTATCGCCTGGATGTAATCCCTGCGAAAGACAAGATGTATCCGCTTCGTCTTGCTTTTGATCATACCACGATGTTTGCATCACTTGAGGATACAATATATAGTCACCGCCGCCTGGAGCTATTTCCAGACAATAAGCTTGTTGCCGCGCCTTTGGAAGCATCCTCACTCCCTGTTGTTGCACCTTCCGGCACTGAAGCAATATACTATACTGTTAAATCGGGTGATGTCGTGGGTCTGATTGCAGATTGGTTTGATGTTAGGACTGCTGACCTTCAATACTGGAATAATATCAAGCGTAATATGATAAGGGTGGGCCAGAAGCTGGTGATTTATGTACCAAAGGCAAAAGCTGACCATTACAGGAATGTTGCCCAAAGACACGGAAGCTCTGGGGCTTCCGTAAAATTGGTCACTACTGCATCATCTCAGAGCACCACAACTCTGGTTAGTTCTGCATCTGACACTGGAGAATATGTTTATTACACAGTACGTTCAGGGGACAATATTTGGGCTATTGCAAAAAAGTATCCGGGAGTTTCTCCACAGGACATCCTGAATCTTAACAGAATCTCGGATGCCACCAAGATAAAGCCCGGACAGAAATTGAAGATTAAACCTTTATAATAATGGTATACAACTGTTGATTTGGCAGTTGTGTTAAACCATACCTGAAGTTAAACGTTTCAATAGGGCAAAATGTCAGCATTTTGCTGATGGCAGGCTTTTTGAGATATAAGGATTAAATAAAAAGGAGGACATATGGTATCTATTCCATTATTGGTGATTTTTGGTTTTTTCGCACTGGCCAGCTGGATAGTTGGAGCACAGCTTAAGAGCAGGTTTGCTAAATATTCGCGGTCTATTCTGCCCACTGGTTTGTCTGGTCGGGAGGTGGCTGAGAAGATGCTGCGTGAGAATGGTATTAATGACGTCAGAGTATTGTCTGTTCCCGGACAACTGACAGATCATTACAATCCGAGCAATAAGACAGTAAATCTGAGTCCAGAGGTCTATAACGGGCGCAGTGTTGCTGCAGCCTCAGTAGCTGCACACGAATGTGGTCATGCCGTACAGCATGCTAGGGCTTATGGACCTTTGCAATTGCGTTCGGCACTAGTACCTATTCAAAATGTCAGTTCCAGACTGCTTAACATCATTTTTATCACAATGTTTGCCGGTGCATTAATTCTTCCAGGTATTGTATCTTATGATGTAGCCTTGCTTGTAATAATTGGATGTTATGCAGTATTTGCAACGTTTGCAGTTGTTACTTTGCCTGTTGAAATAGATGCAAGCCGCAGAGCACTTGTATGGCTTAGCACATCAGGTATTACAGGTGGTCGCAGTCATGACGAAGCCAAGGATGCCCTTAGATGGGCTGCCTACACATACGTGGTGGCCGCCCTGTCTGCACTTGCAACCCTGTTTTACTATATCATGGTTTACCTTGGTAGGAGGGATTGATCCTTTTCCAGTTCTGAGTAACTATGGATGATATTATAGTCCCAGACAAGGGTAATAAGAAATTCGCGGGTTGGCATTTCAGAAGAAACTGAAAGCTTTTTTGAAACCGCATCTTTAGTTTTTTGAAGCAGCGCTCCGTTGGAGTGCTGCTTTTTGTTTTGTTCGGTAATCAGCAACACCTCCTTAATAGTCCTAATATCATTATCATTCAGAAGTTCTACTTGCGGAAAAACTATTTTGTGACCTATTGGTACTTCTGTCCACACTGTCTGATTAAGCCCGTGCTTGGATGGAACCTTTAATACCGTTGTTGCTGCTGCTATATCTCCCAGTCGTTGGCCCTTGCCATTGAGAATTATAACAAGTATTGCTATTCCTCCAAAGAAGAAGGTGACGTCGACAATCCTGAATACCCATCTGATTATTGCCGCACCTGCAGATAGAGGAGTTCCGTCAGCTTTGACTACTTTGATTTTCATAAGATACTTGCCGGGACTCTGACCGTTGAAAAATATTTCAAATAATAGGTGATAAAGCGTAAGTGGAATTAAGAGCACCAATACCATTGAACCCGCAGATTCTGAATATGTTTCCAGAAGTATGCTAAATAGAGCCACCAGTCCGGAATAAAGGCCCATCAACACTAGGTCAATAAATGTTGAAATGATACGGTCGCCTACGCTGGCGACCCTGAAACGGAGCTCGACATTTTGTGAGGTTTGTAGGTTAAATGTTTCCATCCTTTTGCTCAGTTATTGGATTATGCTAAATTTGTTCAAAGTTAACCAAAAAGCGATATTTTAGCACCCATGGGCTGCAATGAAGGAGATCTCTTTCATCAGATTAAACAAAAAACGCTGGTCGGACTTTGAAGACCAGATCTCTGGTAAGGATGTCAGAAACATTAGTCCTGATGACCTTGCATCCAATTATATCAAACTTACAGACGATCTGTCCTATGCCCGAACCTTCTACCCTCAGTCTGGTATTGTAGATTATCTCAATACCCTGAGTTCGAAAGCTCATGCTCAAATTTACAGAAATAAAAGGGAAAGAAGTGACAGGCTGACAGGCTTTTGGCTTAGGGAACTGCCATTAGAGATTTATTACATAAGGAAGGACATCCTTATTTCTTTTTTGATTTTTTTGGGTGCTTTCCTTGTAGGTTGGTTATCTGCCTTTCAGGAAGAAGATTTTGTCCGTGCCATTCTTGGTAATGCCTATGTCAACTATACTATTGACAATATTTCAAAAGGTGATCCTCTAGGTATTTACGGAGATCTTACTCCATTTAGTATGTTTTTTCAAATAGCTTATAACAATATCAGGGTTTCCGTAGTGGCCTTTATATTTGGGCTACTTACTCCTATTGGTACGGCTGTGATACTTATGCGTAATGGAATTATGGTAGGCGCATTTTTGTCTTTCTTTTTCCAGTATTCCCTTGGAAAAGTATCCGTTATGGGCGTGATGCTTCATGGTACCATGGAACTTTCAGCTATTGTATTGGCGGGGGGAGCCGGCTTGATGCTTGGCCGAAGCCTTTTGTTTCCAGGTACCTATACCCGCCGATATCAGTTTGTGCGTGCAGCTACCAGGGGAACAAAACTTGTCATTGGTCTTATGCCATTTTTTATATTAGCAGCTATTATTGAGAGTTATGTTACCAGATACTACAAGGAGATAGGCTTCTGGGCAGAGTTTGGCATTATCTTGATATCACTGCTGTTTATGGTCTTTTATTTTTTAGTATATCCCAAAATAACTCACGATAAACTCGAAAAACCTAAGTAAGATGGAAAAACCCAAAGTTATTCTGAATAAGAAACGTGATTTTTCTGACGTCATCAACGCCACTTTTTCATTCATTTCCCAGGAAATAAAGGTCTATGGTAAGTTGCTTCTATACTATGGAGGTATTCCTATCCTTGCCATTTCGATTATGGGAGCCTTTTTATCTGGTACAGAGCTGTCAACAATATTTGCGAGCCTGGAATCAGGCGGTGATTATGATTTGGGTCTCAATTACCAGCTAAAAGTGATAGCTGCCAATCTTCTGAATGCATTGGTATATGCTTGTATCTCTGGTCTTACCTTCGCATATTTAGTACAGTACAAGCTATATGGTTCTGGAGGTTTTCAGGTACAGGATGTATGGAAACGCTTTAAGAAAGGTTTTGCAAACCTGTTTTTGTTCGGGGTGCTTCTTTTTTTTATCTCAGCTATTGTTGGGGTAGTTATTGCTCTTATAGTTTTTCTGATCGGAACTATGGGTGGGCCGGTAGTATTGGCATTAGTATTTGGTATTCCGGCCTTCATTTTTATGTTTTGTGTTGTAGTGTACTTTGCTGTGACTTTCTCTACAGCCGGAATGATAATCTACGACGAAAACCCTGATTTTGGCGGGATCTTCACCAGATGTTTTGAACTTATTAAGGGGAGTTGGTGGCAAACCTTCGGTGTTTTATTTATATTGATGATAATATATTCAATGGTATCATCTCTATTTTCAATTCCTGTGTTAATATCCGGGGTTTTGGAAGGAATTGCATTTGCAAATGGCTCTGAAGTCATCGCAACAGATAGCAAATCATTTTCTTTTGTATTTACTTCCCTTATAAGCACGCTTGGTTCTAATGTGTTGTATCCCGTCGTTGCTATAGGATGCGGTATACAGTACTTTAATCTTAGGGAGAAAAGGGAGAATCTGGATCTTCTTGGAAGAATTGAAGACATTTCAGGCTCATCTATTTAACTGTAATTATTTGGGAAACCCAGGGCTATAGAAATGAAGGCAAAACGTGTTATAGTTCCACTTCTTTGGTTGTTTATCTTTCTTTTTAATGCCACAGGCATTGAGAAGGAGGAGGTCGCCATATGGGATGATAACAGCTATGTGGAATACAGGAGCCCAGAGGTCGCTGATGTTGAATTATTGAAGCAGGATCCCCGCTATGATTATGAGTTGGTTAACAATCGGCCGGGATGGTTGGCCAGACTTTTTAACAGGTTTATTGAGATGCTTGTTGGGGAGTCAGAGGGCTTAACTTGGGTCAGTATCGTGTTGATTGGGCTCATGGTTATTGGCTTTATTATTTTCATCCTGCGTCTGCTTGATATCCCTGTAGTGGGTTTTATAGTTTTTGCCAAGGCAGGCAAGAAAGAAGATTTGCTTTTTGCAGACAATGACAGTTCAGATAGTGATGACAGGTTAACAAAGCTTTTGGAGATGTACCGTAGTAACGGCGCTTTTAGAGAAGCTGTGAGGTTGCTTTATCTGCTTACCCTCAGGAAGTTTGAAAGTCGTGGTATTCTTGAGTTAAGAGACTATAAGACCAATAGGGATTATATTCGTGAGATCAGGGATACTACTCTTAGGGAACTGTTTTCTAATCTTGTAAAGATATACGATCATGTCTGGTTCGGCCAGTATGATCCTGACTCGCTGATGTATGAGAAGATAGAGACTGTATTCAGCAAGGCTTTAGGCGGTCAGCAATAGATGCATTAATGGTTAACAAACAATAATGGCCGAAGACTTAAATAAAAAACGCAGTTGGATTTCCTACTCTCTGGTAGTGGGTGTCTTGTTGCTGGCCATTGCCATAATATATTCTCCCAGTAAGACTGATTGGAATCTAAGTTTTTCGAAAAGGCATTCCATACCTCTGGGTATGGAATTGGTCTATGGCTTCATGGGTGACCTGTTTCCCGACAAGGAGGTAAAGGTTGTATATAATGGAGTAGCATCATATTTCGATGATAGTATTCCTTCAAAAGTCAATTTGCTTTTTGTCAATGACAGGCTGTTGTTGACCAGGGAAGACTGGGAGGTAGTGCTTGCTGCCGCTGAAGCCGGCAGCAATGTTTTTATTGCCGCCGAGCATTTTTCATCAAACATTTCCGACACACTAGGCATCGAGCTTACGCATG
>CAYNFX010000047.1:0-9995 GCA_964396555.1 uncultured Alkaliflexus sp.
ACAGAGATGTAATGATATTTGCAGATGGTGCATCAGCAACAGTACTTCAGGCTGTGGAAAGTGAAGTCCCGGTTGGTATGCTGAAGCATTCAGCTCGTACAGATGCAGGTGACCTGGTGGAACTGCTCCGTATGGGTAACTCATTTAACCCCGAATTAGAAGGGACGTATCTTAAAATGCTTGGACGTAAGCTTTACAACTATGCGCTTACCAATGTACCACTTGTAGCACAAGACTGCCTCAACAAGAACGGTATGGACCTTAATGATGTAAATCTGGTACTTATTCACCAGGCAAACGCCAAAATGGACGAGGCAATACTTAAGCGCCTGTTCCAACTATATGGGGAGAAAGATGCTGACCTTAACATCATGCCCATGACTATTAAATTCCTTGGCAACAGCAGTGTTGCTACTGTTCCAACTCTCTATGACCTGATTATTAAAGGGAAATTAGAGGGTTATCAGTTTAAATCTGGAGACAACGTAATGATGACTTCCGTAGGGGCAGGGATGAATATCAATGCCTTTATGTATAAGATGCCTTAAGAGATACTTCTAAATTCTTTTAAAAAGCTGTTACAAGCCCGTGCTTGTAACAGCTTTCCTTTTCCACTGTTCAGGAAGCACTATTGCCCCCGCTGCTGTTAACACTAGTATTAGCGGATAAACGACCGCTATTGGCAGATATTGATATAAAGGGAGTGACACCTTAAATACCCTTTTCCCGCCCGACAAAAGGTAGTAATCAGTTACCGCCTTTATGCCAAAGGCACAAGCAAACAACCAGAAAGTAAAATTTCCCGCTAGGGCATAAATAAGTAAAGCTAACAGAAACAGATTGGCACCAAAGACAGTAAGTGCAAGTATTATGCTCACCACGTCCCGGTATCCGCAACTCTTTCCTCCCCATCTTACTCTTTGCCTGAAATAGGTCGCAATAGAACCGGAAGCAAAAGTATCGACAACTGCCCCTGGATCAGCAACAAAGACTATTCTTTTTCCAAGCTTCTTCAATGCATGGAGCAGGAATACATCATCGCCCGACATATAGGTTTGGCCATCCATCATGCTTTGAGCCTCCTCCCAGGCAGTCTTTCTGAAAGCCATATTTGCCGCACTGCAAAAAACCGGAAAGCCGGCCTTCATGGCCGCTGCAGAACTTAACTGAAGTGAAAAGTAATCTACTGCATCATATTGACCTATCAGTGTATTGCCCGGCAACATTCTTACTGGTCCGGCTAACATGTCAGCATCCTTCTGCCTGTACCATGTTTCGATTGTATTAAGCCATGTAGGGCTGGGAACACAATCTGCATCACAGGTAACTATTAGTTCGCCTGAAGCCACCAATATCCCTTCCCTGATTGCTGACTTCTTGCCCCTCCCCTCTGCATCGATAAGAATAAGGCTGCCACGAGTAAGCGTCTGCGACGTCATCCAGACATCTCCTCCATCATCAGAATGATCATTGATGGCTATCAGCTCAATGCTTCCGTCAAATCCCAATTGAGCATTAAGTGCATTAATAAAGGAAGGCAGTCGCTTTAGCTCATTGCGGTAGGCCACCACAATAGACACATTCGTACTATTGGTAGCTAGATGATGTTCGCCCCTGTCCTTAAAGCGCCAGATAACAGACAACAAAAAGATAACTGCCAGATAGACAGCAAAGAAAAGCGCAAAAAATCCCAGAATGATATCAAACAGATAGTCTGACCACGGATACATATCTACTTCAGGCTTAGGGACAGCACCCAATTCTCAGCCCTGAGTTCGCTCAGTAGTTCCTCCTGACGACGAAGTGCATCACGCACTGAAGAATGAGACTCTACACTTGCTAGGAACCTATCGTTGTAGGTCAAGACAGAAGCATCCTTATAACCCTGTTCCACCAACTCCTTAACCTTTGCAAGAGCAACCTGCTCACTTTTGTAGCTACCTATAATAATATAGTGTTGACGTACTGAAGGAACTGCCGACTCCATAACGGGTTCAGCAATAGTCTCAGTTACATTGACTTCAGTAACAGTAGAACTGTCAATTGCTGTGACTGGCCCGGCAGTCTGCTCTGTCTTACTCTTTCGGGCATTGAATGACTCCCTCATATTGCTAGCCACATCAGTAAAAAATAATAGATAGGCACCAAATACCAGTAACAGGAGCACAATTATCACCGCAGCAATCGCGGAAGGACTCCAGCCATTCTTTTTTTCATTCATACTTTCAATAATTACCGTTTTTTCAGCTTGGGATGATGAAACTACAGGAGGAATTACAACCTTTTCCTCTACAACAGGTTCTTCCTCTATACTAACCTTCTTTTCAACAGGCGCAGAAGGAACATCCAGATCCAGCAAATCAGAATCATCCTCAATGGACTCAACCTCAGCCTCAAAGTTTTCCTCTACTGCACCCTCCAAAACTGATGAGTGAGCCTGCTCAAAACGAATAAATCCGCTATCATCCTTAGAAAAACTTCCTATTCCACCAATCTCAAAAAAACCGTCCTTATTAAGTGCTTCATTTATTTTTGCTACATAAGACTCCACCTTTCCGGCCGCAGTGGCAGAATCTATTCCCTCTTCAGAACAGATATGGCTAATAAGCAAGCCGTCATTGAAACTCAGAAAATTATTAAACAAAATATTCCTGCCTTTCTCATTGGATACAATGAAAGCACCGAAGTTTGGAATAATTATGCGGTTGTTTTCCTTAATCAGTTTCAACAGGTATTTTTCCATATAGCAATTATGTAACTATGTGATTCAATGTTTTGTTACCAAAAACTGTCAACAGCAACCTCGCTGCAACAACTAACAAAATTAGTTAATTCGATTAATTTATTAAAGATAATCAGTTTTTTACGTAAAATGAAAAAAGAAAGGCTTATGCTGTTGTGAGAGGTAATAAAAAACTGCCTCAGGCATTAGCCTGAGGCAGTAATATTTACACCCCGGATCTAAATCCAGATATTATTACAGATTCATCATCTTTGTCACCTTTTCATATACAGCTTCGGGAGTGAATCCGAATTCTTTATCAAGTACTGTGTAAGGTGCAGAGAATCCAAAGTGATCTAGTCCGGCAACTATTCCGTCAGCTCCTACAAGACCCTCAAGATTTACAGGCAGACCTGCAGTCAGACCAAACTTGGCAGTTCCGGGAAGAATAACCTCATCCTGATATGCCTTTGGCTGGTTGCGGAACAGTCCCTCTGAAGGAACTGAGATAACCTGAACTTTCAGGCCCTTCTTTTCCCTAAGAAGTTTGGCCCCTTCAACAAGAGTTGCAACTTCAGAACCGTTAGCTACAAGTACTACATCGATCTTACCACCGTCCTTGTCAACAATGTAAGCCCCCTTCTTTGCCTTAAGAGCATTATCATAAGAGCTTCCAGGCAGGTTCTTGATGTTTTGACGGGACAGAATCAGAGCAGTTGGAGTATTAACATTCTCAAGAGCCATTTGCCATGAAACAGTTGTTTCCTCTACATCTGCCGGACGAAGTACAAGCATACCGTTATCACCATGGTGATTCTTCAGCTTCTCCATCAAACGGATTTGAGCTTCCTGTTCAACAGGCTGGTGAGTAGGACCATCTTCTCCAACACGGAAAGCATCGTGAGTCCATACATATTTAACAGGCAACTGCATCAGACAGGCAAGTCTTACAGCTGGCTTCATATAGTCGCTGAATACGAAGAAGGTACCGCAAACTGGGATAACACCACCGTGCAATGCCATACCGTTAGCAATAGCTGCCATAGTAAGCTCGGCAACACCGGCTTGCAGGAATGAACCAGAGAAGTCGCCCTTCTTGAATGCTGTGGTCTTCTTAAGGAAGCCGTCAGTCTTATCAGAGTTGGCAAGGTCGGCAGACATTACTACCATGTTTTCAACCTTACCTGCAAATTCAGCCAATACTGTTGCTGAAGCTGCACGTGTTGCATTGTCAGCTTTTTGCTTAATAGCAGCATAATCAAACTCAGGAGCCTTTCTGGAGATGAATTTGCTAAACTTGGCAGCCAGCTCGGGATTTTTAGCTTCCCATTCTGCCTGTTCCTTCCTCTTTTTAGAGGCATATTCAGCCTTCCTGGCATGAGCTTCTTGGTAAAGAGCAGCAACTTCAGGGAAGATTACAAATGGGTTTTCGGAATCACCACCAAGATTCTTAATAGTAGCTGCAAAGTCTGCACCTGCATGGCTCAGAGGTTGACCGTGAGTGCTTACCTGACGTTCGAAAGAAGAACCGTCGGCCTTAACAGCACCCTTAGCCATTATAGTCTTACCGATGATAAGTGTGGGACGCTCCTTTTCAGCATTTGCTGCTTTGAGAGCAGCCCTGATTTCATCATGATTATTACCATTGATAGTAATAACTTTCCAGCCCCATGATTCATACTTCTTTGCTGTATCTTCTGCTGTTACTTCATTAGTTTCGGTTGACAGCTGAATATCATTGCTATCATAAAACATAATGAAGTTGCTCAGTCCAAGAAAACCGGCTAGACGACCAGCCCCCTGAGATATTTCTTCCTGAACACCTCCGTCAGAAATAAAGGCATAGGTCTTGTGCGACAACCATTCGCCAAAGCGGGCTGCAAGAAAACGTTCAGCTATTGCTGCACCAACGCCCATAACATGACCCTGTCCCAGCGGTCCTGAGGTATTTTCTATTCCACGAACCACATCAACTTCGGGGTGACCGGGCGTGGGACTTCCCCATTGACGGAAGTTCTTCAGCTCTTCCATGCTGTATGTGCCGGTTAATGCCAAAATCGAATATAACATGGGGGACATGTGACCGGGATCAAGGAAGAAACGATCCCTGTTAACCCAGGTCCTGTCATTCGGATCATAGTTCAAAAACTCTGAAAATAGAATATGAACGAAATCCGCACCGCCCATAGCTCCACCTGGGTGGCCCGAATTAGCTTTCTCGACCATGGCCGCAGAAAGGATCCGGATGTTGTCCGCAGCCTTCATTGAAATCTCTTTGCTCATGTTTATTACCTATTATTTAATAATTTACACATAATATACTCACTTCACCCCACTAATTCTGCCAAATAGACTGATATACAACACAGAATAGAGTAGAACACAAAAATAGTGTTTTTTTTTAAACCTCTCAGCCAAAGAACTATTATTAAGAATGGTTAGTTGCGTAACTTGCACCCTCAAAGTTGCGACGATGAAAATAGTTATTGACGACAAAATACCAACCCTGAAGGGAGTGCTTGACCCCTTTGCAAATGTATTGTACAAGGAAGGAATAGCTATATCAAAGGAAGACCTTGTTGATGCTGATGCTCTTATCGTAAGGACAAGAACTCTTTGTAACAAAGACCTCCTGGAAGGAACCTCAGTAAGGATGGTGGCTACTGCCACCATCGGCACCGACCATATGGATCTGGCCTGGCTTGAGCAAAACGGGATCCTCTGGTGCAACGCCCCGGGATGCAATTCCGGCTCGGTAAAGCAATATATTGCCTCGGTACTGGCTCACCTAATCCTTGACGGCATTATTCCTTCGGATACTACCCTTGGAATAGTCGGTGTCGGGATGGTCGGTTCAAAGATTGAAAGCCTTGCAAGGGCCCTTGGTTTTAAAGTACTGCTAAATGACCCTCCACGTGCAAGACGTGAGGGCGCAGACAAGTTTTGCAGCCTCGACTACCTGTTAGCCAACTCTGACATAGTTACTTTCCACACACCACTTATCAGGGAGGGCGAAGATGCTACATTTCACCTTATGAATGAAGCAAAGCTTCCTCTTCTGAAAAAGGGGGCAATTGTAGCCAACTCATCACGTGGAGAGGTATGTGATACGCAGGCAATGCTAAAAGGATTGGACAATGGACAAATCTCAAGCCTGGTTCTGGATGTTTGGGAAAACGAACCACATATTAATGCCTCTCTTCATAACAAGGTGTGGTTTGGAACCCCTCATATTGCAGGATATTCTGTTGACGGCAAGGCAAATGGCTCGACCATGACAATACATGCAATCGCAAAAGAATTTGGCCTGCCCCTGCTGGACTGGCAACCATCTTCCCTGCCTGTTCCTGATAATCCATTTATTCATCTGCATGAAGACGGTGAACCAGCATTCCTGACTGCTGCTAAAGCAATACTTAAAACCTATGATATCATAGAAGACGACAAGCGTCTAAGGGAAAACCCTGATGACTTTGAAAAGCAGCGTGGTAGCTATCCCGCCAGAAGGGAGTTTAATATCTGGGAAGTTGTACCAGCACATGGAACAAGGCCAGAAACTATTGAAATGCTAATTGCCTTAGGATTCAGAGTAAAGTAAGCCTGATAGGAATTAAACAAGGGTTCCAAGAACTATCAGAAAGCCCCAGAGAAAACCCGCATAAACCTGAGAAGGTTTATGCGCTCCAAGATACAGCCTGGCTGAGCCGACAAGTCCGGCTACCAGAAAGATCAGTACAAGTACCCAACTAAGGTCTACCGAATAGTGTATTGACATAGCATATAAAGCACCGGCTAGACCTCCAAGTCCTATTGAATGCATACTTATTTTCCAGAAATAGGACATAATGCCTGCTCCAATAGTGGCAATGATGGTTGCCAACATAAACTCGGCTATCAGTCCACCAACTCCCAAACGCTTCAGCAACAGATAGCCAAGGAAATAAAAGAAAGCTGTCACCATAACAGGCACAACCCTTTCCCTTGAACTTTCCATCTGGAAACTCTTAATAACACCAAACTGATAAAACAAAGGGAGCAGGGAAACAGGTAAAACCGCCGTAGAGAAAAACACTATAAGATAGACAAGTCTTTTGCCCTCCACTCCCAGGATTGAAGAAAGTGGACCTGTATTTAGGATAAGAAACATTCCTATTGTTGCCATCAACATGGGATGGAACAGAAATGAGATTATTTTGCTTGTAAGTCTCATATATTACTTTTTTGTGCCTGCTAAAGCTCCTTACGCAGTCGCGCAACCGGAATATTGAGCTGTTCACGGTACTTAGCCACCGTCCTGCGGGCAATGTTGTAAGATTTCTCCCTGAGGATCTGTACCAGCTTCTCGTCTGTCAACGGTCTAAGCTTATCCTCAGCTGCAATACACTCCTCAAGTATCTTTTTTATCTCACGAGTAGATACCTCTTCGCCGGTATCTGTTTGAAGACCTTCTGAGAAGAAATACTTTAGCGGGAAGATACCAAAATGGGTCTGGATATATTTACTGTTTGACACCCTCGATACAGTAGAAATATCGAGATTGGTTCTTTCTGCTATATCCTTAAGAATCATAGGCCTAAGCCTGGTCTCATCACCCTCCACAAAGTACTCCCTCTGATAGTCCAAAATGGCTTCCATTACAAGTAACAGGGTATTCTGTCTCTGCCTGATTGCATCTATAAACCACTTGGCCGAATCCAACTTCTGTTTGACAAACATCACAGCCTCCTTTTGCTCACGACTTTGGTTCTTGCGGTTGACCTGGTATTCGTTGAGCATCTCTGAATAGGTATTACTGATCCGCAGCTCGGGCAGGTTACGTGAGTTTAGCGAGAGTTGAAACTCCCCATCCTCATATTCCAGGATAAAGTCGGGAATAATATGTTGTACGGTCTTGTGCAAGGGATTGCTAAGTGAACCTCCAGGCTTTGGATTCAACTTAAGAATCTCATCAATAGCATCCTTTAGCTCACCGTCAACCAGATCCATACGTCTGGCTATCTTTTCAAAGTGCTTGCGTGTAAACTCTTCAAAGTAATCCCGAATAATCTCCAGCGCATTTTTTTGTGCTGGACTATCGCCGTTCTTCCTCTCAAGCTGAAGCAAGAGACATTCACGCAAATCACGTGCTCCAACCCCTGCAGGGTCAAAATCATGAATTACTTTTATTACTTCCTCAACCTCTTCAGCCGCAATCTCCATGTTTTGCATAAAGGCAATATCATCAACTATCTCATCCACTTCTCTGCGGAGATAGCCGTCCTCGTCAATATTACCAATTACATATTCTGCAATTACAAGCTGGCGGTTGGTCAGATCTCTGAGCCCTAGCTGACCTGTAAGATTCTCATGAAATGATGTGCCTACAGAAAAGGGTATATCCTCATTCTTGTCATCCTTTGAGTAATTCTTGGCCTGCAGCCTGTATGCAGGGATATCATCGTTATTGATATAGTCGTCTATTGATAGTTCGTCCTTATCCATTTCCGATTCCTTAGAATCGGAGTCTCCATCATAATCGTCATCGGATTCAAAATCAGAACCATACTCAAGCACAGGATTCTCCTCCAACTCCTCTTTAATCCTCTGCTCCAACTGCGCAGTCGGGATCTCCAAAAGCTTTATCACCTGTATCTGTAAAGGCGAAAGCTTTTGAAGCATCTTTTGTTGTAAGCTCTGTTTCAGCATATTATCTTTTCGCTATCATTTAAGTGCGAGTCTCACCACTAGCAAAAATAACCTAATTTCCGAAAATGGGAAATGTAACGGCCTTTTACATTGGGTCAACGTCAGCAACTACACTAACATACTTCCACGACTCCTTCGAGACCGTACGGTCAATACAGGACTGAATATACTCCTTCGTTTTGGACGGTGATGCCGTCCTCTCTATTTTTATAAGAATTTTCTGCAAAAAATTATCCCTGATTCTTGATACCGGAGGCTCCTGAGGTCCAAGGACTCTGTTGCCCAGACCCGATTTCAGGGCATCCCCCAGGAAGGCCGATGCCTCATACAGGACCTGTCGGTCACGATGCTTTACAGTAAGACTTATTAGCCTGTAGTATGGAGGGTACTTGAACATCTCCCTTTCTGCTATCTGGTACTCGTAAAAGCCCAGAAACTCATTGTCGACTACATACCTTATTATCGGATGTTCAGGATCACTGGTCTGGAGCACTACTCTACCCCTTTTATTTTTTCGTCCGGCACGTCCGCTTACCTGAGCCATCATCTGGAAGCCACGTTCAAAAGCTCTGAAATCTGGACTGTTGAGCATACTGTCGGCGTTGAGAATTCCGACAAGGCTTACCCTGTCAAAGTCAAGACCCTTGGTAACCATCTGAGTGCCGACCAAAATATCAAGCTCTCCTTTTTCAAAGCTGTCTATCAGTTTTTCATAGCCCTTACTGCCCCTTGTAGTATCATAATCCATACGGCCTACCCTGGCTTCGGGAAAAAGCTCCTTGATTTCTTCCTCTACCTTCTGAGTACCAAAACCCACAGTTCTGAGGGAAGGTGAACCACATGCTCCGCAATTTGTCCTTATTGTCTCAGTATAGCCGCAGTAATGGCAGACAAGGCTTTCAGTATGCTTGTGGTAGGTCATGCTAACATCGCAGTGCATGCAACGTGGCACCCATGAGCAGACTGAGCATTCAAGGTAGGGAGCGAAACCACGCCGATTTTGAAACAGTATCGCTTGCTCCTTGTTTTCTAGAGCCTTTGTAACAAGTTCCAAAAGTCTGGGCGAAAAGTGAGATTGCATCTGCTTCCTGCGTTTTGCCTCCTGCGTGTTGACCACCTCTATTAATGGCAACTGTATGCCCTCATGCCTTTGGTTCAGTTCAACAAGATGATACATCCCGCTGCGGGCATTGTAATAGCTCTCAATCGAAGGTGTCGCAGTTCCAAGCAGTATATTGCAGGAAGCCCTCCTGGCCATAAGAAGTGCTATATCCCTGGCATTGTACCTTGGTGCTGGATCATACTGCTTAAATGAAGGATCATGCTCCTCATCAACAATGATTAGTCCCAGATCCCTGAATGGCAGAAATATCGATGAACGAACGCCAAGTATCACGCTGAAACGCCCTCCGCTTAACATGTCTTTCCAAATTTCAACCCTCTCGCCGTCAGAAAACCTTGAATGGTAAATCCCAAGCTTATCCCCAAAGTGTGACTTAAGCCTGTTTGTTATTTGGGTAGTAAGTGCTATCTCGGGCAGCATATATAGGGACTGCTTTCCACTACTTATTGCTTCCTCAATAAGGTG
>CAYNFX010000047.1:10095-13474 GCA_964396555.1 uncultured Alkaliflexus sp.
CGGGCAGCATATATAGGGACTGCTTTCCACTACTTATTGCTTCCTCAATAAGGTGTATATATAGTTCTGTCTTTCCACTTGAGGTCACCCCGTGAAGCAACACCGGTTTACCAGCATCAAAACCTGTTCTTACCTCCTCAAGAGCCTGCATCTGAACAGCCGACAACGGATTTATGGATGTAACCTTACCGCTGAAAGCACCCAGGCGATCCACCTGTACATCCTCAACGGCCAGTCCTTCCTTTTTTATCAGTTCTGCAACCGCCCCGCTTCCGCCATCCACAGCTGCGAGTAGTTGCCTGCGTAATACCCGCTGACCTTCAATGGCCTTGTCTACACCTCCGCATTGACTAATAAAGCTCATCAGCAACTCAAGTTGCTTGGGTGCACGGCCCAAACTATCAAAAAAGCTCCTCATGACATCCTCACTTCTCAGCTTAGGATGCAATACCAGAGCCTGCACCGTCTTTGGTTTATAGGAAGCTGATATCTCCTCGTTTACAAGAATAATACCTGCTTCAATAAGCTTCTTAACTAAGGGATATACATTCTTAAGTCCAGCAATCCCGGCTGCCTTGTCGAGCGTGCAATACTTACTATCCGCAAGATAATCAATCAGAGCATAAGCTTTGGGCGGCAGATCCGCCACCTCATCATTGTCCCTGTTTAGATAAAGCCTAGTTTCACTTTCGAGCTTAAGCCCTGACGGAAGTGCTGCCTTATACACTTCACCAACTGTGCATTGATAATAGGTTGCAATCCACTCCCACAGGGCCAGCTGATCCTGCGTAACAACCTCATTGTCATCAAGTACGCTTAGTATGGCTTTTGTATCATACTCTCGAGGTGCATTGTTGTGCAATGCAAAAACAACTCCCGACATCAGCCGGCGCTTGCCAAAGGAGACAACAACACGACGGCCCGGCGCCGTCGTGCCGGCAAACTCATCCGGAATACTATAGGTAAACAACCTTGGCAAAGGTACCGGAAGCACTATGTCGGCGTACTTTTTTTCCATTTATTACAAACAATACGTAAAGATAGCAAATTGCCCGGAGGACCCGGCCACATACAGCCGCGAATAACGGTAATCCAAAAAAGAAAGGCATTGACCGAAAAAATCAGAACTTTCATAAAAAGAGAGCCTTTCAGCATACGTGAAGCCGTATATTGAATTGTCATACCCATGTAAGGCAGGAGTATCCCAAACGTACACCTGTAGCGATATTTAAGATGCCCCAATAAACTATTTTACCCCAAAACGAAATAGTTAAGGTGTGTTTCAAGTGTTCAACCGACAGCTAATACGTGCATTTCAATGAACAAGCCGGGCATTATGCAAAATCTTTCACTTGGCAGAGAGCTGATGGAAGAGGATATGGACGCCAAGATCCTCCAGATGTGGTCTAGAAAAGAGATCAATAGTTCAAGGTTCTACCTTACCGGTTACGAACCAATACTCTTCAACAGGAGCAAAGATTTTGCTCTGGAGTCGGTATTGGCCTCCGTTATCCCCTGGGACAAGGAATTGCTTATACTTAACCCTGAAGGAATGGAACACACGCATGAAATTGACAACCTTCATCCCGAGGCTGTAGTACATACGCTGTCACATGATGATGTAAGAACAATGGAAAGCCTTATATCGTCAAGGCGTTCGGTTGCCTACCTGCTGATAAACCAACCCGAGGAACTTGCCAGTGATCTGAATTTACTGGACAGGATTCTGAGTCTGGTCAGAAGGAACAGGATGACCCTGATAGTCAACTGCGACAAGACCGCCAGGGGAATTAACGATATATTTATGGGAGCCATCGACTTCATGATAGGTAGTCTTGACGATATGCGTTCCTTTGTTATGGCAAGGAGAAGCAAACTGGTTGGTATTGAAGGTAATTCACGGAAGCTCAATCTTGATCTTCATGCATTCTGGCAGCTTTGTTTGAGAAAACGAAACGCTATCATCGAGCCCATGGTATGCTAATGCACCTACCTATTGCAGATTCAGGCCAGGTAATAAACTTAAGCCACCCTCACGAAAATTTTACTGTCTGATATTTTTGTAGTACTCCTCAATGACCTGCCGAGTCTTTTCGACGTCGCTGTCGGCAACTACGATCTTGACCGAACCGGCGCCACCTCCCTCTGAATACCAGGGTGCAATGGTACCTATAAACTCATCCTTAAGAAAGGACACTATCTCATTGTCTTCAAGTAGTGACTGTATCATTGCTACTTCCATCGGTGAGCCTGAAAAGACAACTACCGGATGCGCTTCAGGATTCTTTCCCATGACAATAAAATTAAGTCATATACAAGGCATCCGATATGTAGCATAACTACAATGGGATACCTTTTCTATAAATAATAGAACAAGTTACGATTAATATCAGTCAAAGGCTAGTTTAGATAAAAAGATTGAAGAAATATACTGAAAGTATCAGGTACATAAACATCCCCACAATATCGTTAAGAGTCGTAATAAACGGGCCTGTCGCAACAGCAGGGTCAACCTTAAATCTGTTAAGCAACAGCGGTAGGAAAGTGCCCACCAGAGAGGCAAACAATACCACTGAAAACATTGCAGAGGTCACAGTAAAAGTCAGAGCATAGCTCGAACCGACAAACATATTGTAAATAAACGCGATAATCGATAAAGCAGTGGCATTCAATAGAGCTATTGACACCTCCTTGCCAAGCTTGCGCCAGTTGTTCTCAAAACCCAGATTACCTGAAGCTATTGACTGAACTATGATAGCAGAGGACTGGATGCCGACGTTTCCTCCCATCGCTCCAATCAGGGGCATGAAGAATGCCACTTCCGGAAACCTTGCAATATTTCCCTCAAAAGCACTGATTACCCTCGAACCTAGTAGTCCACCCATCATGCCTATCATCAGCCAAGGCACACGAACACGGGTGTGCCGCCATACACTGTCGGATATTTCTACGTCACCAGTAATACCGGAAGCCAACTGGTAGTCCTTTTCAGCCTCTTCACGGATATAATCAACCACATCATCGATTGTGATACGTCCCAAAAGCACCCCGTTATCATCAACAACGGGCAATACAACGAGGTCGTACTTATCCATAATGTTAGCTGCCTCTTCTGAATGGGTATTTGCGCTGACCGAGATCACATCCGGATTGTATAAGTCACGTACACGCATATCGGATGTAGCAAGAAGCATTCTCTTGAGAGAAATTGTCCCTTTAAGAACATCATTGTCATCAACTACGTAGACGAAGTAAACCTCATCCACATCCTCGACCTGACGACGCATACTACGCAAGCAGGTGATGATATTCCAGGATTCCCGCACCTTGATAAGCTCCTTGGCCATAAGACTACCTGCAGTATCTTCATCATAGCTCA
>CAYNFX010000048.1:0-13073 GCA_964396555.1 uncultured Alkaliflexus sp.
CCAGGGAATAGCAGGAATAGTTGAACCTGAAGATGCCTTTCTCAAAGGACTTGAGAAACTTTGCCGCCGTAGCGGCACAGTGCTGATAATGGATGAGATACAGTCTGGCTATGGTCGTTCAGGAGACTTTTTCGCATTTTACAAATCGGGTATCAGACCTGATATTATCACTCTTGCCAAAGGAATGGGCAATGGTTTTCCGGTAGGTGGAATTCTTGTTTCACCTGAGTTCAAGCCCAAACATGGTATGCTGGGAACAACCTTTGGAGGTAACTATCTGGCCTGCGCTGCATCATTGGCAGTGCTGGAGGTGATCGAAGACGAAAAACTCGTTGCCAATGCTAAGGCTGTTGGCAATTATCTGATTGGTCAGCTTAAGAGGATCCCTGGAATAGCTGAGATAAGAGGACGGGGACTGATGATAGGAATTGAATTTAACCGGGAGGTGGCACCCATACGCAAGAAGCTGCTTGAGCAGCATCATATTTTTACAGGAGTGTCGTCGACCAATGTGATACGTTTGCTGCCTCCACTATGCCTAACCGGTGAGATGGCTGCTTACTTTATTGACTGCTTTAAGCAGGTGATTGAAGCCGAACTAACCTGAGAAAAATACCTTAACTAACCTGACACTATGATTAAATCCTATTGGAACGAAGAATGGAGAGAGATTGATTTTACTGAGGGAGCGCTTAGGAAGAAGTATGCTATCAGCAACTATGGCCGTGTGATAAGTTACGGCGAGGACATGTCAAAAGGAGTCCTGGTAGGCGGTGGTTGCATCAAGGGATACAAGACCTTACCGCTTCGACCCTTTGGTAAGTCCACTACATATTATATTCATAAGTTGGTTGCAAGAATCTTTCTGGGAGAGCCGTTAGAAGGAGAGGAATGTGTTATACACCTGGATTATAACAAGGCCAATAATTATGTAGGTAACCTTAAGTGGGCAAATAAAGAGGAGTCACTAAGGCATCAGCAGGATAACCCTGAAGTGCTCAGGAGTCGTGAGAAGGCCCGTTTTAGATGCCCGGACTCCGGACCAAAACTTACAAGTACCCAGGTTATAAGGCTTAAGAAAAAGTTACTCGATCCCGGACGCAAGACCAAGCTTCGCATCATAGCCAAACAGTTTGGTGTTAGTGAGATGCAGCTATACCGTATCAGGATTGGTGAAAACTGGTCGCATGTAGATGTACCCGACTTCAAGGACCGGGCTGAAGGCATGTAATACTGATCACCTGGTTGTGCCTGTAACGGCTTTGTCACTGTTGACGAAAGGAGAACCTGCTATTTTGGACTGATAGGTAGAAATCCCTGAAAAAAATATGAACATGGAATCTGGAAAGATAGCGATTATCGGAGGCGGAAAACTAGGCTCAGCACTGGCTGAAGGACTGATTAAGTCAGGACAAACTGCCAACTACCGTATACATATCACCCGTCGCAATGCTGAATTGCTGAAGCCACTTGCTGACAAGGGGCTAATGACAGGCTCGGATAACCTTGCCGCTGTTAAGGATGCTGCCATAGTATTTTTGGCAGTCAAACCCTGGCAGGTAGAAGAGATCCTAGGCATTTTGGCTGAGTCCCTGGCCCCATCTGCCGTGATTGTGTCTCTGGCAGCAGGAGTGAGTCTGCAAAAACTACAGGATGCCTGTGGTGGCAGATTCCCTGTATTCCGTGCTATTCCAAATACAGCAGTTGCAGTTTGTGAGTCGGTTACTGTAGTTTGCTCAGTTAATGCTTCGGAAGCTGACATCAAACTGGTAGGTTCGTTGTTTTCTGGACTTGGCATTGTTGAGTTTATAACTGAGGATAAGATAAATGCGGCAACAGTGCTTGCCTCCTGTGGAACGGCCTTTGCCCTAAGGTATATCCGTGCCGCAGTAGAAGCCGGTGTTGAGATAGGACTAAGTCCCGAAACTGCAGTAAGCATGGTTGCCCAGACAGTCAAGGGAGCTGCACGACTGCTTTTAGATGGTGAGGGACACCCGGAGGCAGAGATTGACAAGGTGACGACCCCGGGCGGTATTACGATTGCCGGACTTAATGCCATGGAACACGCAGGATTCAGTTCTTCGATAATATTAGGTATCAACGCAGCATTTCGAAAAACTGAGAACAAGTAATGGACATCAAAAAAGTGAAGAGAGCTTTGTACAGATCAATTACAATAAAAGTTGGTTCCAACGTACTGACGCGTCCGGACGGCAGCCTTAACCTTGAACGTATGGAGCATCTGAGTGCTCAGATAGCTCAACTTCACAGTGAGGGTATCAAAGTTATCCTTGTATCGTCAGGTGCTGTAGCTGCAGGACGCAGTATGGTGGCCGGACATGCCAGGCGTGACCCGGTGTCTGAGCGTCAGTTGCTATCATCAGTGGGACAGGTGAAATTGCTTACCACCTATTCTGCGATCTTTGATTCACATGGTATCACCTGTGCGCAGGTTTTGGTAGCTAAGCAGGATTTCAGAACAAGAGAGCATTATCTGAATATGCAAAACTGTCTGTCGGTACTTCTCGACAGCAATATAGTTCCCATTATCAATGAGAACGATGCGGTGTCGGTAACGGCACTTATGTTTACAGACAACGATGAGCTGGCAGGACTAGTAGCTACAATGATGAACAGCGAGGCGTTGTTTATATTAAGTAATGTGGATGGTGTCTATAGTGGTAATCCCAAGGATCCATCCTCTGTGCTTATAAGTAGGATTGAAGGCAACACAACCGACCTGTCGCAGTTTGTTACCGCACAAAAGAGCAATTTTGGCCGGGGCGGTATGGTTACCAAGGGCCGTATAGCGAGCACTACGGCTGAGTCAGGTATAACAGTGGCTATTGCCAATGGAACCAGGGATAATATTATCCTCGACCTGGTGTACAGACCAGATGAGGTCCCACATACTCTGTTTGTTCCCGGAACTCCGCGTCCTGCAGTCAAGAAATGGATGGCCTACTCTACAGGTTTCGCAAGTTCAGAGATAGTAATAAACGAAGGTGCTGAGAATGCCTTGTTCTCTCACAAAGCATCCAGTTTGCTACTTGCAGGAGTTGTCAGTATGGATGGAGATTTTGAAAAGGGAGACCTACTTAGGGTAGTCAATAAGGAAGGAAAGTTAATAGGTATTGGCAGGGCCCAATATGAAAAGAAAAAGGCTGAGGAACACTGGGGGGATGAGAAGTATAAACCCCTGATACATTATGATTATCTGGTTCTTTTCCACTAAATTGCATACGCATAGGCCGGAGTATTCCGGAGATCCTTGTATGTGAGAAGTGTATGGGTTTAGTCAAAAATACTGATTGTGAAACTTCTTGTTAAATTATTCTCAATGCTGGCAGAAGCTCAAATCATTAAAGCTAGGGATGCTGTTTCGATAATGATACAGCTGGACAATGAGGTAATCAGCAAGGTCCTGCTTGACCTTGCAGACAGGGCTTGTGCCCGAATCCCGGACTTGCTAAGAGCCAACAAGCTCGACCTGGATCAGATGCCCAAGGAGGACCCTCGTTACGACAGGCTGATGTTAACCGAAGACAGGATCAATGCCATTGCTGCCGATTTGCGCAATGTTGCATCATTGAAGTCACCACTTGGGGAAAAGCTTGAAGAGAGAGAAATGCCCAACGGTCTTAAGTTACAAAAGGTGCGTGTACCTATGGGAGTTGTCGGTGTCATCTATGAAGCCAGACCCAACGTTACCTTCGATGTCTTTGCTCTATGCTTTAAATCAGGTAATGTCTCAGTTCTTAAGGGCGGCCAGGATGCCTGGAACTCCAATCAGGCTATTATTCGATTAATAAAAGATAGTTTTGCTGCTTTCAATATCTCCGACGAGGTGGTGCAGTTGCTGCCCCCTGAAAGGGATGCTGCGACATCTCTTATGAATGCCGTGGGCTATGTGGACCTGCTTATCCCGCGTGGCTCCCAGGGCCTTATCAATTCTGTTAGGGAGAATTCGAAGGTTCCCGTAATTGAGACAGGAGCCGGAGTAGTACATACATACTTTGATGCCACTGGAGACAAGGAGCTTGGTCGCAAAGTGATTTTCAACGCCAAGACCCGCCGTGTAAGCGTGTGCAATGCCTTGGAGTGTCTTATAATTGACAAGTCCAGACTGACTGATCTGCCTTATCTGGTTGAGCAGCTTGCCGAGAAGAATGTTCGTCTGGAAGCTGATACGCCTTCCTATGCAGTACTTAAGGGACATTATCCGGCCAGCCTGCTGAGGGAAGCCGGAGATGAGGCCTTCGGAAAGGAGCATCTAGGTTATGTGCTGTCGATCAAGACAGCTGACTCAATGGATGAGGCTCTGCGGCATATTGCTAAGTACAGTACAAGACATAGTGAAGCCATAATTACCACAAGCCAGGCAAACAAACAACGTTTTTTCAGGGAGGTTGATGCTGCTGCTGTCTATGCCAATACCTCCACGGCCTTTACCGATGGAGCACAGTTTGGTATGGGCGCCGAAATAGGCATCAGCACCCAGAAGTTGCATGCACGTGGTCCTATGGCCCTGCCGGAGCTTACCAGTTACAAATGGTTGATTGAGAGTGAAGGACTGACACGCCCCTAAACCCTTAGGCTGAAATTAACGGAGCTACATCAGGCCTGGGGCCGGGTGCTGATCCCAAAATAAACAGGTCGCCAGCCACGAGGCTGCGACCCCAAATAATATGTGATTACACGATGAGAAGATTTTTGACACCGGAGGATCTTGGTGATCTGCGAAAGGCCCTTGATGAGGCCCGTTATGTTAAGGCAAATCCATTTGCCAATCAGGAGCTTGGACGTAACAAGACCCTGTTGCTAATTTTTTTCAACTCAAGCCTACGTACCCGCCTGAGCTCACAACGTGCAGCTACCAATATGGGTATGAACGTCATTGTGCTCGATATCAACAAGGACGGCTGGAAACTTGAGAGCGAGTACGGGGTAGTGATGGATGGTGACAAGCCTGAGCATATCCGTGAGGCCGTTCCTGTTATGGGACAATATGCCGATATCATTGGTGTGAGGTCCTTTGCAGATTTTGTTGACAGGGATAAGGATTACAGAGAGCATATACTCAACCAGTTTGTCGAACTAAGCGGTCGTCCGGTGATCAGCCTTGAGTCGGCTACACGCCACCCTCTGCAGGCCTTTGCTGATCTCATTACCGTCGAGGAGTACAAGACCAAACCGCGTCCCAAGGTGGTGATGACCTGGGCTCCGCACCCCAGGGCTTTGCCTCAGGCTGTACCCAACTCCTTTGTGGAGTGGATGAAGATTGCCGACGTGGAACTTGTAATGACCTGCCCAAAAGGGTATGAGCTGGCTCCAGAGTTTATGGAAGGACTGACTTACGAACCAGATCAGGATAAGGCTCTTGCAGGAGCGGATTTCGTTTATGCAAAGAATTGGTCGAGCTATAATGAATACGGTCAGATCCTGAGCAAGGATCGCACATGGACCGTTGACGAAAAGAAAATGGCTCTTACCAACAACGGCAAGTTTATGCACTGCCTGCCTGTAAGGCGCAATATGATAGTTAGTGATGAGGTGATTGAAGGACCTAACTCGATAGTTATCCCGGAGGCAGCCAACCGTGTGGTTTCCATGCAGGTGGTGCTGAAGAAGATGCTTCAAAGCATGAAATAAGAATGGAAGAACTGAGCATTATAAAAGTTGGAGGAAAGGTAGTTGAAGAACCCGAAAGCCTGAAGAAACTGCTTGATGACTTAAGTACGGTACCCGGCAAAAAGATTCTGGTTCACGGCGGTGGCCGCTCTGCCACCGCACTGGCAGCCAAGCTGGGCATTGAGACCAAGATGGTTGACGGACGTCGTATTACAGACGCCCCTATGCTTGAGGTTGTCACGATGGTGTACGGTGGACTTGTCAACAAGAACATAGTTGCCGGACTGCAATCAAGGGGCGTGAATGCCATTGGCTTGACAGGAGCAGACATGAATGTGGTACTGTCTGACAGACGTACCAAAGGCGAGATAGACTACGGCTTTGTTGGGGATATCCGTGCTGTTGATGCTAATGCCCTTGACAGCCTGCTCAAGGCTGGGATAGTGCCGGTGATAGCGCCGCTTAGCCACGACGGCAAGGGGTCCATGCTCAACATTAATGCCGATACTATGGCATCTACAGTAGCTGTGGCCCTGTCATCATTATACAAGGTAAGGCTTGTGTTTTGCTTTGAACTACCGGGCGTGATGAAGGACATCAATGATCCGTCTTCGGTTATCAGTGAGATTACTCCTTCTGATTATGAAAAGCTGAAACAGGACGGAGTCATAGAAGGTGGAATGATCCCCAAGCTGGACAACAGTTTTGAAGCCCTTTGCAAGGGGGTGTCACTTGTAATAATTACCTCCGCAACCGACTTTAGCAAGGGTGATTGCGGAACTGCCATAATTAGCCAATGACTGTAGACCGACTATTTGAAGATGCAGTAGAGATACTCAAAAGGCTTATTGCAATTCCTTCTTTCAGCCGTGAGGAGAAGGAGGCTGCCGATCTGATTGAGGACTACCTCCTTAAGATGGGCTTTAAGCCCGAAAGGAGGAATAATAACAATTGGGTTTGTTCAGGCACTCATGATCCTGCCAAGCCTACCATCCTGTTCAATTCTCATATAGATACTGTAAGGCCTACATCCAACTGGGATAGTGATCCCTTTACTCCCGTTCTTGAAGGGGATAAGCTCATAGGGCTGGGCTCCAATGATGCAGGGGCATCATTGGTTTCGCTTCTGGCAGCATTCAGGTATCTCAGTTCCAAGCCCCAGCCATATAATATTATCTACGCTGCCACTGCCGAGGAAGAAATTTCCGGACAAAACAATGTCGGTTCTATCTTGGAGCTTATCGGACCAATTAGCCTGGCTGTTGTAGGAGAACCTACAGGAATGAATATGGCAGTTGCCGAAAAGGGTCTTCTTGTAATAGATGGAGTGGTGCACGGAAGGGCTGGTCATGCAGCACGCAATGAAGGACTTAATGCAATTACTGAAGCTATGCCTGTGCTTGAGTTCTTTATGGAGCACAAGCTTGAAAGAGTTTCGGATTTTCTTGGTGAGGTAAGGATGACAGTAACCGGAATCAATGCCGGAACCCAGCATAATGTGGTGCCCGACAAGTGTACCTTTATGGTAGATGTCAGGGTTAATGATTGTTACAGGAACGAGGAACTTTTTGGTATCATTCAGGAGAGGGTAAAGGCAGTAAAGCCCAACTGTGAGCTAAAAGCAAGGAGTTTTAGACTGAATTCTTCTTCAATACCTACGGATCATTCCATAGTGAGGAGAGGGAAAGAGCTGGGGTTGACGGCCTTCGGGTCACCTACAACATCCGATCAGGCAATGATGCCTTTTAATTCGGTGAAGATAGGCCCCGGTGATTCTGCTCGCTCACATACGGCAAACGAGTATATCATGCTGAGTGAGATCAGAAAGGGCATAGAGACCTATATTGCTTTGCTTGACGGACTTGTGCTGTAAGTTAAGGCAGGGCCTGTTACCTGACTTGGACTTTGTCGGGCTTTTATGAGCATTGCTTTGAATATGTAAGAATATCTAGTCGCAGGCTTAACAATTATTAGTTATTATTGCAGTTGGCTTGCACTTAGTAATTTGCTAATTAACTATTTTTGAGATGAAACTTTGGGACAAGGGTAAGCCTGTAAACAAGAAGATAGAGGACTTTACAGTAGGGCGAGACAGGGAACTGGATGCTGAACTGGCAGAGTTTGATATTCTTGGGAGCATGGCTCACATAATAATGCTGGAGTCAGTCGGTCTTCTCAAGCGTAAGGAGCTGGATCTGCTGCTTGATGAGTTGAGGAAGTTGTACCAGAAGGCTGGTAGTGAGGGTATAAAGATTGAAGATGGAATAGAGGATATCCATTCTCAGGTTGAGCTTATGCTTACCAGAGCCTTGGGAGATGTAGGCAAGAAGATTCACAGCGGTCGTTCCCGCAATGACCAGGTATTGTTGGATCTTAAGCTATACGCCCGTTCTGCAGTAATGAAGATAGCGGCTCTTAGTGAGGAGCTGTTTACAGTACTTCAGAGACGCAGCGAGGCTCACCAGAATGATCTGATGCCGGGTTATACCCATTTACAGGTTGCAATGCCTTCGTCCTTCGGTCTCTGGTTTGGTGCCTATGCCGAGAGTCTTGCAGATGATTTGCATCTGCTGTTGGCAGCCTGGAAGATAGCGAATCAGAATCCTTTGGGAGCAGCAGCCGGTTATGGCAGTTCCTTCCCCCTTAACCGGAAGCTCACCACCCAACTGCTGGGATTTGACGATCTGAGCTACAACGTGGTATATGCACAGATGGGAAGGGGCAAGATGGAGAGGACGCTCACCATGGCCATGGCCTCAATAGCCGGAACGATCGGGAAGCTTGCTGCTGATGCATGTATGTACATGAGTCAGAACTTTGGCTTTATTTCATTGCCTGACGAGCTGACAACAGGTTCGAGCATTATGCCACATAAGAAAAACCCTGACGTCTTTGAGCTGATCAGGGCCAAGTGCAACAAGCTACAGGGTTATCCCCAGCAGATAATGATGATTTGTGCCAATCTGCCGTCAGGTTATTTCAGGGATATGCAGATTATTAAGGAGATTTTTATCCCTGCCTTTGAAGAACTGATGAGCTGCATGGATCTGGCAATCTTTGCAGTGGACAATATGCAAGTAAAGAAGGATCTGATGAAGGATCCAAAATATAAATATGCTTTTAGTGTTGAGGAGGTCAACCGCAGGGTACTCTCAGGCATGCCTTTCAGAGATGCATACAAGGAAGTGGGACTAGAGATAGAAAGGGAAGAGTTTAAAGCGCCAGAGGCTATACATCATACACATGAGGGTAGTATAGGCAATCTTTGCAATAAGGAGATAAGGAGGAAGTTTGATGAGGTGGCTGCTCAATTTTCATTTGACAAGGTGAACAATGCAATAAATAAGTTGGTTAAAACCTAAATTAAATTAAATACCTATGGCAGTAATAAAGAAGTTGGCTGAGGCCGCCGTTCAAAGCTCTGATATCGACAAAGCGCTTTACGATAAGTTTAATGTAAAGAGGGGATTGAGAAACGCCGATTTTACGGGAGTCCTGGTAGGCCTTACCAATATTGGGAACGTTGTGGGGTATGAAAAAGATGAGAATGGTAATACAATACCAGCTCACGGCCAGCTTTATTACAGAGGGTATGAGATAAACGATTTGACCCGCGGCTTTCAGGCCGACGGGCGTCACGGTTTTGAAGAGATAAGTTACCTGCTTCTTGCAGGCAAACTTCCAACAAAGGAAGAGCTTGCAGAATTTGATGCGATAATCAAGGAGGAGCAAGAGCTGCCTTTTTCGCTTTCCAAGAACCTGATTCTTTCTCTGCGGGGCAGAAATATAATGAACATGCTTGCCCGCACTGTGCTTGGGCTTTATACATTAGACAAGGATGCAGAGGATTATAGTCCGGAGAACATAGTTAAGCAGTCGATAAGCCTTATTGCACGCTTCCCCGTAATAGTAGCATATGCATACTTTGCGATGCGCCACTCTTTTCAGCGTCGTTCGATGGTGATTCGCCACCCAAGGCCAGACCTGAGTCTGGCTGCTAACTTCCTGTATATGCTCAAGGGAGACAAGTTTACCGCACTTGAAGCCGAGATCCTGGACCTTGCACTTGTACTCCATGCAGAACACGGTGGTGGTAACAACTCGACGTTTACAACCCGTGTGGTCAGTTCGGCGCAGACCGATACTTACTCTTCAATTGCTGCAGCACTGGGCTCGCTCAAGGGTGAACTGCATGGTGGTGCCAATATGAAGGTTATCGGTATGATGAACGATATCAAGCAGAATGTAAAAAACTGGAAGGATGAGAAAGAGGTTGAGGCTTACCTTCAGAAACTGCTTAGGAAGGAAGGTTATGACCGTTCAGGCAAGATTTATGGTATAGGGCATGCCATCTACACACTCTCTGATCCGCGCTGCGTCTTGCTTAAGGAGAAGGCAGGAGCTTTGGCAAAAGAGGCCGGAATGGAAGACGAATTCAATCTGTATCAGGCTGTTGAGAGACTGGCTCCGGAGGCCTTTTATCAATTTAAGGGAGGACAGCGTAAGACCATTGCGGCCAACGTTGACTTTTACTCTGGTTTCGTTTACAAGTGTATTGGCTTACCAGAGGAATTGTACACCCCGATCTTTGCAATAGCGAGGGTTCCGGGTTGGGCTGCTCACCGTATTGAGGAGGTCACCTCGTCAAGTGCAAGAATTATAAGGCCTGCATACAAAAGCGTTACCAGTCAGCGGGGTTATGTGCCGATGGAAAAACGCTAAGAAAATTTGTGTCAGAACAGAGCATTATCTTATCTTTGCGCGGCCTTTAAGGGAAGGTGAGGAAACTGAGAAATAAACAACATATATGTCTGAAGCAAAAGAAATAAAGCTGATTTTGGAAGACGGGTCCGTGTTTGTCGGAAAATCCTTCGGTTATCATGGTTCCGTCTCGGGCGAGATGGTTTTCAATACTGCAATGACCGGGTATCCCGAGAGTTTAACAGACCCTTCTTACAAGGGTCAGATATTGGTTTCAACCTACCCCCTTATTGGAAACTATGGGGTCCCTTCAAAGGATACTGAGAACGGGATACCCAAATTTTACGAATCAGAAGAAGTTCATATTAAAGGACTTGTTATTTCTGAATACTCATTTGGATTTAGTCACTGGAACGCTCAAAAGAGCCTGGGTGACTGGCTTAAGGAACACAAGGTCCCCGGAATCTTCGGTATCGACACCCGCAGTTTGACGCAGTTGCTTCGCGAAAACGGTCCAATGCTTGGTAAGATAGTAGCCGATGACGTGGATGTGGAGTTTTACAACCCTGACATCCATAACCTGGCAGCTATGGTAAGCACAAAGGAGAAAGTAGTCTATGGAAACGGAAAGTACAGAGTTGTGCTTCTTGACACAGGTGCAAAGTACAACATACTCCGCTGCCTTTTGAAAAGGGACACAACTGTAATCAGGGTGCCTTGGGACTATGACTTCACTCAGGAGGATTACGATGGAATAGTGCTTTCAAACGGACCAGGTAATCCTGCTCTCTACGAAGCCAGCATAAACAATATACGTAAGGCTTTGAAAGGTGATAAGCCGATCTTTGGGATCTGCCTTGGCAATCAGTTGATGGGAATCGCTGCCGGAGGCTCTACTCACAAACTTAAGTACGGACACAGGGCTCACAACCACCCGGTAAGGATGGTTGGCAGTGACAAGTGTTATATCACCAGCCAGAACCATGGATTTGTGCTGGATACTGAAAGCCTTGACAGCGACTGGGAACCCTACTTCATCAACCTGAATGACAATACCAACGAGGGAATCAGAAACAAGAAGAAGCCATTCTTTTCCACCCAGTTTCACCCCGAAGCATCAGGTGGTCCGACAGATACAGAGTTCCTTTTTGACAACTTTTTGGATCTTGTAAAGGCCGGAAAGAAGTAAGGTATTATTTCAATTCCTTAGCTAAAGCGGCAGCCTCCTTTTTCTCAGGAAAAATTAGTGAAGCCACAATGCATAATACTATTGTGCCCAGTATCACATAAAGCGAATGGGCCGAAGTGAAGCCAATAGCTGCAAGTTTTCCATGGAATAGCAGTTTGACACCCACAAAAGCCAGCAGGAAGGCGACTCCCGTTTTTAGGTAGTGGAAAATTTTCACCACTTTCATAAGCAGGAAGAACAGCGAACGCAAACCTATAATGGCAAATATATTAGAGAAAAATACCAGATAGGGGTCACGTGTCACTGCAAAGATTGCCGGTATTGAATCAAGGGCAAATATAAGGTCGGATACCTCTATCAGTATTACAACAATAAACAAGGGTGTCAGATATACCTTTCTCTGTGTCTTAACAAAAAAATGGTCCTTGAATACCCTTGGATATACATTCATATAGCGGGATAGGAAGCGAACCACAGGGTGGTTTTTTGTCTCTATGTTCTCTTCCTTGTTCCGGGTAAGGAAGATCTTTACTCCAGAATATATCAGGAATAGTCCGAAGATAATCAGTATCCACTCAAATCTGCTTATCAGTGCAGCACCGGCAAAGATGAAGATGCAGCGTAGGATTATGGCTCCAAGAATACCCCAGAAAAGGACTTTTTTGTAGTATTTTTCATTGATTGCAAATGCGCTGAGTATCATCATCATCACGAAGACGTTGTCGATCGACAGCGTGTACTCTATAACATAACCTGTGATGTATTCAAGGGCCATATTCTTCCTGTACTGATGCAGGAGGGTCTCAAAATCGGTTGAATCTAACTTCAGATAAGGGGCATATTTGTCCTTGACAGCCATAAGTCCGTCAACATCTTCTATGCCATGGAGCTTGTCGCCATGATACAAAAGGAAGAAGTAAAAAGCCAGGGCAAAGCTTACCCATACTGAGGTCCACAGCAGGGACTCCTTAAATGAGACAACATGGCTCTTGCGGCCAATAATAGTAAGGTCGAAGATTAGTATCCCAATAATAAAAACCGAAAATAATCCGAAATAGAGCAGTTCGTTTGACATTGCAGTAATGTTAAGGCGCAAAACTAATCAATTTGCTTTTAATCTTTCAAAAACTAATGTTATAGAAATATTAAGTGTATTACCCAACCAGTGATAGGCATTCTAGAATGTAATCAAAGCTCAGGACCTTTCAATCTTTAAAGATTTATCCTAATTTCATGTATTGCTAATTTACACACCTTAACTCGGTAGTATGAAGACCTGTACCAGATGTATTCTTGATGATGTAGACTTCCCCTTTATTGGAAACTGCAAAATAGACATTTTTTTCTTTGCTGTTTAAAATATGGTGGAGCTCGTTCTCCTTCATATATTCTAAGGGACTTTTCCCATTTAGTGACTTGTGTGGATGGTATTCATTGTAATCATCTATCCATTCCGCTGGCAATGAAAAATCGGGTTCGATGGCCAAGGCTTCTCTATTATAATCATCCATAATGTTTAAGACACGAAAACGGCGACCATAAATCAGGCTAT
>CAYNFX010000049.1:0-12690 GCA_964396555.1 uncultured Alkaliflexus sp.
AGAATTAGTTCAAAAACAAATAATTAAGCTAAATTATGAAAAGAGCAACAGTAAAATTTTTTGCCTATCTGGCATTAGCGACTGTGGTAACCAGTTGTGCCAGTTTAGAGAAGATGAAGAAAGAAGCCGGAGATATCAAGTATACCGTAACCCCAGAAGTTCTTGAAGCACATGGTGGTAAGGTGGCTGCTAACATTACTGTAAGGATACCTGCAGGTTATTTTAGCCCTAAGGCCACTTTGGAGGCTACTCCAGTACTTGTTTATGACGGTGGAGAAACTGCTTATCCTTCTTACTATGTACAAGGAGAAAAGGCAACAGGCAACTATCAGGTTATCAGCAAAGCAAACGGTGGCACAGTAACTTACAACCAAGCCGTTGACTACAATGAAAACATGAGGGTTTCTGACCTTGTGGTTCGTATCACTGCTTCTAAAGGAACTAAGTCTGTTACATTTGAAGACTACAAGATTGCTCAAGGTGTAATCTCTACTTCTGAAATTATTGAAACTAAGGGCATCAAAGCTTCTATCGGTGGTGATGAGTTTGAAAGAATCACTCCTCTGTCCAAGACAGCTGAAATCCTTTATATTATTCAACAAGCTAACATCCGTAACACAGAGCTTACAAAAGCAGAAGTTGTGGCTATTAATGACTTTATCAAAGAAGTTAAAGCTGCAGAAAACAAGCAATTCAAGGGTGTTAACATTTCTTCCTATGCTTCACCTGACGGTCCAGTTGATTTGAATACTAGCCTTGCTTCTAAACGTGAAGGTTCAGCTAAGACTTACCTGAACAAGCAATTCACAACAGCTAAGGTTGAAGATGCCAAGAGCGCTGAATTCTTCAATCTGAAGAGCACTCCGGAAGACTGGGAAGGCTTCAAGGAACTGATGGAAAAGAGCAACATTCAGGACAAGGAACTTATCCTGAGAGTTCTTTCTATGCAAGCAGATCCAGAAGTTCGCGAACGTGAAATCAAGAACATGGCTAACACTTACAAAGTGATTGCTGACGAAATTCTACCACAATTACGTCGTTCAAAGATGAGCGTTAACGTTGAAGTTATCGGTAAGTCTGATGAAGAAATCTCTAATCTTGCTGCAAACGATGCTTCTCAACTGAATGTTGAAGAACTGCTATATGCTGCCACTTTGACTGAAGATGTTGATGCACAACTTGAAATCTACAAGAAAGCTGCTGCTCAATTTGCTAATGACTGGAGAACTCACAACAACGTAGGTATTGCACTGTATGCTAAGGGTGACCTAGCTGCTGCTAAGACTGCCTTCGAAAAAGCAAACTCAGTAAAGGCTAACCAACCTGAAGTAATGAACAACCTTGGCGCTATCGCACTTCGCGAAAACGACCTTGCTAAAGCTGCCGAATACTTCGGTGCTGCTGCAGGTGCAGGAAGCGAACTTGACAACAACCTTGGAGTTCTTGCTATCAAGAAAGGTCAATATGACGATGCAGTTCGTTACTTCGGTAACAGCGTAAGCAACAATGCTGCCCTGGCTAAGATTCTTGCCGGCAACTATGACGCTGCTCTGTCTACACTGAACGCTAACACTGAAGAAGTAGCTCTCAAGTACTACCTGAAAGCTATCGTAGGTGTTCGTACTAACGACACTGACCTTCTGTTCAACAACCTGCGTAAGGCTGTAGAACTTGACAATAGCTACAAGGCTAAGGCTGCCACTGACATGGAATTTGCAAAATATTTTGCTGACGCAACATTCAGGGCAATTGCTCAATAATTACCTGAATAAAAAAGTCTGCCCTAGATCTGCCCCAAAAAATTGGACGGATTATTAGGCTAAAATTTAAGGACTGATTTCTGTACTTTACAGGATCAGTCCTTTCTCTTTTAAATAGTAATTTGTGGTTACCTAAATAAATTGGTTGTACAACTCTAGCGTGATGCACCTGTAGTCATAAAGTTCATTATGCGCGGATATATTGACTTTATTCCCGTAAGTAGATGCTCCTGCTTATCCCAAAGGGGAAGTCTACACGGGCTATATATCCAATAGGGATTAATCCACTATACGTTTCAGCACCTCCCTCCCCGTTTCTTATAGAAATCCAAAATTCCGTAACCCGATTCTTTTTGGTATTTAAGCATAAGCTTTCATCTACATCAACGTTTATTTGTTATTGATGATAATGATGTATTATATTTATCTATTCAACCATGTACCTAAGCAATGAAGCAAAGAGTCCGTTCATTAGTTGTATGTTTCCTTCTTTTTATTTTGATCGCGCCTCAGTATCTGGGAGCTCAGAAATGGCAATGCTGGCCTGACCAATGGTGGGTAGGAATGAAGTATAACAAGGTGATGCTGCTAATTGGAGGCGGTGACATGAATAATTGCCTTGCTACTTTGAAACAGAGTGGGGTCAGGATCATTAATCAGTTTCCGGCTGAAAACAAGGGTTATCTCTTTGTCGAGATTGAAATAGCAAAAGAAGCATTACACGGGTCCTTCCCCATCACAATTACTCGCGGTAATTCAACTGTGGGAAGTGTAAATTTCGAACTCAAGGCAAGACAATATGACTATTATCCTGCACGACTTACCGGTGCCGATGCAATATATCAGATATTCGTCGACCGCTTTGTCAACGGGAATCCCAAAAACGATAATGTAAGCGGCATGTATGAACCTGCTGACAGATCCAATCCCTCAGGTGTTCATGGAGGGGACATAGCTGGCGTGTCCAAAGCTCTGTCTTACCTTAAGAATCTTTCGGTAACTACTGTGGAATTGAGCCCCTTGTATGAGTCAAACCAGTTTGCCCTTTCTTATGAACGAACTTCACCAACCTCTCACTACAAGGCTGATCCACGTATAGGTAGTATTTCAGAAATCCAAAACACAATAAAACTTTATAAGGAAAACGGGTTTAAGGTCATCCTTACCGGAATCCTTCACAAGACAGGAAACCAGCATCCGCTGGTAATGAACCCACCACAAAATGACTGGGTCTTCAGAAGGAATGCCGTAGCCTTCGAAAAACCTGACCATTTCCTATATGCTGACCCCTATGCCTCCTGGGAAGATATTGAGCAACATGGATCAATATGGGAGGCCTTTGATGTCCCTTCACTTAACCAGAAAAATAGCCTTTTACGGCGTTATCTGGTTCAACACCTGCTATGGTGGGTCGAAACCTTGCACCCCGATGGAATAAGGATAGAGCAAAGTCATTTAAATACCGCAGATATGCTCAGTGAAGCCAGTCATGCCCTGAGAGAGGACTTTCCCGACCTTAACATTATCTCAGATCCTGTGACAGGCAACATAGTGCACAACAAATACTGGATGACAGGTAATGCACCCGGTTTCACACATGTAACAGACGGTCCGCTGAGACAAGCATTTATGGACAGTTTTGCAGAATATTCTAAAACTACTGAAGCCTTAATGCCTGTTTATGAGACTTTAGCTTCTGACATAATCTATGATAATGCACCCAACCAGCTTATTTTTACAGGGGATGACAGCAGATCTACAAGACTCTTTACTCTGGCCGAAAAGGATCCTGCAATCTTCAGGATGTATATGGGTTTTCTCCTAAGTGTCAGGGGAATACCATCTTTTCTCTATGGTACCGAACTGTTAACAGAGGGTTATATTCCCGAGGGCAAAGGATTTGTAAGACGAGACCTCCCCGGAGGCTGGGAATATGATGTAGTAAGTGCTTTCAACAAGGAAACCCTCAGCACTCAACAAAAGGAAATATTCCGTTTTCTATCGGCAATATTGAAATGGAGATACGAAAACCCTGACGTGATGCAAGGTGGTATGATACATTTCCAACCAGCTGAAGATGTCTATGCTTTTATAAGGACTGGTAAAAACAAGAAGCTTTTGGTTCTTATTAATAATCACCCATCTTCACCAAGAAGGATTGAAAGTTCAAGGTTCGTAAAATCCCTAGATCAATCGATAAGTGTTAAGAATATAGTAACAGGTGATACCGCATCAGGTATTGGAAATCTTATACTAAATCACAAGAGTATCCTGTTGTTGGAGATTACCGATCAGTGATAAACTGCCAAAATGATAAAACTGCACCAATAGAATCTGATGCAGCTTTAGGGGCATCATTTCGTCAAATAGCCCCTATATCAATCAGTGCAATAATATGCTCTATCATTCTGTCCTCAACCCTGTCAGAAGGGACATACTCATCCTTTAAATTGGCTCCGAAAATTCTCGCAATTCCCTGCCAGAATAAGGCCGATACCCCTCCTTTGTACTCACGTATCAGGTTGTAACTTGTATCACCTGTTTCCCTGTCAATAAGCTTGATTAGCAGCTTGCCCTGTGAGAAGGTTAGTTTCCGCAGTGGAGCTTCAAACTCATCAAAGAGTTCCTTCTCAGCCTTTCTGAGATATTCTCTGCGTTTTTTGTCAGTAGGAATCTTAGCCAGGTTATCATTTATCACCTTAAGCCTTGCAGCGGCAACCCTTGCATAGGGCAATACAATTTTAATATTCCTTACAAGCCTGCTGTATTGAACTTCTTCACGTTTGTTTTTAAAGCGCCATGGTTCGTATACTGTAACCTCATTCAACAACATCTGAGGAATTGTATCCCCATTTACCACAACTGCCTTTATTGGAGTCTTTTTAGAAGTTGTCATCAACGAATCAGCAAGCCCCTCTCCCCTTGCTTCCAAAAAAGATACAAGCAGGACGCATAAAACAATTAACCAAATCGTAATGATTCGTCGCATACAACAGATAATTTGCTGTGGTTAATATAGCAATATTATCAAAAATCGTTCCCTACTTACACTATTTTGTCAGGCACCTGGTAACAAGTCCTGCGGCTTCTTCAAGAGTGATTGCAGAAAATACTTTTAGTCCGGAATTATCTATTACGGCTTTGCCTTCCTCTGCATTCGTTCCCTGCAAACGTACGATCACAGGAACCCTGATATTGCCCAATTTCTTATAAGCCTCTACAACACCGGTAGCAACCCTGTCACATCGTACTATACCTCCAAAAATATTGATAAGAACCACCTTTACATTAGGGTCATCAAGAATAATCTTCAGTCCCGCCTCTACAGTGTAAGCATTTGCACCACCACCAACATCAAGGAAGTTGGCAGGCTCACCACCTGACAACTTGATTATATCCATAGTCGCCATTGCAAGACCTGCACCATTGACCATGCATCCGACATTTCCGTCAAGTTTTATAAAATTGAGATTGTGTTTTCCGGCTTCAATCTCTGCCGGATCCTCCTCTGTCAGGTCACGCATCACCTGTATTTCAGGATGGCGGATCAGAGCATTGTCATCTATATTGATCTTGGCATCTACTGCAATAATCTTCTCATCGCTGGTTTTGAGCAAGGGGTTAATCTCAATAAGTGTAGCATTGCTCTTTATGAAAGCACTTATCAGCTTCTCACAGAATAAAATAAACTCTTTAGCTACATTACCACTCAGTCCCAGATTGTTGATCATACGCTTGGTCTGAAAGGACAATAGGCCTAGTCCCGGGTCTATCTCCTCACTAAAAATTCTGTTGGGAGCAGTAGCAGCAACTTGTTCTATATCCATACCTCCCTCAGGCGAATAAACTATTACATTGCGACCTGTCTGCCTGTTTAGAAGCATGCTTACATAGAATTCAAGCTTGTCTGTCGGTCCGGGATAATAAACATCCTCTGCAACCAGAATTTTGTGTACAACCTTACCTTCGGGCCCTGTCTGTGGCGTAATCAGAGTCATCCCTAGCAGTTTTCCGGCAACCGTCTTTACCTCATCAAAGGTCTTGGCAAGTTTAATACCGCCACCTTTTCCACGGCCTCCTGCATGCACCTGGGCCTTAAGCACCCATAAACCGGTACCTCTCTCACTATGCAGTTGTTTAGCCGCAATGACGGCTTCATCCTCTGTAGTGGCCACAATACCATCTTGCACTACAATGCCATGTGCCTTAAGAATCTCCTTTGCCTGGTACTCATGAATATTCATAGTTGGTCTTTTTTCCTTTTGTTTGTTCTGCGGCCTTAAGGCCCCATTAATTTATTATTTTTGCCTTCAAACAGTCAGTAATGCGAAAACTTAAGATCACAGAATTAAACAGATTAACGCCCGAAGAGTTTAAATATACGAAAAAACATCGTGTAGTCGCTGTCCTTGACAACGTTAGGAGCCTCCATAATGTAGGGAGCGTCTTCAGAACAGCAGATGCCTTCTGCCTCGAGGCTGTTTATCTCTGTGGAATCACTGCAATCCCCCCTCACAACGAGATTCACAAGACAGCATTGGGTGCCGAAGATACGGTCGAATGGAAGTATTTTGAGCATACCCTTGACGCTGTTAAGGAACTTAGGAAAAGGGGCTGTGCGATAATAGCTGTCGAACAGGTTGATAAAAGCATTATGCTTACATCCTTTGCCCCTGAAGTGGATAAGGATTATGCCCTTATTTTTGGAAATGAAGTAAAGGGTGTCCAGCAACAGGTTATTGACCTTTGCGATTACTGCATCGAAATACCTCAGTTTGGTACAAAGCACTCACTCAATGTGTCTGTCTCAGCCGGAATAGTATTATGGGAAACAGTAAAACACCTATCAAAAGGGCAATAATCCGGCACAGTAAACGTATTTCAATAAGAATAAACCTCAAACAAGTCTTCCAATGGCAGCCTGCTTAAAAGGAAAGCCTCAAGGCCTGTATTTTGAAAAAGCAATGAAAGATTGATATGAATAAGCCCAGAGTAATATTTATGGGGACGCCGGAGTTTGCTGCACACAGCCTCCAGGTCCTACACGATAACGGAGTAAATATAGTTGCGGTGGTCACAGCCCCCGACCGCAGGAGCGGCCGGGGCATGAAACTCACAAGCTCGGCCGTAGGTGAAACAGCCGAGAAACTGGGACTGACCATACTCAAACCAGAGAAGCTAAAAGATCCCGTTTTCCTTGAAGTTTTACAGGACCTGAAGCCCGACCTGCAAGTGGTTGTTGCTTTCCGTATGTTGCCTGAGGCAGTTTGGGCTTTACCACCAATGGGAACTTTCAATCTGCATGCTTCACTGCTACCCCAATACAGAGGTGCTGCTCCTATCAACCATGTAATAATGAACGGGGAGAAAGTGACAGGGGTAACAACCTTCTTTATTAACCATGAAATAGACTCAGGAAGCATACTCTTCAGGGAAGAGGTAAGCATACTTGATGAGGATGATGCTGGCACCCTCCACGACAAATTGATGGAAACTGGTGCACAATTAATAATCAGGACCATCAATGCAATATCTTCGGGGAATATACAACCACTGTCCCAGAACGAATTGACTGGTAACACTGACCTCAAACCGGCACCTAAGATCTTCAAAGAAGACTGCAAAATAGACTGGAATCTTGACCCTGTAACAATTCACAACAAGATTAGGGGACTGAGTCCATATCCTACAGCATGGACTGAATTGGTGCTTAAGGATGGTAGTGTGACCAGCGTAAAGATCTTTCGCACATCAGTATCAAATGATACCCTGGCCCCGGGTGAGATTGCATGTGACGGGAAATCAACACTCAAGGTTGGCTGCCACGGGGGAGCACTGCAAATTATGGAACTTCAGCTTGCAGGTAAAAAACGATTAACTACGGCCGAGTTTTTGCGGGGCTTTGAACTTAGTTTACTTTACAAAGTTCAGTAACTGCCAGGGCCGTACATTATAGGCCTGTGTTTTAGGCCAAAATAGTTATATTTGTTTTTGTTAATCTGGGAAAAAATATGAGAAACAAACTCCTGATCTTCATTACAGTTATGCTCCTGGTGCCCCTCGGGCTTAATTCCCAACGCATCACCCGGCGCGAATATATTGAAACATACAAAGACTGGGCGATACAGAATATGCAAGAAACCGGCATCCCCGCCTCTATCACTTTGGCACAGGGTATACTTGAATCTGCTTCTGGCAATAGCAAACTGGCAAGGGAAGATAACAACCACTTTGGTATCAAATGCCATAGCAATTGGACAGGTGACAGAGTTTATCACCATGATGATGCCCGCAATGAATGTTTCAGGAAGTACAAGACACCTTATGAATCTTTCAGGGATCATGCGGAATTCCTTACAACCAGGGACCGTTATGCCTTCCTGTTCGACCTGTCTACCACTGATTATAAGGGCTGGGCACACGGACTAAGCAAGGCAGGTTATGCAACTAACCCGCAATATCCCGATCTGCTTATCAGGATAATTGAGGAAGAAGGGCTCTATACTTATGACCAGAACATCTCTGAATCAGCCAAAAAGGCCTACCGAAACAACCAGAGGGAAAGGCTTTCTTCCGACATAGTGATCAATGCATTTGAAAAGCGTCCTGTAAAATACAATAACGGAGTAAAATATATCGAGCTCAGGGAAGGTGATACCTTCAAAAACATATCCAAGATGTTTGGTTTGAAAGACTGGGAATTGCCGGCATATAATGACCTTCCCTCGAGTGCTGATTTGGGAAAATACACTATCCTTTACATCGAATCCAAGCGTAGGAATTCTCATCCTAACTACAGGACCCACATAGTAAAGGATGGTGAAACCATGCATGCGATAAGTCAGCAATATGGGGTAAGAATGAAAAAGCTGTACTATTTCAACAATATGGAGCCAGGAACTGAGCCACAGCCAGGCGAAATCATCAACCTAAGGAAGAAGATAAAGTAGATAGACATGATAGAAAAAACCGTAACAGTCAGGCTGTCAGTTTACAGTAACAGAGACCAGGTGGATGCTGATGCAAGGCGCACAATTGATGCTGCATTTGCGATAGCGCGTAATGCCTATGCACCTTATTCGGGTTTCTGCGTAGGAGCTGCTCTGCTTCTGGCCAACGGCGAAATTGTGACTGGATGCAACCAGGAAAATGCAGCCTATCCATCAGGACTTTGTGCAGAAAGAGTGGCTCTGTTTAGTGCCGGTGCACACTATCCCAATGTTGCGGTAAAAAATATGGCTATTGTTGCTTTAAAGGACGGACAATCAGTAGCAGTCGCCCCCTGCGGTGCCTGCCGTCAGGTAATTCTCGAATCTCTGGCAAGACAGGCTAGTTCCTTCCCGGTCTATCTTGCAGAAAAGCATAAGGTCACCAAGGTAGAAAATGCTGGCGACCTGTTGCCCTTAGCCTTTGGCCCTGATAGTCTCTAATCAGCAATCTCCTTCAAGACCTTTTCGACCTCTTCCTGTGTTTGCAGTAGCTTTTGCCTGCAAATGCGGATCAGTTCACTAACCCTCTTTACCTTTTCAGACATCTCATCAACGTCAAGCTCTTCCTTTTCCATCAACTCAAGGATCTGCTCGATCTCAGAGACTGCACTTTTGTATGTAATCTTTTCCTTCGCCATAGCTAAAAAGTTTATGCTATTACAGATGGAACCGTGAATCGTATGGTAGTACCCTCATCTGGTTCGCTCTCCGCTATTATCTCTCCTTTGTTAAGCTCTACAAATTCCTTGCATAACACAAGCCCAAGACCAGTCCCCTGCTCATTGAAGGTTCCTGTAGTGCTTTGCTTATTCTCGACCTTAAACAGATTGTCAAGTTGCTCCTTATCCATTCCAATGCCCCTGTCTGTAACAGAGATCTCTATCAAACCATCCTTCTTCTTTAGGCCCTTTACGTAAATAGTGCTGCCAACACGCGAAAACTTGATTGCATTGCTTATAAGGTTTCTCAACACAGTTGAGTAGATATTTGAATCTGCATATGCTATCAGGTTATTCTCAAGGCTCAGGGCAATCACTATATCTTTTTCCTGAACACTTATCCTAAGCAGGTTAACAATGTTGCTGCTTATTATTTTAAGATCTATCTTCTCAGGATGGTAATGAATCTTGCCCGTCTGCACCCTCGACCATTGCAACAGGTCATCCACAAGGGTAAACAGACGTCCCGATGAATTAAATATCTGCCTGCAGTGTTGCTGCACCTGTTCTGCATTCATACTTTCAGCATGCAAAATCAGCAGCTCTGACAAACCCATAAGCGAATTAAAAGGGCTTTTCAGATCATGGGCAACTATAGAGAAAAATTTATCCCTTGATTCAACCAGTTGCTGTGCCTCCGACAGTTCCTGTTTCATCTCCGTAAGTTCCTTCTTTAGCTTTCTGCATCTATAAGCAAGAATAGCTATTGCTACCAGAGCCAGCAATATTCCACTCAGGGCAAGGAAAAGTTCGCTCATAAAAACGTTATAATTATTAAGCTCCTATATAAAAACTACACCTCTGTTTCAGCTTTGTTTCCGGCCTTATCGACATCCTTGACTTCGCTCAGGAAGCTGCCGTCCCTAAGTATAGTCTCCACTACAACACCCGGCTTTATGCCGGCTGTTGATTTAAGTGCCCTTCCTCCCACTCTGGTTATTGAGAAGCCCCTCTTCAGCACTTCAACAGGATCATTAAGTTTGTTACTCTTTTCCAACATCTCAAGCTTCATCCTGGCATGAGACAGCAGTCTGGATGCTGATATCTTAAGTTTTTCCCCATCACGTTCCAGTCTTCTTTCCTCATTTTCAATAACGCGGTTGAACACCTGTCTGGTTCTCATCGCCTGACGTTGAAGTACATTTCCCCGTTTCTCGATATTCAGCTTCATCATTCCGGGCAGGCGACTTGTCACCCCCTCAAAATAACGGTTATTACCAGTCAGTATTTTACCTGTCAGTCTATGGAGCTGAAAAATAGACCTTTCTATCAGGGTCCTGTTATCCTGAATCTGTTCTCTTGTAATATTCTTTAGTTCCCTTCCGTAACTATTTATTTGCTCAAGGACAGATGAAGCACCTGCTATCAGAAATTCCGCAACTGCCGTAGGCGTTTTTGCAGAAGTATGAGCCACCATATCAGTAACCGACACATCCCTCTCATGGCCTATACCGGTAATAACGGGCATAGGAAACTGAGCTACATGGTAGGCAAGCCAATAGTCATCGAAGCATAGCAGATCAAGTGATGCTCCACCACCCCTGATAAGTACAACTAAGTCAAAATGCTCCGAATAAAGATTGACCCTCTCAAGAGCTGCAATAATCGACTCTGGAGCCTTGTCACCCTGCATAATTGCGGGGAAAAGTTTGTGATAGAACTTAATGCCGTAAACATTCCCTGCAAGCTGGTCAGCAAAATCTCCGTATCCTGCCGCTGTAGACGAGGAGATTACAGCAATACGTTGTGGCACTATGGGCAGTTCAAGTTCTTTGTTCATACTAAACACACCATCCTCCTGCAGCCTACGAATAACTTCAAGACGGCGCTGTTCCAAATCCCCCAGGGTGTAAGCCGGATCTATCTCCTTTATGTTAAAACTAAGTCCGTACAGCTCCTGATACTCCACACTACCCCTGACCATAACCTTGATACCGTTACTCAAGCCGCGCTTTGCAGTGCTTTCAAAGAATGGTTTGAGGGTACGATAAGTATAACTCCAGATTGTAGCCCTAAGGCGTGCTATGATCTGATTACTAAATTCGTCCTTCTCAACAAGGTCAAGGTAGCAATGACCATTGGAATGCTCACGTAATTCGGCAACCTCAGCACGCACCCAAACCTGAGCAGGTAAGTTATTGTTGATTACCTGTCTTATCTGGTTGTTAAGTTCGAATAACGATAAGGATTCTCGGGTCATAAAGCAATCAGGTTTTTACTATCGGCCCATCATATAAGCATCCGGATCATCTTTATAATGTTCAGGATCCTTTAGCTTGCCCCGATTCATTTCAAACTCACGAAAACGCTCGTTCTCCCTTAGCTCAAGTATATCTTGCTCCTTTGGTATTCCATTCTCAAAAGTCAACTTGTAATCCAATTGTCCCAACGCAGTAAAGAAAAACCATGTACCATCAAGCTGATCCATATTGTACATACCGTAAATCTCACGGTTACCATTCTCATAATACACTGTATATGGGCCATGTAATTTACCATCCTTAAAAGAGGTAGTAACTCTGGTTGCACCTGATGGATACCACTGAGTCTCGGGACCTTGCTGAACACCGTCCTTCCATGTAGTCAAAAGGGCAGGTTTGCCGTTTTCGTAATAGGTATAGGACTCCCCATCCTTCAGGTTTTTCCTATAATTCTCACGGGAAACTAGTACGCCTTTGTTATTGTAAAACAACCACTCGCCATCCTTGTCACTACCGACATATTTACCCTCGGCTACTTTTTTGCCGCTCTCATCAAAGAGCTCACCATGTCCGTTGATACCAGCCTCGTCATACACGATCTTTGCCATCATTTTACCGTTGGCATGGTACCTTATCATCTCACCCACAGGCATATCATCCTTGAAGGTAGCGCTGTACATAAGTTTGCCATCCGGATAGATTCTCTCCCACTTGCCCTGCTTCATGCCCTTTTCATCCACCTTGTTAACTTCCTCTGCCGGATTCAAAGAATTCTGGGAATGGACTGTGATCCCTCCAAGAGTCAACAAAACCACAACTATGCTTCTAACTATCTTCATAACAATAATTTACAGCGGATATTTCTATTTGCCGCGTTTGTTATACAAACTTAATTAATAATTCAAATTTTCATGACCAATTATTGTTCCAAAACCTAACAAATTAACAAAGCCGCTGCAAACCTGGGTTTGCAGCGGCTTTCACATACTAATTATTACTTTGTTTACTTTACTTCTTCAAA
>CAYNFX010000050.1:0-12590 GCA_964396555.1 uncultured Alkaliflexus sp.
AATATCGGCCTGTCACGCCGGGGGTCGCGGGTTCGAGTCCCGTCCAGACCGCAAAGCAAAGTAAGCCTTGATAACTGTGGTTATCAAGGCTTTTTTATTTATTCTCGTTAATTACTACGATTTGATATTTTGATTTCTAAAAAAAAGTTAAATCGAAAGATTTTATAGAAATAATATTAAAGAAATATTTCTTTAATATTATTCTTTTATATCTTTGTGTCGGTAGCAGAAATAGACTACCATCATGGTGTGTATATAATGTCAAATAATTAAATAAATAAAGTATGGCAAATGTTGATTTGACTAAGTATGGGATTAACGGTGTAAAGGAAATCGTTTACAACCCCTCATACGATCTGCTTTTCGAAGAAGAGACAAAACCGAGTCTTGTAGGCTTTGAAAGGGGCCAGGTTACCGAACTGGGAGCCGTCAATGTAATGACTGGTGAATATACTGGTCGTTCACCTAAAGACAAGTTCTTCGTTATGGACGACGTATCCAGGGATACTATCTGGTGGACATCAGATGATTACAAGAATGACAACAAGCCCGTATCAGAGCAGGCATGGAAAGAGATTAAGAAGCTTGCAGTTGAATGTCTTTCAAACAAGCGTCTTTTCGTAGTTGATGCTTTCTGCGGTGCTAACGAAAACTCTCGTCTGAAACTTCGCTTTATCATGGAAGTTGCATGGCAGGCACACTTCGTAACCAATATGTTTATACGTCCCACCAAGGAAGAACTGAAAAACTTTGGTGAACCAGATTTCGTAATTATCAACGCTTCAAAGACTAAGGTAAGCAATTTCAAAGAACTGGGTCTTAATTCAGAAACTGCTGTTGTTTTCAACCTGAAGGAAAAAATTCAGGTTATCCTGAATACCTGGTATGGTGGTGAGATGAAGAAGGGTATGTTCTCATATATGAACTATCTGCTTCCTCTTCAAGGTATGGCTTCTATGCACTGCTCTGCTAACACCAATGAGAAAGATGAGACTGCAATTTTCTTCGGTCTGTCTGGTACAGGTAAGACTACCCTTTCAACTGATCCAAAGCGTCTGCTAATTGGTGATGACGAACACGGTTGGGATGATGATGGTATCTTCAACTTCGAAGGTGGTTGCTATGCTAAGGTTATCAACCTGAGCAAGGAAAATGAGCCTGACATATACGAAGCTATCAAGCGTGATGCATTGCTCGAAAACGTAACAGTAGCAGCTGATGGCAAGATCGATTTTAATGACAAGTCGGTTACTGAAAACACTCGTGTTTCTTACCCGATTGATCACATTGTAAACATCGTTAAGCCAGTATCTAAGGCTGGACATGCCAAGAAGGTTATCTTCCTATCTGCTGATGCTTTCGGCGTATTGCCTCCAGTTTCTATTCTGACTCCAGAACAAACTCAGTATTACTTCCTGTCAGGATTTACAGCTAAGCTGGCAGGTACTGAGCGTGGTATCACCGAGCCTACTCCTACGTTCTCTGCATGTTTTGGTGCTGCATTCCTTTCATTGCACCCAACAGTATATGCACGCGAACTTGTAAAGAGAATGGAGAAGGTTGGTGCTAAGGCTTATCTGGTTAACACTGGATGGAATGGTTCAGGCAAGCGTATCTCAATTAAAGATACCCGTGGTATTATCGACGCTATCCTTGACGGTTCAATCGACAAGGCTCCTACCAAGACTATTCCTCACTTCAACTTCGCTGTTCCAACAGCACTTCCTGCAGTAGATCCAGCAATTCTCGATCCTAGAGATACTTATGCAGATGCTACTAAATGGGAAGAAAAAGCAGTTGATCTTGCTGGTCGCTTTGTTAAGAACTTCCAAAAGTTCACAAGCAATCCAGATGCTAAGGCTCTTGTTCCTTACGGTCCACAACTCTAAAACAAGAGAGTAAATAATTCAAAAAGGCTGCCTCCGGGCAGCCTTTTTTTGTTTTGTAGCATTAGTTTTCAGGAAGATTAATCGTCCGTTAATTATTACCGCCTTCTTTCAATAGCCGTTCTATCTCTGCCTTCTTCTTTGCTTCAAGTTTTTCAAGAAAACGCTTTTGAGATTCCGGGGTTGTCTTCCATCTCTCATGCATCCACACCCACTGGTCCGGATATTTATCAATATAATCGCTTATGATCTTGGAGTAAACTATTGTGTTCTCCAGAAGGTCACTCTCCCGGTTGCCAGTATCAACAAGCTCAACAGGAGGAAGGATAGTAAACTGATGCGTGTTGTCAGACTTCCTTCTCATAAACATGGGCACTACAGGGACCTTTGTGTCAAGTGCAAGCCTTGCTGCCCCAACAGGGGTATAGGCACGTTTTCCAAGAAAGTCAACAAATACTCCAGGTGCTGTAGTGTCCTGGTCTATCATTATGATCAGGCAGTCACCATTATTGATTGAATCAATCAGTTTGATATAGGCCTTACCTCTGCTTATATTCTTCATGCCTCTGCGTTGACGGGCCTCTACTATAAGCTTGTCAATTCTGGGATTTGGTAACGGACGGCTAAGTGCCGATGTAGAGTAACCCATCACGGGAAGAATAATTGCAGAAAACTCCCAGGAACCTGTATGACTCATAAGACAGATAACTCCCCTCCCCTGATCGTACGCAGCCTTGAGATATTCCTCCCCTTCGATATCTATAATCCCGGCAAATCCTTCACGTGTCGTGCAATGCAAAGTCTTTATATAATCTCCGAAATTCATCGCCTGGTGAACAAACACAGACCTGGCAAGGTCTTTAATTTCACTCTGACTAAGCCTGTCTCCATATATCAGGCTCAGATTCTTTGTTGTCTTTTTGCGATTTGACCTAGCCATGGCAAAGGCAAGTCTACCAACTGCCCTGCAAAATGCCAGCACAGCCTTTCGGGGTGTGAAGCGCACAAATAGCACAAAAGTTTTGATCAGAAAGACCAGGATAGGATATTTTATTCCCCTTCTGGTTTTCTTCCACCATTTCTTAAAATTCATTTTATCACAGGTTTTTGGACTCGGTTTTGCCTTTAAGTTCCTTTCTCAAGGCCGACTCAAGGGTTGGGTAAGAAAACTCAAATCCATCAGCCAAAAGCCGCTGGGGTATAACCTGCTGGCCTTCAAGAACAAGTTGGGATGATTCTCCCATGGCAAGGCTCACAAGTTTTGCGGGAAGGGTAAGGTGGGCTTTTTTACCTGCTGCAGCTGCAATCTGAAAGGTAAATTCACGGTTTGTTACGATTTCGGGTGCTACAAGGTTATAAACACCTGTCGCTATTGGCTTATTAATAGTACCTACAATGGCTTTTACGACATCATCGATGTGAATCCAGGGCATAAAAAAATCTTCCTTGCCAAACCTTGCTCCAAGACCAAGTCTGAATAAGGGAAGCAACTTTTTCAGCATCCCTCCGGATGCTGAAAGCACAACTCCAAGCCTGAATATGGTTAAACGGGTCTTTTCTGCATCTATCTTAAGGGCTTCATGTTCCCAGTCAATACAAAGATCGGCCAGGAAGCCTGATGCATAGTTTGTTGAAAACTCATCGTGAACTTCTATACAGTCGTATATACCTACTGCTGAGGTAGTAATAAAATCAGCCAATGGTTTTTCAAGGGTATTGGCTGCTTCAACAAGTCTCCTAGTCGTTAGCACACGGCTCTCGTATATTTCCTTTTTGCGGGCCTCAGTCCATCTTCCGGCGATTGAAACGCCGGCAAGGTTGACTAGCGCATCGCATCCATCTAACAACTCTTTCAAATGTTCGCTACCGCAAGCAATATCTGTACGGGTCACGGGTACTATCCTGCAATCCCTAGCCTCCAGAGCTTCCTTTACAGCCGTACCAATAAGTCCACTACTTCCGCATATTGCAACTACCATTAGAACAGGTTATTTAATATTAGCCATGCTGTCCACTATTTTCTTCTCGAGCACCTCAGTACTGAGGTTGTAGTATCCCTTACCCCCTCTGAAAAATGCCATACGACCGGTCTCTTCAGAAACCACTATTGACACAGCATCGGTCGACTCAGTTATACCCATTGCTGCCCTGTGTCGCAGTCCTACATTCTTGGGCAAATCCATATTCTGGGACACTGGAAGTATACAGCCGGCAGCCTTTATTTTGCTCTGATTGATTATTACAGCTCCGTCATGCAGGGGGCTATTCTTAAAGAAAATAGATTTCAACAGTGTCTTCGAAATAACTGCATTAATAAGCTCTCCAGTCTCAACGTAATCCAAGAGTTCGGAACGCCTTGTAATTACTATAAGAGCCCCGGTTTTGGTTCTCGATAATTCCTCGCATGTGCTGACTAGTGGTTTTATCTGAAAACTCAACATCCCAGGAGAATTGCTCACAAACAGGTTATCTACAGAGAACCTGTTGCCTATATTGTATTTTGATCCCAAAAGGAGTAAAAAACGCCTGATCTCTGGCTGAAAAACTATAATAATCGCAATCACCCCCACATTTACAAGGTTGTCTAATATGGCTCCTGACAATTGCATATTCAGAGCCTTGATCATTAACCAAAACAATATAAAGGCAAAAATCCCAATAAAAATATTTACTGCTACGGTTCCCTTGATCAATTTGTATAACCAATACAGCAGCCAGGCCACAAGAACTATGTCTATTAGATCTATAAGCCTTATCTCAAGAAAGGTCATCTTATCAGCTTTTGGTTACGCTTCTCAATTCACTTACTAATTTAACACATTCCACAGCTTCCTTTACATCATGCACGCGTAAAATATTGGCTCCCTTAAGCAGGGCTACAGTATTAAGGGCCGTTGTTCCGTTAAGTGCACCTTCAGGATCTCCACCCAAAACCTTGTATATCATAGACTTGCGAGACAAACCAACAAGCAAGGGGAGCTGAAACAGTCTGAACTCATCCAGATTGTTGAGCATACTGTAGTTATGCTCGACAGTCTTACCAAAGCCGAATCCGGGATCAATAATTACATCATTCACCCCCATTGAGCGGAGCTTATCCACCCTCTCAGACAACCACAAAGATACATCAGCAGTCACATCCTTATATACAGGATTAAGCTGCATAGTATCAGGTGTACCCTGCATATGCATTAGAATATATGGCACCTTTAGCCGGGCCACTGTGTCAAACATCGCCCCATCCATCTCTCCGCCTGAAATATCATTGATTATATCAGCCAATCCTTCAGTTACAATCTTCTCAGCAACTTCTGCCCTAAAGGTATCAAGTGATAGGATAAGCTCCGGATATCTCTTCCTGATCAGCTCCAACGATGGTAACAATCGTGCATATTCCTCAGCAGCACTGACATTAGCTGCCCCTGGGCGACTTGAGTATGCTCCAACATCTGCCATGGTTCCGCCTTCTTTGACAATCTGCTCAACTCTCTCAAGTATAGCCTGCTGTGAATTAAAGCGGCTTTTGCTGAAAAATGAGTCAGGGGTGATATTGATTATCCCCATAACACAGGGTGTGGAAAGGTCAATCAGTTGCCCTCTGCAATTGATTGTCTGCGAGGGCCTAAGAAATATGCTGTGCTTAAACGTCATCAATTACTCCGATATTGATTTTTACATACTTTACAAAGATAGGGTAAATTGGAGTAAACTTTCATACTTAAGCATTTTTTGGTACTTTTACGACTTTAATGATTGCCTCTAACAAACACCTGTTTCTCTATGTCGGAACATCCTCAAAACACTGATCAGCAGTATAAGCATGCGGCAGACGTATGCAGGGAGATTTTTGAAAAGAAGATGCATGATTACAGTACCGCATGGCGCATTCTAAGAACCGAGTCGGTAACAGATCAGATATTCATCAAGGCTCGCCGTATCAGAAGTATTCAAACAAAGGGTGTTGCGTTGGTTAATGAGGACATCAGACCTGAATTTATCGGAATAGTTAATTATGCTGCAATGGGACTGATACAACTTGAACTGGGACCCAGTGATGATCCGGAAATGTCTCATGATGAAGCGCTCAAACTATACACTGCTCAGGTAACAAAGGCCAAGAGCCTTATGGACAACAAAAACCATGACTACGACGAGGCCTGGAGAAGTATGCGTATCAGTTCCCTGACCGATCTTATTTTAATGAAGCTATATCGCATCAAGCAGATTGAGGACAACAAGGGTAAGACTCTTATCTCTGAGGGCGTTGATGCCAACTACCTGGATATAATCAATTACGCGATATTTGCCCTTATAAAACTTGAGTTTGAGGAGGAATAAGAACTAAACCGCTAAACCGGACGACCATGAAAAAGACCCTCTTGTGTATCTGCCGTCTGATTCCAGCCCTGACCTTTATATTTTCGGGGATAATAAAGGCCATTGACCCCCTTGGTGGAGCGGTCAAATTTGAAGACTATTTCACAGCCTTTGGTATTGATGCACTTGCACCAATAGCCCTGGTACTTTCGATAGCCCTGGCTTCTCTTGAATTCCTTATAGGATTCTTCCTCTTGTGTAAGTTATACATGCGCATTACTGCATGGGCAGCATTGATAATTACAGGATTCTTTACACTTCTGACTCTTTACATCGCTATATTCAACCCTGTAAGTGACTGCGGTTGTTTTGGTGATGCTATCAAGCTTACCAATTGGGAAACCTTCGGTAAGAATTTAATTCTGATGGCGGCCGTATTCGTAATGTTCAGATTCCGTAATAGCTACGAAAACAAGCATAAAGGATTGGCAAATGCAGCTGTAGCTATTGTGGCTCTGGTTGCAATTATTAATTTCAGCATATTCAATTACAGGCATCTGCCTGTAATTGATTTTCGTCCTTATAAGATAGGCACAAATATCCCTGAAGGTATGCGTATTCCAGAAGGCGCTGATATGCCAGATTACGAAACCGTTTTTATATTGGAAAAGGATGGAGTTAGGCAAACCTTTGACGTGAATAACTACCCCTATGATGATGAATCATGGGTTTTTGTTGAAAGTGTTACCAAGGTTATAAAGGAAGGGTATACCCCGCCGCTTTACAACTTCTCGTTATTCTCAGTTGATACTGGTGAAGAAATACACCATGAACTGATTAACACCAGGGGGCCTGTATTTATGTTGATTTCACCAGAGCTTAATAAGATTCCTGGCGACATTGCAGGCAGAATCGGTGAACTTGCTGAAAATGCAAGAATTAAGGATATACCCTTTCATATTGTTACCGCCTCAGGCAGCGACACAATGGAGACCTTTGACAAAGTTAACGGCGTGATGCTGTCCTATCTGCAGGCAGATGAGACTCTGCTCAAAACGATTATAAGGTCAAATCCCGGGCTGGTACTTATGTATGACGGCACTGTGGCGGGAAAGTGGCACTATAATGATTTGCCCGATATATCAATTCTTGATAATCCCCTCGCCTATGCCCTGGCTCAGGGTGTTAGTTACAGGACCAGCCTGATTATCTGGCTGTGTATTGCTGGCATATTGCTTATACCAATGATAATTTTCAGAAGTAAAACTACAAAATAGAAAAAATGAGAAAGAACATTGTTGCAGGAAACTGGAAGATGAATCTCACCCTTCAAGAGGGTGTAGCTCTTGCAAAAGACGTAAACAGCCGCGTGGCTGCCATAACTCCAAAATGTCAGGTTGTTTTGGGCACCCCCTTTATCCATATCGCGGAGGTTGTAAAGACTGTTGACGGAGCTAAGGTACAGGTTGCAGCTCAAAACTGCGCTAACAAAGTATCTGGTGCCTATACAGGTGAAGTTTCAGCCGCCATGGTAAAGTCAACCGGTGCAAACTGGGTAATTCTGGGTCACTCAGAACGCCGTGCCTATTATGGTGAAACTGCAGCTATCCTTAAGGAAAAGACTGACCTGGCACTTGCAAATGATCTGCAACCCATTTTCTGTGTTGGTGAAGTACTTGCAGAACGTGAAGCAGAAAAGCACTTTGAAGTTGTAAAACAACAACTATCTGACTCTCTGTTCCACCTTACTGCAGACCAATTCAAGAAGATCGTGATCGCATACGAACCAGTATGGGCTATCGGTACAGGCAAAACTGCTTCTCCTGCTCAGGCTCAGGAAATTCATGCATTTATCCGTAGTCTGATCAATGAAAAGTACGGGAAAGAGATAGCAAATGATACAACTATCCTTTATGGCGGTAGCTGCAACGCTGGCAACGCTAAGGAACTGTTCTCAAATCCCGATGTTGACGGAGGTCTGATCGGTGGTGCATCTCTGAAAGCAGAAGATTTCCTTGCTATTATAACAGCATTCTAATAATAAGTTCAACAGATAAGGCCTGCAGGCCTTATCTGTTCTTTCTCTCTCATATCCCCAAACCATGCGATACACTAAGGTAGTTGCAACCATCAGTCCTTTTACTTCCGAAAAGGCAGAAATCCTGACAGCGCTGTTGGCCAATGTAGGCTTTGAAAGCTTTATGGAAACTGATAGCGGACTTGAAGCTTACATTCCTCAAGCTGACTTTAATCCGGATCTGCTAGACGATGTTGAGCTGCCCTTTGATGACACCAAAGTAGAATTGAGTATCTCTGATCTTGAGGACAAGGACTGGAATGAAGAATGGGAGAAGAATTACTACCAACCCATTGTTATTGGTAACAAGTGTATTGTCCGTAGTCCCTTCCATCCTGCACAACCTGAAATCCCCATAGAGATTATTATCGAGCCAAAGATGTCCTTTGGTACAGGACATCACGAGACAACCTCTATGATGATAGAATCAATTCTTGAAATAGTTGTAACAGGACTTAGAGTACTGGACATGGGCTGCGGAACAGGTATTCTGGCTATTCTGGCGTCCAAAAGGGATGCTAAAGAAATCGTTGCAATTGACATAGACGAGTGGTGCATACGCAACAGTGAGGAAAACTGTCAGCTCAACGGGGCGGGAAATATCAAAATCAAACAGGGTGATGCATCCATGCTTGCTGCTGAGGGTATGTTCGACATTATTATAGCCAACATCAACAGAAACATATTACTGTCCGACATGCAAGCCTATACAAAGCAGTTGAAATCTGGTGGACTAATTCTTCTCAGCGGATTTTACGAATCTGATTTCAATGCTATTGACCAAGAGGCACAAAGTCTTAAATTGAGTTTGATAAACAGGAAGGAAAAGAACAATTGGACTGCTCTAACGTATGAACTCTCTCAATGATGTGGAGGAGGTCTATGAAGAAATATCTACGTTTCCTTATTATATTACTGTTAATAACAACCTTACCACTATCAAAGGTTGTCGCTGCCGGACAGTTTTCTTCCGGGGGACAGGACAATTATTTGAAGTTACTCGAAGAAATATTCAAAGCTTCAGAAAATAGTGGAAGTAAAGATTTCTTTAGGGACTTCAGCATCTTCTGGAACGATCCTCAAACATCTTCCGAACTTAAAAACAAGATAATTGAAGCCTCTGATCTGATAATGCAGAAGAAGGGGAAGGCTTATCCGGATTACAATAACTATCTACTTACTGTCCAAACCTTTGTCAAAACCCAACATCCCCAGGCGAGTTTTGATGTATGGCACAATGCTGTGTTTGCTCTGTTAAAAGATCAGCGTTCTCCGCTTAGGCATATGAACAAACTAAATGAGCATGTAAGAAACCTACTCAACGAAAACATACTTTACTCAACTGCCGCAATAAAGTGGACAAGCTCTTCTCCTGGCTTTGCATTTGAATACGCTGACACGCTATATGCACGCGTCAGTAATACTACTATTACCTGCCGTTCTCAAAACGACAGTATCTTTATTGAGAATACATCAGGAAAGATAAACCTGATGAGCGGGATATGGAGTGGCAATGGTGGCAAGATTACATGGGTACAGAGTGGACTCCCTGACGACAGAGTTTATGCAACCTTCGATGAGTATCAGGTTGAGATGTCACGAAATACTTTCGAAGTCGAGAATGTGGAATTCAGAAACTATGAGTATTTCAATTATCCGCTTTATGGAAGGATACAGCACCGTCTTATGCAAATACGAATTCCTGAGAATTCTACCTACCCCAAGTTTGAATCATACGAGCAGAGGTACCAGATCAATAATATCCAACCCAACTTCAACTTTGAAGGAGGCTTCTCTCAGTACGGTTCTAAGTTTATAGGTTCCGGAAACAGTCAGAATCCTGCTGTAATAAATATATTCCGTAACGATACACTCTTTATTACAGCCAAATCTGAAGGTTTCATACTACGTCAGGATCAAATAGTGGGAGGTGATACTGAGATTACTATGTACCTGGACAGTGGCTATATTTATCACCCCGGACTGCTATTTAAATACATGGCAGAAAATAAGGAACTACACCTGATACGGGATGGAAACGGACTTGCACAGAGTCCTTTCTTCAATACCTATCACAACATAAGTATGGATGTGGGCATGATAAAGTGGCAGATAGGCAATCCGGGTATTGAACTGAGGATGATAACTGGTGCTGCTGAGAATCATGCATTCTTCGAATCAATAAGCTATTTTAGAGAAGAATTCTTTTATCAGCTACAGGGAATGGACGCTATCCACCCGCTACAAGGGCTATTGAATTGTTCCCGTTCATACAAAAGTGACAAGTTTACTGCCCGCGACTATGCAAGATTCCTTAACATGCCTGAACAACAGATAAGGCAGCAGGTAATTGGTTTGTCTTTTCACGGCTTCCTGGGATACAATGTCAACAATGACACCATTGAAATACGGGATCGCTTGCGCGACTACCTGGCATTCAGGGCAGGAACAAAGGATTATGATGTGATCCGCTTTAAGTCGGAAACGCCGGGATCTCAGCCCAATGCAGTACTCGACCTGAGAAACTATGACATGGAACTCAATGGTGTTTCTGCTGTATCAATCAGCGACAGGCAGAATGTAGTCTTCTTTCCTACTAATAAGCATCTCACATTGAAAAAAGACAGGAACTTCGGTTTTGACGGTTCAATATCCTCAGGTCTGATAACCCTTTTTGGTAATAGCTTTGAGTTTGATTATGAAGACTTCAGAATCAATCTTAACATCATTGACTCGATGTCAATGAATGTTCAGACCGAGAACTTTGACTATTACGGACGACCTGCCATTATTAAGATAAACAATACTGTATCCCAGCTTTCCGGTTACCTTGAAATCGACAGGCCGGACAACAAATCAGGTAAGGAAGAATATCCGGAATTCCCAAGGCTAAAAAGTAATACAAACTCATATGTGTATTATGACAATTCTGCTATCCAGGGAGGTAAGTACAACAGGGAATCCTTCTATTTCATGCTTGACCCATTCGAGATTGACAGTGTCAGCCAGCTTACAAAAAAGAACATAACATTTGCAGGGGTATTCAAATCTAATATATTCCCGGATCTTGAAGAAACCCTTACTGTCAGACCAGACTATTCACTGGGCTTTGTTAAGCCAAGCCCCTCTGATGGATACGCGATATACGGCAAGGATGCAACTTTTACAAATACTATTGATCTCAGCAACCAAGGTCTTAAAGGTAATGGAGATTTACACTGGCTAACCGGAACTGCAAAATCTGAAGAATTTACCTTCTTGCCTGACAGGACTTTCGGATTGGCAGAACGCTTTGTGATTGCTCCTGTTGAAACTGGCATTGAGTATCCAGACGTTAGCGGTACCTTTGTAACAATCAATTATTATCCTTTCGAAGACCACTTGGATATAAGGATGCAAGAGGAACCCTTTACTCTTTATGCAGGAGAGACAAGTCTGGAAGGCAACCTGAAACTAACTCCAAATGGTCTTGAAGGAGACGGTAGTTTGGTATTGCCAAATGGAATTCTTAAGGCTCAAAGCCTGCAACTGGGACACCATGTTGTTATGGCTGACTCCTCAGATTTCAGTTTGAAACAGTCTTCCTTATCAAATGCAGTAAACTTCAAAACAGAAAACCTGTTATCTACAATAGATTTCAAGGAACGTAAAGGTTCCTTCCTGTCAAGGGATGCAGGAAGCAAGGTTGAGTTCACTGACCAACGATATATTGCCTATATCAACCAGTTCTCCTGGGATATGGACAAGAACGATATATATCTAGGTTTGTCGGGTTCGACAGGAAACCGCTTCGTGTCAACCCACAGGCGCCAAGACTCACTTGATTTTGTAGTTCCCATTGCACTCTATGATGTTGAAGCTGGAAAGATTTTTGCCCGTGAAGTTAAGGAGATCAATGTAGCTGATACCCGGATGGTCCTTAACGACGGTAATGTAGTAATTAACAGGGATGCAGTGCTTGATGTACTTGATTCGGTAAAGATAGTACTGAACGATACGATTCACAGCTTTTACAATGCAAGGGTAAGTATCGAAGGAAAATTACAGTATCAGGCACAAGGCACTTACGATTTCATTAATGGAGACGGAAACACAAAGAAGATCTCATTCAGTAATATTTCAGTATCCAAAGAAGGTAAGACAAGTGCTGAAGGTGTTATTAGCGAAAAGGAATTTTTCTCATTCAACAAGCATTTCGGTTTCATGGGACAGGTAGGACTAAGCGCCGGAAAACCTCTTCTTAACTTCAAGGGAGGAGCACAGATGCTGCATGATTGTCATGAACTTGGTCCACAGGATTACGTCAAATT
>CAYNFX010000051.1:0-12471 GCA_964396555.1 uncultured Alkaliflexus sp.
ATAATCTTCCCCAGTAGGAGTAGATGGCAATATTGCCTAGAAGCAAGCCACCAAATAATATTATAAAAAAAGAAGCTACCTTTTTCTGAAGGCGGAAGCAGTAGCTTCCACATATTAGCATGCAGACGGTCTGTATTACAGCAAGCAGCAAAAGCACATAAGCACTCATTGCCAGGTTCATTTTTATTCCAACCAGGAAAGACTTGGCAAGTACTCCTGTAGGAGCCCCATCCGCATAACCAAGGTTGAAAACCAGAAACATAAACTGGTAAAAAGCGAAGAATAACAGCAAAAATAACGCTGTCTTAATCAGGTATCCTATATACCTTAGCATAGTCGACACTATTAATGAGCAGATCCAAACATCCTGCGGATTTTCCGGCGTCTTAGCAGACCGAGCTTCCTTCTTTCCGGAACACCATTTCTATTTATATAATCCTCAACAGCTTGTATCATTCTATGCGAAGACTTTCCATCACTGTAGGGATGATAACTATTGATTATCTTCTCACGGTCACTGGCATGCTCGTCATTCTGAAAAGCATTCATCACCTCCTTATAGAGTTTACCAGCGTCATTGATGTCCTTCCACTCTATGTTAGTCGATGAAGACCTATATGTAATTACAGGCTTGTCCAGCAAAATAAATTCATAAACGACAGAGGAAGTATCACTAATCATCAAGTCAGAGACAACAAGATACTTAATAATGTTATGATCCTCAGCAAACATTACTCTCTCATGATTACCAAGTCTGTTTTTGTACTTTTCAACCAGACCCTTGTCCATCAAATCATGAAACTTAATAATCACAAGATAACCCTTGTTGGATGCAAGATCCTCTATCGAGTCAATCAAATCATTGGCAGAGGTCAATGAAGGAGAGAAGGTCGGCGCATACAGCACTATTTTCTTAGCACCATATTGAGCCTGAAGCTTCTCCTTTTCAACCTTGAAACGGTCTTGCGCCAGAAACAGCGTGTCCAGTTTTGACCATCCGGTCTCTATTACCTCAAAATTTCCATGCTTTACAGCAAGTTCATTAAACCTCTTTGTAAAGTACGGTCCCTGGGTAAGATACAGATCAAAGTAATCCCTTATTCTGAAATGTCCCTTCTTCTCTCCTGCAAGACCATGAAAGACCTGCACCTTAACACCCCTAAGATAGTAGGGTACCTCATTGCCGGGGACAAATATTGCATCGGGAATAAAATCGCATAACACTTCAATCGAGGAAGTCCATTCTACTGAATCTCTGTATAAAAACTCACTCTCAATACCTTTCCTTACATACCATAAGATGGAATTGCCCCCGTTTGATGCAGCATCAAACAATGGCTTCAGTATTCCAAAAGAATATGGATGATAGCAGAAAAGGACTATTCTCATAAACCTCTTACTTTCGATCTAACATTCTGTTGGCATTGTCAAGGTCCTCCTTGAAGTCAACCTCCATACAGTCAAACTCTGAGATATCTATAGGAAGCACCCGAACCTTATCCAGCTTAATCATTCGCTCAATTCCACCTTCAAAGTATTCATTATCTTCCACTTCCTCAAGCCTCTTTATAAAGACAGAGATGTCATTTGAAGACACGTAGTTTATTCCAACGGCTTCACCTTCACCATCTCCAACTTTTTTGGAGATCTCTATAATGTCCCCCTGAGCATCAGTTCTATACTTTACCTCCTCTTCACCACACTCAGAATTATTGACACACATAAAAGAAATATCTTTCTGAATATTGGGTAGGATGTGATCGAACAGAGTCGCTTCAAACACAACATCACCATTCATCCATAATACTCCCTCACCGGAAAATTTCTTTAATGCAAGAAGCAAACTCTTAGAGGTATTGGTCTGGTCATATCTTGGATTGTAGATATATATCGAAGATGGGAAATGTTCCATTATTACTTCCTTCTTAAAGCCCACAACGCTTACAACATTGTCGGGATTGAAGTACTTAGACACGTTATCTATCTGATGCTGCATTATAGATTTCCCGTTCTTCAACATAGTTAACGGCTTAGGCAATGGATTTCCCAGTCTGGATCCAATACCTGCGGCAAGAATCACAATTTTCATCTGAAACTATTTTGTCTTTCTATTTCACTCCTCAAAATTCAACGTCAAAGCTAGCAATAATATCTATACAACTGAAACTAAACTCTCCCAATTCGCTTCTCTTTGCTCCATAATCAAATATATGTCAGCGTCTTACATGTGAACAATGAATTAAGAAAGTCATAAATTCCAGATCCTCATAAATATTTAACTCCTTAACAAAACCTAAGCTTATTCTAATCGTATTATTTGGATATCTTTAGCGCCGAAAAAAATATATATGCTAGAAAGTATGTTCAATTTTGAAAATGCCGAAACCAGGGAAAGGGCAAAAAAAATGTTGCTATTCATCACTTCTGCGCTTCAAAATCATAATATAGAGTATTTCCTCGAAGGAGGAACCTTACTTGGAATTGTTAGGGATGGAAAATTACTGGATTGGGATCATGATATAGATTTATCTATCAACCAAACCGAACTGCATAAACTGGTCAAGCTCAAGTTGTACTTCGCAATTAGAGGCTATAAGCTATCAATTAGAAGAAGCGACAAGACAAACGGACCTTTGGATGTAGGCGATATCAGGGTCATTAAAATCAAACCTATGCAGGATTACATACTGCAAATGATAAAAATGCACAAGACTCCTAGCTATACTATATGTGACATATTCATTAAATATTATGATAATGGATATTACTACTGGCAGGCCAAAAACAAGATAATGAGGGTGAAAAGCCATTACTATGAAGGCTGTGACATGATTCCTTATGGTGAAACTATGTTGAAAGGACCTGCCTATCACAAAGAGTACCTGACAGAGAAATACGGAGACTGGTCGGTTCCTGTGAAAATCTGGGATTGTGCAGAAAATGAGAAAACTATTTGGACTCCTGAATCAGATTCTGCTAAATGACTTAACTCAAGAGCATCTTTCTGTTTATCAAAAAAACAAACATTCTTATGTAAAGTTATGGTGAAAAATTAAACCAAATAGTATATATTTAATCTTAGTGTTTGATATCTATTTTGTTTAAATAAGGATGGCACAAAAATATTCATATCACTTCGATGGGGAAACCGGCATTTTGTATAAAACCTACTTCGGTGCCATCACACTGGAAGACATAAATTCATCCTGGGAATATGCCATTAATGAAGGTATTATTCCTAAGGAAACACGGGGTTTTATACTTGATTACAGAGAGGCCCACTTTGATATTCCTATTGCCAGACACAATGAGATAGCTGATTTTTACAAGAACCATATCAATATATTCGGAGGTTTTAAAATCGCTATTGTTACAGAGAATTCCAAAGATATTGTAATCCCTGTTCTTGTTGAAATGCATGACGAGGGCTATGTCTCCAGACCCTTTACCACCATTAAGGCTGCTATAGAATGGATCATGATAGATGCTCCTTTTATTTAAGTAACTTTGTCGCTGTTGTTTATCATAGAATCGAATACTGCGACATACAATGAACCAAGGTCTTGAATATAGAATAAAAGAAATCCTGATCTCCCAAGGTGCTGATTTTGTCTTTTTTACTGATATTTCTTCTTTACCAGACGAGATGACAAAGGGCTACCCCCGCGCTATCCTATTTGGCATACCACTTTCGCCAAACTACCTTAAAAAGATAATCGATACTCCCGATTATGTCGAAACAATCAAAAGAAACAACACTATCGATTCAGATGAGTTTCATATTACTGAAGTAAAAACGGATGCATTAGCAGATCACCTGGAAGGAATTTTATCTGCAGAAGGATGGAATGCATTCTCTCAGTCAGAAAAGAACCTGGCAAATGCAGAATTGTACGACTTCAAGAACAAAAGAAGTCCACTACCTCACAAAACAATTGCAAGGATTGCCGGACTTGGAAGGATTGGAATAAATAATCTTTTGATAAATGACCGCTACGGATGCGCCTTAAGTATGTGTAGCGTTATAACAGATGCTCCTCTGGAAACCAACTCACAGTATTCGCCACCACAACCTGCAAACTGTGGCACCTGCAACATCTGTGTCGATGCTTGCAAAACCGGTGCACTGAGTGGAAGCAACTGGTTACCAGGCAAAGACAGGAACGAAATAATCAATATCCAATCTTGCACTACTTGCCTTCTGTGTTTGGCCCTGTGCCCCTGGAGCATAAAATACATGAAGAAAGGCCTCTCCTCCCACTAATCAGTAACTGAATAATCACTATAAACAAAATCTTAATTTTTGTTTAATATGCACGTGCGCAATTATGTAAAACACTAATAATAATCTTATTACGAAACCATATTTGCTAATTTACGTTAAATCAAGCAAAATTCATTTAATCACCATAACCAGTACTTGAATATGAAGTGTTATAGAAATTGTGCAACGAAAGCTGTTTATTTCCTTGCTGTAATGCTTTTTGCTGTGATACCTGCTTTTAGTCAGACCTCCGACATTGTTTTCGATAAGCTTACAATCAGAGATGGTCTGTCGCAATCAACTGTTACCGCTATCCTTCAGGATAGAAACGGTTTCATGTGGTTTGCCACCTATGGAGGCGTAAATAAATTCGACGGGTATTCATTTACTGTATATCAGTATGATGAAAACAATGAAAATAGCATTGGTAACAATAACAATGAACTGCTGTTTGAGGATAGTGAAGGGTATATCTGGGTGGTCAATAACGGAGATGGGATGGAGCGTTATGATCCGAATACAGACAATTTTATAAGAATAAGGCATAATCCAGATGACTCCACCACCATATATGGAAGAACCGTGCAACATGTAATGGAGGATAGTAGAGGCGACATTTGGGTAAGCACCCAGGGAGCTCTGAATCGCCTAATACGAGGTGGGGACAAATCAATACTTCGCTTCGAGAGATATATCAGTCCTTTTGGTGATACTTTCACAAGAATGCATGAAGACTCCAAGGGCAACTTCATACTTCTAGGGAGCCATCTGACATATTTCGATCGTGATACCAAGAAATTTAGGCAGGCAATGACCGTTCCTGCAACCAGAGCCATATCAGTAACAGAAGACAAAAAAGGGGACATCTATGTAGGGACCTTTACCAGAGGTATATACAAGCTCATCTGGGATAAAAGATCATCTTCATACGTTTTAGCTAACAATCCTGAGATCAACCCTACCCCTAATAACAGATGCTATGTTACTATTGATGAATTTGAAAATGTATGGGCAGGAACAGAAACAAGGGGATTGTTCAAATATGATCCCAAAACCGGAGAGACAAGCAACTTCCTTCCCGATAAATTTGACCCGGGTGCTTTGGGCGATGCCAATATCTATTCAGTTTTCATAGACAGAGCTGGTGTCCTTTGGGCCGGCACTTTCAGCCAGGGGGTATCCAAAGCTGACCTTTACAGAAAGGATTTCGGTCATATTACTAATATCCCCGGTAATAAAAACTCACTAAGTGGTAACGCAATTTCAGGTATTACCGGTATTAATGGTAATGAAGTTTGGGTCAGCACCAGAGATGGGCAGTCCCTTGACAGACTGGTATTTGACAGAAATGGCAAATACAAAGTCTACCGCTATCTCGATAATCCCAGAGAGGTAAATATAATAAATAACAGTTGTCTTTCTCTTGTTCAAAGAAAAAACGGGGAAGTATGGGTCGGAACTCAGGGATATATGATCAGAATAAAGCCTGAACCAGCAGGTTCAGGCCAAAAACCGGATATTAAACGCTACGACATGCAAGGTTGGACCTTCTCCCTGTATGAAGACAGCCGCGGAATCCTCTGGGGTGGCACCTGGGGCTCCGGCTTATGGAGATTTAATGATGAAAGCGACGATTTTGACTACTATGTAACTGATGGATCAAACCCAAATAGCCTGGGTGATAACATTGTATGGTCTATGGGTGAAGATTCAAAGGGTAACCTATGGATTGGAGGTCACTCAAATGGACTGAATATTATTCCCAGGGAAGATGTTTACAAGAAAAACCCTCGTTTTTTCAGGTTTAACCAAAACAAAGAAGATGCAACCTCCATTAGTAACAATACTATTAACTCAATCTATGGTGATCCGGACGGAAACATGTGGTTGGGTACAGGTAGAGGACTCAGTAAATGGAACTTCAATGCATCAGTCATCGAGAAAATAACTGACAAAACGAAGCTGGAGTTCGAGAAATTCTTTAAAGAAGACGGTTTGCCTGCAGATGGAGTGCTGGGAATTGTAAGAGATAAGTCAGGTAATCTGTGGCTAAGCTCTACAAACGGTATATGCTGCTTTGATGTCACTAGAGGGACATACAATAACTTTACCGAAAGTGATGGTCTGCAAAGCAATGAATTCAGGGAAAACGCATATTTCATCAACTCAGAAGGAAAGGTCTTCTTTGGTGGAACCAATGGACTCAATGCATTCTATCCAGAAGACATCAAGCCCAATCCCTTCCTTCCGAAGGTTGTGATTACACGACTAGACATTTTCAATAAGGAGGTAAAACCCAGCCAAAAAATTAATGGAGATCTTATCCTTACCAAACCAATACACGCTACTGACCAGATCTCTATCTCCTATAAGAACAATATGGTAACCATCCATTTTGCAGCACTTCACTATGCAAAGCCATCAAGTAACCAATACGCTTATTATCTCGAAAACTTCGAGGATGATTGGAACCTAACATCCAACCGGCAGGCAACCTACACGAACCTCGATCCGGGAACCTATACATTCAGGGTCAAGGCTACAAATAACGACGGTATCTGGAACGACGAGGGTATTAATCTGATAATTGAAGTTCGCCCACCATGGTGGCGTACCTGGTGGTTCAGAATACTGATTGTGGCTCTTATTGGTGGTGTTGTATATCAGTACATAACATACAAGACCAAACGCCTAAAGGAAAATCAGAGAATTCTTGAAGAAAAGATTCATGATGCGACACAAAAGGTTAATGTTCAGAACGACAAGCTGAAAGACGCACAGGCAAAGCTGACTATCATCATAGACGATGTTAAGCAACAACTGGGGAAAGCCTCTGAAGAACTGCTGAACGCTAGTAATAGTCAGGCTTCATCTGCAGAGGAGATCTCGGCTTCAATGGAGGAGATTACAAGTGAGATGAATGAAAATGCAAGTAGCATGGTTGATATGATGAAGAAGGTTAAAGACGTAGAACAGGAAACTATTTCAAGCGTAAAGATCGTCTCCGAAACCTTAAACTCCATCAATCAGATATCTGAAAGCATTCGTTTCGTATCAGGATTTGCAAGGACGACCAATCTGTTGTCAATCAATGCTGCCATTGAAGCTGCAAGGGCAGGCGAACATGGACGCAGTTTTGCAGTTGTTGCAAACGAGGTTAAGAAACTGGCCGACCAATCCTCCGAGATAGCCAAGCAGATCCTGAAACTTTCCGAAGAAGGACAAAAGTTATCTGAAAATGCTAATGAAAAAATTAACAGGCTTAGTAGTGTAATGACTCAGATGGTATCAGTAATTACAGACGTAAACCAGTCAATACAGGTTCAAACTGTAGAAGCTAATAATGTTAGTTTGACCATAGCTCAAATGTCTAACTATATTGCAAATACATCTGAACTCGCCGAAAACCTGGATTCCGCAATACGCTCACTGTCGGTAGATACTGAACAGGAATAAATACAATATAGGGCATTAACGGAATAACACTTTCCCAAATTAAAGGAGGCTGCAAGCAGGCAGCCTCCTTTTTTTATCCAAAAAAAGCATTACCATGCCCTTATGAGAAAAAATTACCCAACATACTTTACGTGAATTCTGTAAAGAGATACTATTATCTGATTTGATAGTATGACTTATACCAGTCCGTAAATTTACTGATCCCCTCTTTAATTCCAACTTCAGGTTTGTACCCAAAGTCTCTGAACGATTCGTTTATGTCGGCGCAGGTGAAAACCACATCCCCGGCCTGCATGAGCTTTAAATCAATCAAGGCTTTTTTACCCAGCGCCTCTTCGATAGCTTCAATCAGTTGCGAAATCTTCAGGGGTGTGTTACTCCCAAGATTGTAAACCTTGAATTTTGGTAGCTTGTCAACAGTTTCAACCAGACTTGCCACACCCTTGCATATATCATCAATATAGGTGAAGTCACGTACCATTTCGCCGATGTTAAATACGGGAATGGGCTCTCCCCTCAGAATTTTCTTGGTAAAAGAAAAATAGGCCATGTCGGGTCTTCCCCAGGGACCATATACTGAAAAAAAGCGTAACCCGAGAGTCTGGATACCAAACTGTCTGAAATAACTGTATGCAATCAGCTCATTACTTTTCTTGGTGGCTGCATACAAAGACTCCGGATGGTCTGTATCACCATCCTCAGAAAATGACCCACCAACACGGTTACCATAAACCGAACTGGAAGACGCATACAAAAAATGTCTGATCTTGTTCTGACGACTAGCCTCAAGCACATTCAGAAACCCCATGATATTGCTCTCAATATACTTATGTGGAGCATCTATGCTATACCTTACTCCCGGTTGGGCAGCCAGATGTATTACCATATCGAAATTACCGGAGGCAAACAAAGCTTCTATATCGGACCGGTTACAGATATCCATTACTGAAAAACTAAATAACCTGTATGTATTCAGCAATTCAACGCGGTCCTGTTTCAATCTGGTTGAATAATACCCACTAATAGAATCTACTCCGGTTACTTCATGCCCGTTGTCCAGCAACTGCCTACTCAGATGAAAGCCGATAAATCCAGCTGCGCCGGTAACTAATATTTTCATAACTGTTTACCCTATCTTTTTTGTAATGATTCGCTGATACTCTCCACAAGATAATCCTCAAGATTATCAAGCATTGCCTTCTCAGAAAAGCAGGCTCTAACCTTCTCCATGGCGGTGCTGCCCAACATATCCCTGAAGGCATTATCACTGCCGGCTCTCAACAAACCATCATAGAGAGAATCAGGATTACGGGCTTCTACAAGTATGCCATCTACCCCATCCTCAATAAGCTCAGTACTGCCATTGACTGCTGTTGCAACACAGCATTTGCCCATCCCCATGGCTTCCATTACTGCATTGGGCATACCCTCATAAAACGAAGGCATTACAAATACATCAGCTCCTGTCACATATGGTAATACCTTGTCAACGAACCCAAGAAAACGGAAACGTTCATCCAAACCTAATGCACTGACCTGTTTCCTTAACTCCTTCTCCTTCTTGCCTTTACCGGCAATAAAAAAATACCAGTTATGTCCTTCCGCTACTCCCCTTGCGGCTGACTTTATCAGTACATCAAAGCCCTTTTGCGAAGCCAGTCGACCTGCGCTGAAAAACACCAGAGCATCTTCAGGTAAACAAAAGTTTGCCCTAAAATCAAAGGGATCTACATCTGCTGGAGGATTAAACCCGTTGTATATCACCTTTACAAATCCGGGTCGGAACCAGCAATAGGAATCATACTCCTCCTTGATAGATCTGGTATTGGTAATTATCCCGTCGATCATCTTTGTAAAGATGTATTTGTACTTGAGCTTCCTGCTAATGAGCTGCAAGCCGTGACGGGCTAACACGACCGGGCCGCCTGAGACACGGGCGGCTACTGCTGCAATCTTGGTATCCTTATTTTGACCGCATATAATCACATCTACTGGATTCTTCCACAGCACCCTAAGTAAGTTGAAGAAACCGATAAAATCGAAGTCTGTCTTGAATGAAAGTGGAAGTGTAGGCAGATTCAAGGATCTTGCATTCTGCGATATTTTCGATTTGTCTGCACACCCCACAATAACCTTATGCCCACGCTCCCTAAGTCCGGAGGCGGCCATAAGCATCCATTTCTCTCCCCCGCCCCATTTCTTACGACCAAGAGAATTAAGAAATAAAATATTCATCAAGACAATAGGTGTGTTTTGGAAATCAGAGTCTGCTACTTCTCGTACTTGTCAATATATAATCAAGTTTGTCGGCTACCATAGCAGGACTTATAAGTTCCATGCATGCAAAGTCTCCTCTGTAACATTCCTTGTTTCCGAATACGGAACAAGGCCTGCAAGTAAGATCAACCTGAACAGCCCAGTCTTCTGGAAGCTGCCAGCCATAAAACCCGGCATATGGGTGGGTTGCACCCCAAATACTAAGCACGGGTGTATTAACAAGACGTGCCAGGTGCATATTGGCCGAATCCATTGAAATCATTACATCCAGCATGGCCATAGCAATCAACTCATTATCTATCGATAATCGACCTGCCAGACTGTGTACATTTACATAGCGCCCTGCCAGACCGTCAAGCACCTCAGCCTCACTACCACGACCACCAAACAGGTAAACCTGAAACCCTCTTTTATCAAGCACCTCTATAAACTGTTCCACTTTCTCAAGCGGCCAGGCCTTCCACTTGTGTCCCGCAAAGGGCGCAACACCTATATGAGGGCCGGGAAGACAAAGGGATGCGTGTGGAGGCTGCAAATTTTCTTCCCAAAAAAGATCCCTAAGACTAAAAGGCTGAAGTTCAAATATTTTACCTGCTGCACAAAACACATCACAGTATCGCTGAAAGGTTGTCTTTAAAGGTCTCAGCTGCTTGTCTGTCTGCCTTACAAGCTCACTTTTCTCAGCCCTGCCTTTGTCAATCCTGTACACAGGTACCCCCGAAAGCCTGAACAAAATGCCAAGTATCTTGCTGCGCAATACATTATGAAGGTCTGCTACAAAGCTATAAGGACCAAGGGATTTGAGATATTTGAATAATCTGAATATCCCGGCAATCCCCTTGTGTTCACCCTTTGGATTGAAGTTAACAAAACGAACCTGACTAAAGGGTTCATAAAGCTTCGCTGCAAAAGGACGAGATACAAACACGATCTCTGCTTCCGGATAAGCCTTTAAGAGGCCGGCAATGACGGGTACCGTCATTGCCACATCCCCGAAGGCACTAAATCGTATTACTAGTATCTTAACGCCTTTCTTCACTTTACACCTTTATATAAAACAGGATTTAGTGCTGGGTCATTATACATCTTCATCTGCTTGTAAACCTTCATGTACTTCCTTCCAGATTCAATATCGGCAAGCAGTTCATCTATTGCCTTGCTAAGATCTGTACGCTGGGTAAGGAGAACATTATACTTATCTGTACAAGTCTTTATGTGCTCAGGCGCTGCATCAGTACGGATGGTCTCCTGCTTCATGTGATAAATCTTTAAAGCCAGAATAGACAGCCTGTCAATTGCCCAAGCTGGAGTCTCGGTATTAATCGAGGCTTCACTGACAACTTTTACATCCTTGTACTTGTCAAGGAGATAACTGTCAATATACTCAACAAGGTCTGTCCTCTCCTGGTTGGATGCATCTATCCTGCGCTTGATCTTCAGCGCCTCAACGGGATCAATTGCTGGATCCCTGATAATATCTTCAAGGTGCCATTGCACGGCATCTATCCAGTTCTTTGAAAACAAAAGGAACTCTATGGAACCTTTTTCATATGGATTATGTGGTGTTGCATCTACATTGTCAAATTCATGATAATGACCCGTAGCCGCATCAAAAATCTGGTTACACAACTGGCTAAAACGCATAATAAATGTTTCTTTAGGTGAATATCAACAAAGGTACCACTTTTATTTCTTTTTGCACAAACGCTGATGATTACACAGCTCCTCTAAAAACCGAGGCTGCCTTAGCGGGCAGCCTCATTATTTAAACAAAACTTATTCTACTATGATTTATTCCTGCCTCAAGGCTGTATCAACGAGTATTATCACATGGTTCTCCTTGCAGTCAAGTATACCCCCGCTGCAATCAAAGAGCCTCTCAAGACCATCTTTCCCTATCACCCTGATCCGACCGTCGGTAAGTGAAGCAATAATTGGTGCGTGATCCCGTAAAACAGTGAAACGCCCGTTAGTACCGGGAACCTCAACCATCCCGACTGACCCCTCAAAGACGATCTGCTCGGGAGTGACTACTTCTAGAAACAAGTCTGCCTTCATTTTCTTCGAGCCTCCTTAATGAGTTTTTCACCCTTCTCAATGGCTTCCTCGATAGTACCGACCAGGTTGAAGGCTGCTTCTGGATACTTATCAAGCTCGCCGCTAAGTATCATATTAAAGCCTCGTATGGTGTCCTCGATAGATACACGGGCTCCCTTAAGCCCGGTAAACTGTTCTGCAACAAAGAACGGCTGTGACAGGAAACGCTGTACCCTACGGGCTCTGTGCACCACAAGCTTGTCTTCTTCGGAAAGCTCTTCCATACCCAGAATAGCAATAATATCCTGCAACTCCTTGTAGCGCTGTAATATCTCCTTAACCCTCTGAGCAGTACGGTAGTGCTCCTCACCTACGATCTCGGGAGTTAGGATCCTAGACGTAGAATCCAAGGGGTCAACTGCAGGATAGATACCAAG
>CAYNFX010000052.1:0-12356 GCA_964396555.1 uncultured Alkaliflexus sp.
CTGCCCTGAGACCAGTAGATGCACCCAGACGAGGCTGAACTGCACAGGGGTGATTATGGGACTCAAGTTTAAAAACGCAAACCTCATCATCTCCGATATCTACAGCACCAGATATATCTTTTCCTGCTTCAACAACTACGTTAGAACCACTTCGAGGAAGCAGTTTCAGCCACTTTAGTGAGTGCTTGTAGCTGGCATGTTCAGACCATAATATTGAGAAGATCTCAAGTTCGAGGAGATTGGGGTTCCTGCCTAGTATCTCGACAACCCTGTCAAATTCTTCGGAGGGCATCCCAAAGACTTCCGCGTGATGTATGTTTGTTTCAGTTTTTGACATAGAGAAGAGTTTTATAGACTTCATTAAGGGATTTACGCAATAAATTTAGCTTTTTGCGCCAAATAATCAGCATCCCTTACAGTATATTAAACGACAAAAACTAAAAATCATTGCGGGAAGAAGGATAGGTAAAACGTATTTCTGGCAAGCATGCTACTCAGCAGGATTCCTTTGCTTTAGGACACTCTCAAGAGCTTCATCAGGACTGATGACATTGAAAAATTTCCAAAAATCAGGATCAAATTCACCTATCTGATCTGACAGGGAATAGGCAGGCCTGAAATATTCCGAAGCTGGAAACCGGACTCGGCCTGAGGTTGGTTCAAAATCGGTTATAAGTAGTTCAGATACTGTCTCAAAGACCGATTTCTCCTTTTCAGAACGGTCATATATTCTCACACTCATTTCACCCTTAACTTTTGAAAGCACCCAGATTCCTTTCCATGGACGGTACTGTACCAAGTAGCGGGCATAATAAGGCTTGGTATTAAATCGTTTTGCGTCACGTTTGATAAGCATGCTACGACTACGCTTAAGAGAAGGCTCTGTCATCTTAAAATCAATACTCACCATTCCCAACGATGTAGTATCAATGCGCATCTCTCCCTCGTAATAAATACCATCCTTGTCATTTTCAGGTTTGAAACCAATCCTGTACACCGGCTTGCCAAACTCCTCATCAATACCTTTATACAAGTACTTATATTCCTGTATATCTTCTGCTTTTGGCAGGAAATCGCCATTACGCGCAGCATCTAACTGAGAAAAATAATAAGGTCCTCCAACCAGCTTAAACCTAACAAGATCCATAGCAGAGGTCTCACTGCCCTTCCTACCCTTAACAAAGCGCACCCTTTCCAACTCAGCCAGCCTATTATATGGCGGTTTGACAATCTCTATTACGGCTTCCGAAACATCCACATAACGGCCATTCTGCTTTATGGTCTCCCTAAAGAATCCTGTAAGAATCATATGATCAGAAGAGTAGTTTTCCTTACTCCTCCTTTCAACCTCCCTGACTACCCTAAAAGGATCCACACTAATGATTCTGACCTCAGGCAACCAGATTGAAAGACTTTTCATTCCTATCTCAAGTGTAGCATCATGTTCGGGAATGCTAATTCCGGTACCCTGATAACCAAGGGCCGAAAAAAGCAACTTCTGACCTGACAAGGCATCCGGGATTTTAAAGATAAACTGGCCATCAAGATTAGTACTCGTCCCCAGAGCAAGTCCTTCTATAAAGATATTGACTCCCGGAAGGCCTTGTAGAGAAGCTGCATCAACGACAGTTCCACTCATTGTAATTATGCCCGGTAGAGGATCATTTTGCGACTTACGTCCGATTATTACCTGACTACCAATTATGTTTACCTCTACAGTGTCATTCTCAAAAAAAGAGACTATCCTTCCCTTATCGGAAAAATCTGCCGGATCGGCCATAATCATTGAATCTGCATTAATGGCAAGAGCATCATAGGCAAAATCAAGCCCATGAATAGCTTTCAGCGTATCAATAAGGTTGGAATAGTTGATTTGGATCTTGCCACTAACAGAATCCTGGGCATTGCAGGGATCATAAAATACTGACAGTATCCACAATAAAAATTGCAGAATATACAGTTTCCTATAGGCCCTACCTTGCATTATCAATTATTTCGAGATATCATGATCACGGTGCTGTCACCCTCATAGTTCAAATTGAAGGTTCTGCAAACAACTTCTATAATATGATCGAAATCATCATAGGCGAAAGTACCAACCAGTCTTTCCTGAAGTATAGTAGCATCATTGGTAACAAGCCTTGTCCCGTACACTCTTTCAAGAGTACTAAAAACTTCAAACAAAGGATTATCTTCAAAACTAATCCGGCCGCTCTTCCATGCAACGTTGTTCATGTTGAACTTAACCTTGTCAAGTGTTCCAGTCTTGTTATAAAAAACAGCCCCGTCACCAGCCATAAGTCTTATTGGTGATTCGGCACTAGTCAGTCGTATAAGATCGACAACTCCCTCAACCACTTCAACATTAAAGGTTTCAGCACGTTCAACATTACGAACATTAAACTGGGTTCCAACTACCCTTACCTCAAACTCGCCTGTTCCTACAATAAATGGATGTCTGGTATCAGAAGCCACTTCAAACCAGGCCTCACCATTAAGACTAACCCTGCGTTCCTTTCCCCTGAATGGTTGGATAACTTCAAGGCTGGCTCCTCTGTTGAGTGTGACCTTACTGCCGTCACTCAGCGTAATCTCCATGGGAAGCCTATCACCTGCAATATAATTATGGTATTCAGATTTGCTCCTATCAACCATATATCTTACGCCAAGGCCCAGTACCAGGACTGCTGCTACTGCAGCCGCCATACGCAGCATTCTAACACCAATTCTCCTAACCGGTACTTCTACCTGTTTGGTCCTGATTTTTTCAAGCAACTCAGCCAAAGCCGCTTCAGTATCTGCATTCATCTGAAGTACGGCATCATCTCCAAGCTGCCATGCATTCAGCCATTCATTCCATTCCTCCCTGTATCCAACATCTGATGCAAGGAGCATTTCATGTTCCTTGATTTCAGCCTCGGATGCTTCGCCTGCCAGGATTTTGGCCGCCCTTATCTCATCTATCATGTTACCTGTATTCATCATCTTAGCGTTTTGCTGAGGTCGTTTCATGACCTTTGTAAATTATATATCACTGTCGGCAATTTCTCCTTAATAAATTTAAGGGCCTTGCCCATGTGCACTTCCACGGTCTTGACCGATATCCCCAATGTGTCGGCAATCTCTTTGTATTTCATACCATCAAAGCGGTTCATTACAAATACTTTCTGGCACTGTGGTGGAAGCATCGCTATCACTTCCTGTACTTTTTCAAAAAGTTCTTCATCCGGTAACTCTGGCTCTTCATCCTTTATTCTGCCTGCCTCTTCGATGCTTCCGGTTCTTTTTCTCTCCTTCAGCATGCTTAAACATCTGTTGCGAACAGACTGAACCAGATAACCCTTAATATTGAGAATAGGAGTCTCGTCACGCCGTTCCCATATTCGTATAAATACAGACTGTACCACATCTCTTGCAGCATCAGTATCGTTTAGAAATCTGCGGGCATACACCACTAATGAAGCATAGTGAGTCCTGAACAGCATCTCAAATACTGTCTCATTTATCACAGATTCATTTCTGGTACCAAACGCAGTAAGGGTCATTGTGAACTTGGTTTTTAAACTAATGACCAAATTATTACAAAAAACCCTTACTTCAAATCACTTTTTTTCAGTTTAAATGATGTGAGAATTGCTGCATGATCGGAAGGAAAACCCAGGGCATGTGTATCAATAACCCTGGAATGTATGGGTTCAAGTCTCGAACCATTGTAATAAATAAAGCTTTCCCTGTCGTGAAGGACCTCTTTGAATAGCGGAGACCATGTGAGGCCTCGCCATGTTCTTGCGTCAGGATAAAGCTGACGGTAGCTGTCTACAAATCCGGCCTTATCCAAAGTAGCAGTTGCAGGATATTCAAGAGCTACTCCATAATGAAGATCCTTATTTTCTTCAGTCCAGTCAAGATGGGAACCACAGTTGAAGTCCCCGGCAAGTATCAGAGGGACATCATCATTTCTGTCTACAAGGGTTTGAAGTTCCCATACTATATAGCGCATCTCAGCTCCGCGACTTTCAAGTTCTCTAGCCATCAAGGTATCAGGATCTGCAGAACCAGACATAATATAAGGACCATTATTGGGTGAAAAGTTCAGATAAATAGGACAGAACAAAACTGAATTTCCGTCAGGTAGTTCGACTGTTACAGCACCAGATGCCCTCCTCCTGTATATATCATAAGTTTCACCAAGAGGAAATCGACTAATCACACTCAATCCCCCGCTCCTCTTGTACAGATAAAAACCCAGAATATCAGCAACAGTAACTTCAGTTCCAAAGCCATCCTGCATTGAAATAATGTCAGCACCTGACTCCCTTATAAGTCCAGCAACCCTGTGAACACCAACATATTTACCTGAGCGCACCCCTCCTCCCCAAGTATTCCAGCTCATAACCGTAATAGAATCAGGACCAGCTTGCCTCTGTCTAAAACCAGGGGATTTATACTGTTCAAAAACCGCTTTTACCTGGCTATCACTCAACACGCGACTCCAAACAGAAAGGTTGTCTATTGCGCCATTGTAACAGTCAATTACAGGGTCGGCAGAATAAGGATCTGCACCAATAAAAAGACGACTATTAAAAACTGAAAAGTCCTCCTGAGACAAAGAGTATATTGCAACAGTTTCTCCATCATATATAAGCCTTACTTCTTTCTTCTGAAAGTTTACAGAGAAGCCCAACAGGTGCCACTTACCATCATTGATGGGTTGTCTGGAAGGAAGTGGATTGTAATGGGCCTCGTTTACACCATCTGTCATATGCCAGCTCCATGCACCATAATTACCTGTAGCAATGGTCCACCCGAAGGGTTCAAAGTCTTCTATTTCGTCTTTCTGACCAACAATTACGTAGTTGTTAAAGTCATTAGGCGACAACCTTGTCCATAGCAGTATGGTAGCTCCCGGATAGTCCGTGATCCTTGTTACCTGCTCATTTGCAACTATTATAGGTTTTCTGAATAAGGAGGTATGGGAAAGATCAAGCGCCTGACCATCAATCCCCTCAGTAAAGCTCACATTGCTGTGTCCCTTGAAAATAACGGGTAACACCCCTGTGTTATCAACCTCTCCATCGAAATCTATTGAGATAAGGGGCATTGAAGGGAGACCTGATTTATCTCTGGAAGAGAGTGAGCATGATGAAACCATCAAAATCAGCATTCCAAGGCAAAGAGACAAAAAGCCAGGGACAATAAGGATACAGCATTTCTTCATACTACAAGCATTTATCTGATCACAGGCAATATGCAGCGATTATAAAAGCCAATACGTAAATTTACATCAGTCGGTTGCAAAACCTAACCTTGTCAGCTGCCCGATCTGCTGTATATTACAGGTTTTCAAGCCTGTTGATCATAAGATTTAATTCTTTAACAAGATCTGCAAACAGGGATACAAACTGAGGATCGTTATCCTTATATGCTTTCTCGGTCTGAATTGACAGGGGATAGATTATTGATGCTTCCATGGTGCCGGCTATACCCTTGAGAGAGTGTAGCAAACGCTTTATCCCTTCAGTATTGCCGACTTTATCAAGTTCTCTGTAATTCTCCTCAAACAGGCCATAGTCATGACAAAAGCCTCTAAGCAAACGTTTGTAAAGGTCGCTGCGTCCACCCATCCTCTTAATACCTGCCTGAACATTCAAACCTTCAACCTCCGGAAAGTCAAAAACTACGGCTTCATCCTCAAAGGGTCCGACCTCCTGTTCTACTGCTTCCAGTCCATAAACAAGGTGAAATATTTTCCTGAACATATCCTCAGGGTCTATGGGTTTGGCTACAATGTCATTCATTCCTGCCTGACGACACCTGGGTTCTACATCTGCAAAAGCATCGGCAGTCATAGCTGCGATAGGTATTTCGTTCCAACCGGTAACTTCTCTGAGCTTGCGGGTAGCTTCATAGCCATCCATCTCAGGCATATTAATATCCATCAGTACAAGATCATAGGGACAGTTGCCCTTGCAGGCAAGTGCAAGAGCAACTGCTTCCTTGCCTCCTGAAACCACATCAGACTTAATTGATGCCATTTCAAGCAATTCTGTAGCAAGCACCCTGTTGCTTGCCGTATCATCCACCACTAGTATCCTAAGTGGTTTTCGTTCACGAAGCATATCCCGGTACAGTTTTCTCCGAAATGTTTGTCCCTCACCAGCCACACCACCACCCAACACATCCATAAGAGTATCAAATAGCTGAGTATAGTTGACAGGTTTATTTAACAAAGCAATATCACTGTTGTCTACCAGGTGCTTCAACTCAGTCTCGTTGAATGGAGTGGAGAAAAGCACAAGGTTTTCAAAGCAATCCTTGTACTTATCAAGTCTTTCAAGGGCCAGATCATTGTCTCCTCCAAACATATTAGTGTCCAGGAAAAGGATCCTGAAAGGGTCCATTTTCTTAATGCTCTCTAGTTCTACCTGCAAATCCTTACGTGAGTTTACACCCTTAGCATTGAAACCAAAGTATTGCAGCATTTTCCTGAATGCATTTGTTGAGGTACGACCGACATCAGCTACAAGCACCAATTCTCCATCAGCCTCAAAAGCTTCACGCATCTGTTCCTTTTTCTGGATCTTTTGCTTATCCAAAATAACTGTAAAGAAGAAGGTACTTCCAGACCCATACTCGCTTTCTACCCAAATACCACCTCCCATTAGATTGGTAAGACGCTTACAGATAGCAAGTCCCAGTCCAGTACCTCCGTATTTTCTGGTTATAGATACATCAGCCTGCGTAAAGGCCTTGAACAAATTAGCCTTCTGCTCATCCTTCAGTCCTATACCTGTATCAGAGACCGCAAAGAGAAGTTCAGCCTTTTCATTGCTATCCGACTTGAGGGTAATATTTACAACAACCTCACCCTGGTCTGTAAACTTAATAGCGTTATTTACAAGGTTTACTAAAATCTGTTCAATACGCATCGGGTCACCCATAAGGTTGAGAGGCACCTGTGGATCACAATTGAAAACAAGGTTAAGACCCTTCTCATAGGCTCGGAAATAAACAATATCGGCAAGATTTTGCAGCACAGACTCAAGGTCGAAGTCTATATGTTCAATATCGAGCCTACCGGCTTCGATCTTTGAAAAATCTAGGATGTCGTTTATAATACCAAGCAGCGAACGTGATGACGACTGTATTCTTTTCAGATAACCAGAATGTTCTGACGACTCCAATTTCTCGATACCAAGATGGGTCCAACCGATAATTGCATTTAAAGGAGTTCGTATCTCATGACTCATACGCGCAAGGAAGTCGCTCTTGGCCCTTGTTGCTGCCTCTGCTGCCTCCTTTGCTTTCTGCAGTTCGACAGCACCCTCGTTTCGCATAAGCACGATACCGAGGGTAGCAGCAAAGGCTTTGAAGAGGGTAATATGAGACTCATTCCAGCTACCTGGAAGGTTGTTGTATCCAAAGCCCAAAAAGCCCCAGAAGCGGTCCTTCATAAACACTGGAACAAGCATAACTGAGCTGAGATTCATAGCCTTCATAAAGCTAGCCTCTCCCTGACTTGCAGTACGGTAGTTTTCTGCGACCTCCTTACCTTGTGTGAACCTGTGGTACCATGTTGTAGACACTGAATCATAGGGTACAGGTTCGAAATTGGTCCTGTTGATTGGAGCAAGCACTGATCGGTCGACCTCAACAAGGTGCTCGATCAAGATCTTTGATTTGTTTCCGCCCTGTCTGTTGGCAAATACAAAGGCTCTGTCCACATCTGCTCCTGTACTCATTACTCTAAGTGCTCTGATAAGAGCCTCATTGGAATCATCATTTGCGATAAGCTCCTTAACGGCCTCAGTAACACTTTCCAGAAGCCTGTCCCTTAACATCAGTTCTGAAAGTGCATCCTTCTGTGCAGTAATATCAATAATAACACCCTGAAGAGTGACTTTTGTCGAATCAGGTTCATATACAGGCATTCCTTTCTCGTAGACCCATTTACGGTTGCCCATAAGGTCCCGTATTCTGTATTCAATCTCATATGGTCTCTGTCTGAGTACAGCCTGCCTGATACCCTCTCTTACCTTTACCTCATCCTCTCTCTCAATGAAAGGTATAATGGACTGACCCTCCTTGATAAAGGAGTTTATTCCAAGTCCCACAAGCTTCTCTACACCTCCACTTATGAATAACATAGTCCGCATTGCGTCATTCATGCAATGGTACACGACCCCGGGAACGTTGGATACAATGTTACGGTAGTTTTCACGGCTCCTCTCAAGGTCTGAAAGTGCCTTGCGCAGTTCGGATATATCGGTATAGACACCAACTACTGAAACGACCTCTCCATTCTGGTTCTGAATGGGGAACTTATTAGCAAGGAAGGTCCGCCTTCCTGAGGCTGACTCCATGTATTCCTCCACCTGAATGGGCTTACCGTTTTTAATAACCTCCTTATCATTACTACTGATCAGAAGAGCATATTCGGATGGGAAAACCTCTTCATCAGTCCTTCCAATTATTCTGTGAGCCTCAATGCCTAGCAGCTCTTCCATAGGTTGGTTGACAAGGGTATATCTACCCCTCAGATCCTTAACATAAATCAATGATGCACTGTTGTTTACAACATCATTTAGCAGTTTTCTGTTTTCCTCAAGTTGCTTATCCTTAGCCTCCCTTAGTTTTTCTTCACTGGCGACCCTTACAATATAACGTATGGCCATGATAAAGCCGAATGCTATGGAGGATATAATAAGAATCATGATAATCCAAAGGCTCCATTTTATCCAGTCCTTCATTGCCTGGTTGTGGTAGTTGTTGGCACCCTCGACTGTGTTCTGCACGGCCATGGAACTATCAACCAACATATCCTCAGCTGCCTTGAGGTCGTAAATTGCCTTTGCCAATTCGAGTGTCTCATTCTGATATGAACTAAGATCCCTGCTAAGGCTTTTAAGGACCTGGCGGGCATGAGAACCCGGCGCAACAATATCCTCGGGAGGAATAAGTGCCCTGATTCTTTGGAACGCCATCCTTACAGAATCCGGACTCACGATAACTCTTGGATAATCCCAAATCTCCTTCTCAATAGCTTCAATATGCAGTAACTGAAACAAGAGTTCGTTGTGCATCCCATCCCCCTGAGAAAGACCTGAACCTGCAGGAGGCCGCGGGAGCGGCTCCTGAGCCGCCAGAAAGATCTTATGGAAAAGCGAGTCCATACGTTGCTCGGTACGGAGTCTCTCGTCGTGAAGGCTAATAAATTTAAACCAGTAAGAATGAAACTTCTCAATCCATTCATCAACAGGCTCCAGTTCTGTACGGCTTTTTGAATAAAGTCGGGAATCCCTAGCGTCCTCAAGTGCATTGTTTATCTCACTGATTAGGCTGTCGACAACCGAGATGTCGGTTGTAGCACTATAGAAGGAGAAACTTCGGGTCTCAATACGGGCAAGGTATATACGCCTGAGTAAATGATCAACCTTCTCAGTACTTTCTATCCAGTGATTAAGTCTTTGGAAACCATAAATAGTAGCAGCCGATACAAGCAACAACATCAGAAGGATAATGATAAATCCTCTGAACACCTTCCTGCTAATGGAACTGTTACCGGTCTTAATGGATCCTATAAACATGCAGAGGATAGTTTGTTTCGGGCTTTACGACTTACAAATTTCGTAAAAATTTGGATAATTACACTATCTTAGCTGCCAAAACTCAGGCACACTTATGATGTTACGATTACTCAAGCCTAGCGCGCTTCTCCTGCTTTTTGCTTTATCCTTCCACACTGCTTTTTCAGAAAGTACAGATAGCAGATCCAGACAGCAACCTGTGGAATTCAGAGGTGTATGGGTTGCTACAGTAACTAACATAGACTGGCCTTCAAAAAGGACCCTGAGTGTTGAGGAACTTAAGAAAGAAGCTCTTGGTATAATAGAGCTGCACCATAAAATGGGCATGAATACTATTATCCTGCAGGTCAGGCCTTCAGGTGATGCAATCTACCCGACAAAGCTTGCACCATGGTCGGTCTATCTTACCGGGAAACAGGGCAAAGCCCCGGAAGAGGGTTTTGACCCCCTTAAATTCTGGGTAGACGAATGCAAAAAGAGGAATATTGAACTTCATGCATGGATCAATCCATTCAGAGCATCACTTCACAGTACCGATTCACTGGCCGAAAACCATCCTGCAAGGTTACATCCCAATTGGGTTATAGAATACAACGGTAAGTTGTACTTCGATCCGGGCTTGCCGGAGGTAAGGCATCATCTGACAGAAGTGATCAGAGAACTTGTAAGAAACTACGATATTGCAGCTATTCATATTGACGATTACTTCTATCCATACCCGGCTACGGGCATGGTTTTTAAGGATTCGTCAACCTATGAGGCCAGGTCAGAGGAAGAGCGTAAACTCAATATACACGACTGGAGGAGAACTAATACGGACAAGTTTATAATGGAAGCCAGCACCGCCATTCATGCAGAAAAGCCATATGTTAAGTTTGGTATAAGCCCCTTCGGTGTATGGCGCAACCAAAGTGAAGACCCGCGAGGAAGTGATACCAGAGCTGGGGTCACTTCTTATGATCATCTATATGCCGATGTTGTAAAGTGGGCTCGTCAGGGATGGATTGATTATGTGATACCTCAGATTTACTGGTCTTCGCGCGACAAGGCTGCCAATTTCCTGAAACTTGCCGAATGGTGGAGTGACAATATCACAGAAAGGCATCTGTATATTGGTCATGGAATCTACAAGATCAATGGGACTCAGGATAACTGGGATGAACCCAATGAACTAAAACAGCAGATAGTTTATTCAAGAAGTCTGCGAAATGTTAAAGGCAGCGCCTTTTATAGCCACAACCATTTCCTTCGGGCCAACAACAATCTCAACCAACTACTTGAGGACTCCCTGTATCGGGAAACCGCTGCCGTTCCCCCGATGGAATGGCTTCAGAACAAAGTAAGACCTGAACCTGTTAATAACCTTAAATACAAACGTGGACTTGTCACCTGGGAGGCCCCAAGGGGTGCAAATACAAACGGTAAACCTTTTCGATATGTTATTTATATAGCCAATGAGACAGGTCAGGAACTGGAATACATCACCAGGAGCAGGGTTTTCAAGCCCGAAAGCAAAACAATGCCCGGAAGGGGACGTTTTTCAATCCAGGTAGCCGTTATAGATGCAGACAACAGCATCAGTGATAAAAGTGAAGTTTTAAAGATCAGGTACTAACACCGAAATGTCAGGAACAGGAAGAAGAAGAATAGAACTAAAACCAGCGGGTGTAATTTCAAATACAGAAATTGCAACCGGGGTATTTGTAATGGAGATAGAGAAACACAACGACTTTATCCCTGGCCAGCTTATTGCAGCTGCCAGAAATCCTGATGATGAACCCAGGCTTTACAGTATTGCCTCAGGAATAGGCCATCCGGCTCTGCGCATATTGTATGATGTAAAACCGGAAGGTGTTCTTACCCCTGCAATGGCAGAAATGAAGAGTGGAGATGTGTTGTATGTATCGGCACCCTTCGGGCGTTTCACCAGAACGCCCGAAAACTCATGGTGGATTGCTACAGGTACCGGCATTGCACCATTCGTCTCAATGACAGAGTCGGGAGAGTCAGCCAAGCGTACCCTTTTGCATGGTGCACGTTACAGCAGCAATTTTTTCTTTCAGAATCTTTTCCTCGAAAAGATGGACGGCCGTTACCTGAGATTTTGTACAGGTGAACAGGGTCCAGGACTAATACAGGGCAGGATAACATCTTATTTAAAAGAAAGTAATGATATAAGGCCTGAAATTAAGTATTACCTTTGCGGCAGTGCGGACATGGTAGTTGAAGTACGTGACATACTACTTTTACAAGGAGTCCCTTTTGATAATATTATTGCGGAGATCTACTTTTGATGGACAACAGGGAAGTATTACTGGGAAAGACACCTGAAGAACTCAGACAGGTAGTGGATGAGCTGGATCTGCCGGGATTTACAGCATCACAGATAGCCAACTGGCTTTATCAAAAAAAGGTTGCAAATATTGAAGAGATGACCAACCTGTCGAAGAAAGCCAGAGCATTGCTGCAGGAAAAATACGTTGTAGGTCGTAGTACGCCCTCGCGTGTACAGACTTCGGTTGATGGCACAAAGAAGTATCTATTCCCTGCTCACAAAAATCTTTTTATAGAATCAGCATACATACCTGAAGAGAATCGCAAGACCCTGTGTGTTTCTTCTCAGGTGGGATGTAAGATGGGTTGTCTGTTTTGCATGACCGGGAAACAGGGTTTTCAGGCCCAGCTTAGTGCAGGAGAGATCATCAATCAGGTGCTAAGCATCGAAGAAAGTGATCAGCTTTCCAATCTGGTATATATGGGTATGGGTGA
>CAYNFX010000053.1:0-12176 GCA_964396555.1 uncultured Alkaliflexus sp.
CAATATCCTTTCCTATAGCATCACCCTCAGTCCACCCTGTCATCTTTTCAGCTGCAGGGTTCATAATAGTTATTTGACCTTTGGCATCAGTTGTAATAACTCCGTCTCCTATACTGTATAATGTAGTACGCAACTTTCTTTCCGACTCATTGAGAGCTGCCTCGTTCTCAAGTCGCCGTTCCTCCCTGGAAAGCAATCCTGCAATAAGAATGAATCCTATAGGATATATCAGCAGGATAGAATACCATATTTGTGACAATGCCCATATCGCGTCATCCCATGGATTAGCAAACTGACTCACAAGCATTCCAATAGACACAAGAAGACCTAAAACATAATAATCCCAAATTCTTAGAGAAGTTACCTTGTGCTTGTAGTACATCCTTACACCCAAACCCAATAACGCACTGACGATAATCGTACACACACCGGCATACACACCGGTACCACCGAGATAAATACGAAAAGACATCGAAAGAAGGGAGGAGATAACTGCAGGAATCCAGCCGCCAAAGAAACCAGCCAGTCCTATGATTATGGCCCTGCCGTCGAAGAATAGTCCCTCACGCAGCTCGAAAGGCTGCATCATACCGGCGATGGCAGCAAGACCAAACCAAATGCCAATAACAATGTGGAACCTCCTGGGTTTGCCATGAAAGTGCTGAAGGAAAAAACCATAAAAGCTGGTAAGTGCAATCAGCAGGACCAAATTATGAATAAGTACTGAAGGCATCTGATACTCTGGTTAATTTTACAGCAATATATGAAAATAGTGATAAAGTGCCATTGTACACCGTACAAGGCAAAAATAAATTTACTACTTTTATATGCTTTGGAATACCTGCCTTCAAATAGGTTGGTGACTGATGAACTGTGAGTCTGAACCCTATGCCTTTCCTGACAATTTATCTTGTGCCATAATAATTGCCGAGTATAACACATATACAGGCACAATAAGAGCCAAAGCACCGGCTCCAAGCAATATCACAGCAACAAGTGAAATTAACAAAAGGATGTAGCGGTTTTCGTTGCCCTTCCATCCAAAGCTCTTGAATTTAAGTGAGAACATCGGGATCTCGCTGACAAGAAGTGCACAAAATACAGCAACGAAAATCAGGACATAAATCGGGTTTGTAAATGCAAGCCAGGCTCCACTACGGGAAAAGACAAGATAAAACAATGAAACTACAAACATCGCAGTGGCTGTTGTTGTCAGGCCGATAAAGTTCTCTGTCTGACGGCTATCATTGTTAAACTTTGCCAGTCTTAATGCAGCAAAGGCCGCCAGCAGGAATGGGAAAAGTACTATAAATTGTTGTTTGATCTCAAGATTCATAAATTCTCCGCCCCAGGTACCAACAAAATGATAGTGGAGCATTGAACTCAACACAGCAGCAGGCGCTATTCCAAAACTGACTAGATCGGCCAACGAATCCAGATCCTTGCCAATAGCACTGTATGCTTTAAGAAGACGAGCAGCAAAACCGTCAAAAAAGTCGAGAACTGCAGCAAGCAGCACCGCCCATACAGTGAGTTCAGGTCTGCCACTCACTGCCATATAAGTACCCAATGCTCCTAGCAATAGATTACCGCAGGTCAGCATATTGGGAATATGTTTTGTAATTGTCATCGTACAAGTTTTCATCCGGGCCAAAGTTACGCAATCATATTTGTTAGCCAAGGGCCTGGTATCGATAATACAGAAAAAAGCCGACTCCCAGAGGAGTCGGCTTTCCTTTTAATAGAGTGCTAAAAGAATCAGCCCTTGGTTGACTTCACATAGCCACCCCATCTGCGGGCATCCTCTATTTTGTTGAAATAACCAACCCTGTCCGCATCAATGCCTGCATCAGCAAACTTCTTGAGCGAAAACCGCGTGAATACGTCCTTAGGCAGCACAAAGGCCATTGCAAAAAGACCGGCGGTAAACATTGCATCAAGGACTGATGCAGCATACTCAGCGTCATTACCGCTTATCACCTTTTGACGCGAAGTGTCGGATATGAGCAGATCAACTCTGTTGTTGCGAATAAAATCAAGCGAAGTGTCAATGACCTCACGAAACAATCCCGAAGGAACAAAGCCCTTCCAGGTCTGTAACAACTCAAAACTTTCCGGATCGTAGATCAGCTCTACATTCTCGTTGTAGATCAACTGCATATTGGGACTTTATTAAATGATACTTCTATTGACGCAAGCGGCCTGCAAAATACTCAGTACTGTCTCCTTCTTCACTTTAAAATCGACTCCTCCTGTAATAGGATTAAAGACCACTTCAATTCCATAACCAATATCTTCAGGAAGACCTGTAAACCAGTCCACCATCACAAAACCTCCGACAAGAAGTTTCTCAACCCACCTGAATGCCGGTTCGTGCTTCTCTGACCTGTCATGATCCCGGCCTCCGATGATGTCATCAATCTCTCTTCCAAAGAACAGCTTAAGACCGTCCTTAACCCGATTGTCGGATGGTATTTTATCGATGACCTGAAATATATGGAAGTAATGGTTATAACAGTTTTGAAACCTTTTATAAAAGTCCGGCTCAAAATGATCTGTATTAGGCTCTGTAAGGAAGAAAGCCATAGGCTTAAGTGCGCGTACACACTGAATAACTTTATGACGATCAATAAGTCGTGGCAAATGATGTAATGCAAGTGACTCGTTGACAATCAAAGGCCTGGAGGTCTTTGATAAGATTGGCTTCAGTTCACTAAAATCATAAGCTTCAATAAACTCACATATTGGATGAAACTCCACTTTAAAGCTCAATTTTGCCTCTCTTAAGTTTTCTTCAGCAACCTTCAGCGCATCACCAAAAGGTTCAATACCTATCAAAGTTATCTTCTTAAGCCCTTCCGCGCCATCAAGCATCTTAAGCAAATTGAGCATCTGAACTCCCTGGCCTATGCCAATATCCATTATCACAGCTTCCTTATGACCTCTTATCAGGGACACGATGGAGCTATTGACAAGCTTCTGGGCATCCCTAACAAAGGGAAACTCATTGATCAAAAAGTTGAAGAGCTCTATCTGCGAAACTTCAAACTTTCGCAGATAGAGATTCTCATCATGCCCATACAATGCAGATGAGCCAATGTGCTTACGAATTGCTTTAATGAAAAGTGTTGCAAGGAACTTTTCCGAACTACTTTCAAGTCCCCTTATGCAATGATCCAACAAAGCTTCGACCTCTAGTTTCTTCTCCTCATTAAAATTATCAGGATAATTCTGCATTACAAGTAGCAATGCCTCATAAACAGAGGGAAGCGGAAACGTCTGCATAGTATGGTAAGGTATTAAAATGTAAACAACCAGTCTTCAGCTTCCTGAACGTCATCGAAATACCTAACATTCGAAGGCATACCCTGCTCCTTGGCAAAGTTTCCAAGAGCCAGTTTGGTAAGTACATTTTTGGGCAGTACAAATGCCATAGCCTTTACACCTGAACCAAAAAGGATAGGCATCTTTGAGGCTGCATATTTTCCGTCCTCAGGACCTACAGGGCGCTGGTTGGTTGTATTGGACACTATGTAGTGTACAGGATTATGTCTGACAAAGTCTACAGTTTTGTCAATTGCTTCCCTGAACTGAATTGAGGTAGCAAACCCTTCCCAGTTTTGATACATTACCTTCTTTACACTGTCATAGTCTAGTGAAATAATCGGCGAAGTAAAAACTTGCATAGATTTTCTGGATTAATAAGTTATACATTAATGAAATTCTAAACTCCAAGGCTTATGATAACCAAATATACATATTGTTATGTTCTGTCCTATCCGAAACAATAGTAAATATTGACTTTTTTACGATACTTTCTAATATTTACGGACAAGTCCTCTTCAAACCGCCATAACTAATTAACATAATACCACAAACCATCTGCTGTAAGCAAAGCAAAAGCCAATAACTGTAAAAAAGCTGGAAAAGGGGGGTGTTGCAAAATAATTAAACACATTTTTAGCTCAAAAAATTTGAATCGAAAATAAAAAGTCATAGTTTTGTAACGAATTAAACAAACTGACATGGAATTTACATATCACATCAACGCTCATCATCATCATTTCCCTCTTAACTGATGGGTGAGCTTGTTGTTGTGTTTAAATAATTACAGAAGGCTTACCCCATGGTAAGCCTTTTTTGATTTAATATTTTGGATACTAACCCGAAGGGATGTAAATTACATCTGCTTCCAGCAAAACTGACCAGATATGATAAAGGATACAGAAACAATCTTAAGGATCGCACTTCAAAAAAGCGGACGTCTTCACGACGATAGCATGGACCTGATGAACAGATCGGGCATCAAATTCAATACCGGTGCCGGACGCCTCGTTGCCCAGTCTACCGGATTTCCAGTTGAAGCGCTGTTCCTGCGCGACGACGACATACCCCAGACTGTGTATGATGGAGTTGCTGATATTGGAATCGTTGGCGAAAACGAGTATGCCGAGAAAGGCTATGAGCTCGAAATAGTCAAGCATCTCAACTTTGGGAAATGCCGTTTGTCCCTTGCTATTCCTAAAAGTGAGCATTACACCGGTGTAGGCTGGTTTGACGGGAAAAAAGTAGCTACCTCCTACCCCAGGATACTCAAGAAATTCTTTGAAGAAAAGAAGATCCAGGCTGAGATCCATGAGATTGCCGGATCAGTTGAGATCGCTCCCGGCATTGGTCTTGCTGATGCAATATTCGACATTGTCAGCTCGGGTAGTACTCTTGTAGCCAACAGTCTCAAGGAAGTAGGTGTTGTGATGTATTCTCAGGCTGTGGTAGTAGCCAACAAAAGTCTGGAACCTGAAAAACGCGAGATTCTAAATCAGATGCTTTTCCGCTTTAATTCGGTTATGGCATCTGCAACCAACAAGTATGTATTGCTAAATGCCCCCAACGACAGGGTAAAGGATATAGTCAAAATACTACCCGGCATGAAGAGTCCTACAGTGTTGCCTCTTGCTCAGGAAGGATGGAGTTCAATTCACTCAGTGATTAGTGAGGAACAGTTCTGGGAAGTGATAGACCAGCTAAAAGCATGTGGTGCTGAAGGGATACTGATTATCCCTATCGAGAAGATGATATTGTAAAAACGACCTGATATGCAGAAATATTTAAACCCGCCGAAGAAAGACTGGGAAGGGCTTCTGCAACGTCCTCCCGTTGATGTCTCCGGCCTGTATGACTCAGTCGGAACAGTACTTGACGAGATAGCACGTGAAGGAGACAAGGCCATACTCCGCTATTCAGAAAAGTTTGATGGGTATGCAGGAGTAGACTTGGTAGTAAGTCTTGAAGAGTTTGATTTAGCAGAAAAACAAATTGCATCTGAATTAAAGGATGCAATACAAAGAGCAGCATCCAATATTGAAAGTTTTCACAAGGCCCAGTGGCAAGCTGCAATCAAAGTGGAAACTGAACCGGGTGTCACTTGCTGGCAAAAGAGTGTTCCAATCGAAAAGGTCGGTTTATATATTCCGGGAGGCACAGCTCCTCTATTCTCTACGGTTCTTATGCTTGGTATCCCTGCTCGAATAGCAGGCTGCGATGAGATTGTGATGTGTACCCCACCCGGAAAGACTGGGATCATTAATCCTGCAATTCTTTATGCAGCAAAAATAGCCGGAATAAAGAAGGTCTTCAAGGTCGGAGGTATCCAGGCAATTGGAGCAATGGCTTATGGCACTCAGACCGTGCCAAAGGCTGACAAGATCTTCGGCCCGGGCAATCGATACGTAACTGCTGCAAAACAGCTTATTACTATCAGGGGTACAGCTATTGATATGCCTGCAGGGCCCTCAGAGGTGCTTGTTATGGCTGACGATTCGGCAAATCCGGCCTTTGTTGCAGCCGACCTTCTGTCTCAGGCTGAACACGGCTCCGACAGTCAGGTGATTTTGCTAACAAACTCGCCCGAACTGCTGGATGCAACCATGACCGAGATAGAAAAGCAGGTCAGACAGTTACCTAGGGAAGCCGGCGCAACCATAGCCCTCAGTAACAGCAAAGCCTTCCTTCTGCCATCAGTTGATATGATGATGGAAATGAGCAATCAATATGCTCCTGAACACTTGATACTTTCAGTCAGAAATGCCGGACAGCTTGCCGAGAAGGTTAGAAATGCCGGGTCTGTTTTTATTGGCCACTATAGTCCTGAGAGTGCAGGAGACTATGCCTCAGGAACTAACCATACCCTTCCTACCCACGGATGCGCACGTGCCTATTCAGGGGTCAACCTAAATAGCTTCCTAAAAAAGATAAGCTTCCAGGAAATAACCGGCGAAGGACTTAAAAGCCTGGGTCCGGTTATAGAAAAGATGGCTGAAGCAGAAGAACTATTAGGACACAAAAAGGCAGTAAGTATAAGGCTTGAACACCTTAAATCCTGATTATCCCGCTTCTCACCTTAAACCTGAATACTCCTCTGCAAAGAGAAGCAGTATTATTTGTTGCAAAGAATGAAACCCGTTTACAATATGAAACCACTTGAAGAGCTTCTTCGCCCAAATATTCTTAACCTAAAACCATATTCATCGGCACGCGATGAATATACTGGTGATACAGGGATTTTCCTTGATGCAAACGAAAGTCCCTTCAATAATCCATACAACCGTTACCCTGATCCACACCAACGGACACTGAAACAAGTGATTGGCCGCGCCAAGTCAATCGACCCCGATCACATCTTCCTTGGTAACGGTTCCGACGAAGCCATCGACCTGCTGTTCAGAGCATTCTGCCGTCCAGGTATTGATAATATAGTAGCTATAGATCCCACCTACGGTATGTACTCCGTTGCTGCTGCAACCAACGACACCCCGGTAAAGCATGTATTGCTTAATGAGGATTTCAGCCTCAACGCTAATGCAGTCCTTGCCGCTGCTGATGACAATACAAAGATGATATGGCTGTGTTCTCCCAACAACCCGACGGGCAACAGTTTCGACAAAGCAGCTATGGAAAGGATTGTAAGAGACTTTCGTGGTATAGTAGTACTTGACGAAGCCTATAGCGATTTTGCCCCCGGCACAAGCTTTCTGCCCAGACTTGGGGAGTTTCCAAACCTTGTGATACTTCAAACCTTCTCAAAGGCCTGGGGTATGGCTGGTATCCGACTCGGTATGGCCTTTGCGTGTACTGAGATTATCAGGGTGCTTAGTCGCATCAAGTATCCGTACAACCTGAATATCCTGACTCAGAAGAAGGCTTTGGAGCTGATTGAAAGCAACAAGGACAGAGTTGAATTCTGGGTAGAGCAATTGATAACCGAAAGAGGCCGGATGGCCGATTTCCTTCGCACTTTACCATTTGTCAAAAAGGTTTTTCCATCGGATTCAAACTTCCTTCTAGTCCGCACTGATGATCCCAAGGGAATCTACAATCATCTAATCGACAAGGAGATAATAGTGCGGGATCGCTCGTCAGTCACTCTGTGTGCCGGCTGCCTGCGGATTACTGTTGGGACACATGACGAAAATGACTCCTTAGCCGAGGTGCTGAAAAAGATCAGGTAAGTCTGAACAATCAGTTCTATTGAAATATTAATAGATATATAACCCATTGTATGAAGAAGAAGGTTCTGTTTATTGACAGGGACGGCACAATCATTAAGGAGCCCCCTTACGATTACCAGGTAGATTCATTTGATAAACTGGAGTTTTATCCCGGGGTTCTCCACAACCTATATAAGATAGCCTGTAAATTGGATTTCGAACTGGCTATGGTAACAAACCAGGACGGACTTGGAACAAAGTCCTTCCCCGAGGATGCTTTCTGGCCTGCACACAACCTTATGCTTAGGACTCTTGTTGGGGAAGGGATCAGATTTGCTGCAATCCATATAGACCGTTCTTTACCTGAAGAGGGACTGAATACACGAAAACCGGGGACTGGAATGCTTAAAGCATACTTCAGCGATGAGTATGATCTGGCTGGATCCTTTGTGATAGGTGACAGACTGACTGACATTGAACTTGCAAAGAACCTTGGATGCAAGGGGATCCTGATCAAACAGGAAAAAGAAGGCATAGCGCAGCTAAGCGAAGCAAGACTGGCCGAGCACTGCGTACTTGTTACAGAAAGCTGGGACGAGATAAGCACCTTTCTCTTCAAAACTGAACGTACTGCTGTTATTGACCGCGACACTGCTGAGACCAGTATACATATAGAACTTGACCTTGACGGAAGTGGCAACAGCGATATCTCAACCGGGCTAGGCTTTTTCGACCATATGCTGGATCAGATAGCTCGCCACTCCGGAGTGGACCTGATAATCAAGGCTGACGGCGACCTACAGGTAGACGAGCACCATACTATCGAGGACACAGGACTGGCTCTCGGAGAGGCTTTTCGCAAAGCACTTGGCAATAAGCGCGGCATTGATCGTTATGGATTCTGTCTCCCGATGGATGACTGCCTGGCACAGGTTGCTATTGACTTTGGGGGACGTCCATGGCTTGTCTGGAATGCTGAGTTCACACGTGAAAAGATCGGAGATGTGCCTACTGAAATGTTCTTCCACTTTTTCAAAAGCTTCTCAGACACTTCACTCAGCAATCTAAATATCAAAGCTGAAGGCAACAACGAACACCATAAGATTGAAGGTATTTTCAAAGCTTTTGCAAGGGCGATAAAAGCCGCGATCAGAAAGGATCCTTACAGCGACAAACTGCCAAGTACCAAGGGAGTGCTGTAACAGAGTCTTATCTAGACATACAATAACGACTTGATCTGGAAAACAAAAAGGGAGGCTAACTCATAGCCCCCCTTTTGATATTAAATTGCTTTCCCCCGCAGCAGGGTCAAATTATTGTTCTGATTGCTATGTGTACCCTACTTGATGAGATGATCCTGCACTTCATCATCTGTATCACTCAACTGAAGGTCAAGAGCCTTTACTGAAATCTGAATTTCCCATATTGAGGTTGCAAGAGAAAGAATTAGCAGTACCAGTGCTATACCAAAGATAACTTCAGCAAGAGTCTGCCATTCCACATAAATCATAAACATAGTAACTACACAAAACAGCAGACTTGATATCCCCAATATCTGCATAGCCTTCGTAAGTTGAAGCCTCTTCTTCATATTGGCAATCTGTCCCAACAATCTCTTATCCTCAGATTCTTTGTACCTCTGGTGAAAACTCCTTACCAACGAGGCATAGGCTAGAAAACGATTGGTATAGGCAAGCATAATCAGAGATATAGCAGAAAACAATACCGCAGGAGTTGTCAGACTTAATGATTCAGGTTCCATAAAGATAGGTTTTACATATGCTTTTTGATATATTCAAATTAAGACTCAAAATAATAATATTCCTTGTCCTTTCAAGTTATTTTCTCAATTTTACCTTTTCATTCTTCACTATTATATCATGGACAGAATTGCAATTTTTCCCGGCTCGTTCGATCCCTTCACTGTAGGGCATGATAATATCGTCAGAAGAGGCCTTAATCTCTTCGACAAGATTATAATCGCTGTAGGACACAATAGTACCAAGCACTATCTCTTCCCTGTTGCAAAAAGAGTTGAGTTTATCAGACAACTGTTTGCCGACGAGCCACGTGTCACTGTGGAAGATTATTCTGATCTGACTGTAGATTTTGCAAAACGAATGAATGCATCCAATATACTCAGGGGACTCAGAACAGCAGCCGACTTCGAATATGAAAGAGCAATAGCCCAGGTCAACAAAGCAATGACAAACATTGACTCGGTATTTCTCCTTACAACCCCCGAGCATACCCCTGTCAACTCATCGATAGTCAGGGACATATTGAAACACAATGGAGATGCATCCAAATTTATACCTGCAAAGATTTACACGCAGATAAAAGAGTCTCTTAATCAAAATACCTGATCAGCCTATGGCCAAACGAGTGCCTAAACCGATAATATTGTCAGTTCTAACAGGCCTGATGCTACTGCATCAGGCACTTAACGCACAGACTACACCTATTGCGGCCGAGAGTGTGCGCTTCTTCGGTTCAGCTCCCGAATACAAGGGAATGAATATAGTATTCGAATATTATTCCAACTTCATAATTCCCGGGAAGGCGCCGCTTATTACAATGCCAGTTGATGATGAAGGAAATTTTGACTTCAGCTTTCCCCTTAATGAAACCACCTATCTTTTTGCTGATCTGGGACGTACTAGGGCATCCATCTTAGTAGAGCCTGGCAAGGAGTATAAGCTTGTCTTTCCGGCTTTTCAACCACGCACCCAACTTGAAAGGCTCAACCCATACTTCCGGTTTGAAGAACTGCCCCTGGGCATCGCCAATCCCGAGAGCCGAGACCTCAACCGCAACATTATTGAGTTTGATGCCGAATTCGAGTACCTGCTCAGCAACTATGCAGTCAGACTGTTCACTAGTTCAGATACGGCTCTTGCAAAACAAATCGAGCAGCAACTTGATGGCAAATTTACCTATGAACATCCTGTCTTTGAAAAGCATAAACAGTTTTCATTTATGCGTCTGAGACAGTTGAGCAGAAGAAACATTGCCAGACAGCTTATTGCTGAACTAAACAACTATAAGGTTGAATATCAGCTCCCCTCCTATAGTCAGTTGTTTGCCTCGCTCTTCAAGTCCTTTGTCCCAACAGGATTCATAAACGACGTCAGAGGTCCGCTCAATCGGGCCATTGCGGACGGCCTAGAGTTTGACAGTATAGCTACTGTTGCTATGCAGGACACGCTGTTTACAAATATGGAGCTTACCGAACAGGTGCTTATCTACGGCCTTTTTGAGGCCTTTTACAACAAACGCATTCCCGAGTCAACAGTCTTTGCGGTACTGCAAAGTGCAGTCACAAATGGCTCTACACCCAAAGTCAGACAGTCGGCTGAAGAGGTGTATGCCAAGGTATCCAAGCTAAGGCCGGGTAGTGCAGCCCCTGACTTCAATCTTAAGAACCAGAAAGGCCGAAACAGAAATCTTAGTGATTACAAGGAAAAGTTTGTTTACCTGAACTTTGTACATACCGGCAGCTTAGCCAGTCTTAGGGATCTGACGGTGCTGGAGCAGTATTACAAAACCATGAATAAGGAGATGGAGATTGTTACTGTGGTGATGGATGAAACTATAGATGCTATGGAAGAACTGTTAAAAAAGAACCCTTACAAATGGGACTTCCTTCACTTTGCTTCTTATCCCCAGCTTATCGAACTATATGATCTGCAGGCGCTACCTGCATATTTCCTGATAGACCCTGAGGGCAGACTGAATATGTCGCCAGCGCCTGCACCAGGTGAAAACTTCCTGGAACGTTTTGCTGTACATTTTCAGGAGTATCGTATAGACCACCTACGAAGAAACCCACCAAAAGAGAAAAGCATTTTCCGTTAAGTTGCCCATTTTTCAGGCGATTAATGAGCTTTTTTTTTCATTTTTCGGAAATTTGTTTTAAACTTACAACGATATAGGGCTTGTATTCAAATCCTATGGAGGCGTTATCTAAACTTGTTGAGGCTGTGCTAAACCAAAATTGTAAGCATAATTACCAGATACTGCACCGTATCCTTTTCCTCTGCCTGTTGCTGACCCTACCCAATTCTAGTCAATTGGCTCAAGGGCAGGCTAGCTATTTTGCCAGGCTACTTACACCGGATCAGGCTATTTGTGAAAGTGGTGAAATTGAAATCCGGATAGAATTCAATGCAGCTATCGATGGCCCTGTTGACGTGGGAATTGAAATACGTGGGGATGTCAGTGGCTTTTTGATGGGAAGTCCCAAATTCGTTCAAAATTATTATCCTGCCACGCAGGGTGCTGTTATTACAAAGACTCATACTGTCGCCTATCCAGACGATAATGAGATTACTATCAAACTAACAACCGGCCTGGATGGAAACGGCACTGTTTATGATGCCTCTGATATGCAGGGTCAGACCGTAATAAGGATAGACCGCATACCTACTGCACCCTTCAGCGCAGGTGATGATATAGTAACATGCGGACTCTCTGCTACACTTAATGCAACACCGGGTTCCGGAAATGGACATACTTCCTACCTGTGGAGCAGCAGTGGAGGCAACTTTAGCGACAACAGTATTGCCAACCCTGTATTTACCGCCAATACTGAAGGGACCTACACCCTGACATTTACTCAGATTAATGGCGTATGCCAGGCTGATGATCAGGTGAATGTGACTCTGAACGGACAGCCTTCTGCTACAA
>CAYNFX010000054.1:0-8554 GCA_964396555.1 uncultured Alkaliflexus sp.
TTATTAGTCTTTTTGTTGTGCGGCACGAGCTGCACGAGTCAGCTTAACAGCAGCAACAACTGAATTCTTAGCATTCAGAAGTTCCAGCCCTTCGTAATTCAGTTCGCCAACTTGAATACCCTTACCAAGTCCAAGGTTGGTAATGTCAACTTCAAGTGCATCAGGCAGATTCTTAATCAAACCTTTAACTTTAAGTTTCCTTTGTTCAAGAGAAAGCTTACCACCAGCCTTAACACCTTCTGCAAGACCTACAAGCTTAACAGGAAGTTCGATAATTACAGGCTTTTCTTCAAATACCTGAAGGAAGTCAATGTGGATAAGGTCTCCTGATACAGGGTGGAATTGTTTGTCCTTAATGATGGCACTGTAATTTGTTCCATCAACGTTAAGGGTTACAATATATACATTGGGAGTGTACAGAAGTCTTCTGTATTCATTGTCTTCTGCAGAAAAATGTATATTCTCCTTACCTCCGTAAAGTACTGAGGGCACGTTGCCGCTTTTACGCAGCTCTCTTGTAGCGGCCTTTCCAAGGCTATCTCTCTTAACCGCTTTGATCTCGATTGTTTGCATTGTTTAAATTTTAGTTTGTGCTACTCAAAATTAAGTCAAAGATGTAATCTTAATTTCCCATCACACCTTTCCCTAAAACGGGGTTGCAAAGATATAATTTATTACTTAAGAGTACCAAATAGTAAAGCGTATTTGTCAATGGATCACATAATAAAGTGTGAGCTAATTGACTGGTTGCTGTACACCTTCTGGATAGTATCAGCAAACAGAGGGGCTACACTCAATACTTTTATTTTAGATGTCTCCTTGCGAAGTGGAATAGAGTCTGTCACATACAACTCTTTCAATGCCGATTTTTCAATTCGTTCATATGCAGGATCTGACAAAACAGGATGTGTTGCAAAGGCGCGTACGCTTAATGCACCCTGATTCATCATCATCTCTGCAGCCTTTGTCAGTGTACCAGCAGTATCGATCATATCATCAATGATAATCACATTCTTGCCTTCAACCTCGCCGATGATCCTCATCTCATCAACAACATTGGCCTTTGACCTGTACTTGTGACAAATCACCATTGGAGTGCCTAGAAACTTGGCATATGAATTAGCTCTCTTGGTACCACCAACGTCTGGTGAAGCAATTACCAATTCATTCAGTCCCAGACTGCGGATATGAGGGACAAAGATTGCTGATGCGTAGAGATGATCAACAGGAATGTTAAAGAATCCCTGAATCTGGTCTGCATGAAGGTCCATCGTGATTACACGGTCAACTCCGGCTACCATCAGCATATCAGCAACAAGTTTTGCTCCTATCGAGACACGCGGCTGATCCTTGCGATCCTGGCGCGCGAAGCCGAAATAGGGAATAACTGCAACAATCTTGCTTGCGGATGCCCTCTTGGCTGCATCTATCATCATCAGCAGCTCAAAAAAGTTCTCTGTTGGAGGAATGGTTGATTGGACGAGGAACACGTGGGCACCCCGTACTGTTTCTTCATAGACGGTAGTAAACTCGCCGTCGCTGAATCTTATCACATTGATGTTGCCCAATTCAATACCGGCACAACTGCTGATCTTTTCAGCCAGATAACGTGTCTGAGTTCCGGGAAAAATCTTAATATCGGCCTTAGGTGCCACCATTAAAGTGTTTTTATCAGGTTGTTGAAATTACGTTAATAAGTCCCAAATATAGTGATTACGAATTCTCAATTTTAGCCTTCCCACTTGTTGTTAATTTCCTCAATAAAACTCAGTATATCATCCTTACCCATCCCTTTCTCTGCTGAGGATATTATCATGTGCGGTAATTCCGCCCACTCCATACGCATGGTTTTCTTGTAATACTCAATATTATACTCAAGAGCCCCCGGTTTGAGCTTGTCAGCCTTTGTAAATACTATTGCGAAAGGAATCTGATTCAAGGCAGCGTTTCGCATAAAATCCATATCTAAGGTTTGTGGTTCCAGACGAGCATCAACCAGTACAAACAAACACATCAAGTTTGTACGAGTGTTGAGGTAATCTGCGATAAGCTTGCTGAACTTTTCTCTCTGGTTTTGACCAACACGAGCATACCCATAACCAGGTAGGTCTACTATGTACCATGAGTTGTTTATAAGAAAATGATTGATCAGTTGAGTCTTACCCGGAGTAGATGAAGTCTTGGCAAGCTTCCTTGCATTGCAGAGCATATTGATAAGGGAAGACTTGCCTACATTAGAACGTCCTATGAATGCATATTCCGGCAATTTTGGTGCCGGACAGCTCTTTACATCACTGTTACTGCAAACAAATTGAGCGCTCCTAATTACCATTTTTAAAGTGATTTGGCTTTGCAAAAGTAACGATTGTTATCAGCATACAAAATATTAATAGTGCAATTAAGTCTTGATGCTTACTATTTAGGTTTAATTAAGATGCATGATTTTATATATTTGTTGAATATCTAAAAAGTTGCTTGTAATGAGTAGTATTTTATATCCTTTGAAATTTAAGCCTATCCTGAAGGATAGGATATGGGGAGGGGATAAGCTTCAAACCCGGCTTAACAAAAACCTAAACGGTAGAAAGAATATTGGTGAAAGCTGGGAACTCTCGGGTGTCGACGGTAGTATATCTGTTGTAAGCAACGGTTTTCTTCAGGGTAATGATCTCAATGAACTTATTGAAATATATATGGGGGACCTTGTTGGCGAGAGGGTTTACCGGAAGTACGGCGAAGAGTTCCCCCTACTTATTAAGTTTATAGATGCCAATGATGACCTGTCTATACAGGTCCATCCCAATGACCAACTGGCTGCTGAGAGACATAACTCTTTCGGCAAGTCTGAAATGTGGTATATAATGCATGCTGAGCCAGGTGCAGAGTTGATTAACGGTTTTAAGGATGACACAGAGCCGGAACAGTATAAGAAAGCCTTGGAGGACAAAAGTGTGCTTTCACTGTTAGCCTCGTATCAGGTTAACAAGGGAGATGTTTTCTTTATTCCGGCTGGACGGGTACATGCTATTGGAAAAGGTATAATGCTTGCCGAGATACAGCAGACTTCTGATTTGACCTATCGTATTTATGATTATGACCGTACGGATGATAAGGGCAATAAGAGGGATCTTCACATTGATGAAGCTCTTGACGCCATCAACTTCAAAGATACTCACGGACACAAGCTCGACTACATAACCAACGAGAATGGTGCTTCTGAACTATGTACTTCACCTTTCTTTAGTACCTATCTGCTGAGTATTGATAAACCTATTGGTAGGGACTACTACCATCTTGACTCCTTTGTGATTCTGGTGTGTGTGGAAGGTGAAGCTGAAATTTCATTCAATAATGGACAAGGTATTGAAATCATCAGGATGGGAGATACTGTTTTGATACCTGCAGAACTTAACCGCATTGATCTGTTTACTGCAACTGGAGCAAGAATACTTGAGGTCCATATTCCTGAAGAGATGTGATTATTTTACCAAGTGCTGGTATTTTTGGGTGAATTGAAGCTAATATTACGTTTCTGGTTCAATGATTTAAACAAAAACCTGTAAATTTGCAACAATTTATCAGTGGGGTCGTGGTATGTGGATTGATTCATTCATAGAATAAACTAAATTATAATAAACAGGAGATGAAGGTTTTGAAATTTGGCGGAACCTCAGTAGGTTCGGCAGAAAGAATTAAAGAGGTTGCGAGGCTCATCTGTGATGGTGAGCGCAAACTTGTAGTACTGTCGGCTATGTCAGGTACTACCAATACTTTGGTTGAGATTGCCAACTACCTGTACAAGAAAAATCATGATGCCGCCAATGAGATTATTAATAATCTTGAAAGCAAATACTATGCTGAAATCGAAAGGCTGTATGATACAAAGGAATATAAGGAAAAGGGTCGTGAACTAATACGTTGCCATTTCGACGAGATCAAGTCCTTTACAATGGATGTCTTTACTGGTAATGAGGAAAAGAGCATCCTTGCTCAAGGTGAGCTGATTTCTACTGCAATGATGAATTTCTATTTGCTTGAGCAAGGTGTCAAATCTGTTCTTTTGCCTGCTCTTGACTATATGAGGACTAATAAGAACGGAGAACCAGACCATATCTATATTAGGGAAAATTTAGTGCCTCTTGTAGATAAATATCCTGATACAGAAATTTTTATCACTCAGGGATATATTTGCAGGAATGCTTTTGGAGAGGTAGACAACCTTCAACGTGGAGGAAGTGATTATTCAGCATCGTTAATTGGAGCTGCAATGAATGCTTCAGAGATCCAGATATGGACCGATATTGACGGGATGCACAATAATGACCCGCGTTTCGTTGAAAATACAAAGTCTATTGCCGAACTGTCCTTTGATGAGGCTGCAGAACTTGCCTATTTTGGAGCCAAAATCCTGCATCCTACCAGCGTACTGCCTGCCAAACTGGGCAACATACCAGTACGTCTGCTCAATACTTTGGATCCTTCAGCGCCTGGGACTTTAATTTCGGGTAAGGAAACAACAGCCGGAATCAAGGCAATTGCTGCCAAGGACAATATCACTGCGATCCGTATCAAATCAGGTCGTATGCTGCTTGCCTATGGATTTATGAGAAAGATCTTCGAAATCTTCGAAAGCTATAAGACTCCAATTGATATGATCACTACTTCTGAGGTTGGTGTTTCAGTTACCATTGACAACAGCCGTTTCCTCAATGAAATAGTTGATGACCTTAAGAAGTATGGTGCTGTTGAGATTGACACAGACCAGGTTATTATTTGTATTGTTGGTGATTTGAGGCGCGAAAACAAGGGCTATGCTGACCGTGTATTCAGTTCACTGAAAGAGATTCCAATCAGGATGATTTCTTATGGTGGAAGCGATCATAATATAACTGTTCTAGTCGCTGCTGAATACAAGAAGGAAGCTCTGAGAGCCCTTAGTGCAAAACTGTTTTAGTGTTGTCTAACCAAATAAACTACCCTAAATGCAAAGTCGATTCCCACTCTCAAAATTCTGGGAGATAAAGACCCCATTTTATTATTATGACATGGAATTGTTGGATAGCACCCTTGCAAGTCTCAGCAAAGAGGCCGGCAGGTATGGCTTCGTAGTACACTATGCGGTTAAAGCCAATGCTAATCCTGTCATACTTGAGAAAATAAGGAATTACGGGCTGGGAATCGACTGTGTTAGCGGTTATGAGATTCGACGTGCTATTGATTGTGGATTCAAGCCCTCAGGCATTGTCTTTGCCGGTGTAGGGAAGTCAGATTGGGAAATTGAACTGGGGCTGGATAATGATATCGCCTGCTTCAACGTAGAATCAATTCCAGAGCTTGAGATCATAAATCAGATTGCTGCATCGAAAGGTAAAACAGCCAGGGTTGCCCTCCGGGTCAACCCCAATGTGAATGCCCGTACTCACCACTATATAACTACCGGATTAAAGGAAAATAAGTTTGGTATCAATCAGTGGGATCTCGAAAAGGTTGTTACAAGTCTTGAAACTCTTACAAATATTAAACTAGAGGGTATTCACTTCCATATCGGTTCTCAGATTACCGATATGCAGTCATTCCGCGACCTGTGCAACAGGGTTAGTGAGATAATGGATTGGTTTACCCAGAGACGCTACAATCTGAGGATTATTAATGTTGGTGGTGGACTGGGAATTGACTACCAGTATCCTGATGCCAATTCTGTTCCTGATTTTGAGAGCTATTTTAAAGTATTCAGGGACGGCATCAAACTAGGTGAGGGGCAGGAACTGCACTTCGAACTAGGTCGTGCAGTAGTAGGACAATGTGGTAGCCTTGTTACCCGTGTGCTTTATGTTAAGGAAGGCGTTAAGACCAAGTTTGCTATTGTGGATGCCGGCATGACAGACCTGATAAGACCTGCTTTGTATCAGGCATATCATAAAATAGAGAATATCTCAAGTTCTGCTGCGGAAGAAAAGTATGATGTTGTAGGACCAATATGTGAGTCGTCTGACAGTTTTGGAAAAGCTGTGTCCCTGCCTGAGACATCAAGGGGCGATGTACTTGTAATACGTTCTGCAGGGGCTTACGGAGAGGTCATGGCTTCACAATACAATCTAAGACCCCTGCCATACTCTGTCTTCTCAGACAGAGTATGACAGGGGCCGGTTATCAGAATTCGTAGTCAACACAAGCTCTTGTTTCAAGAATCTCACGTATCATAGCCGACACCTTCTGGTGTTCGGGATGTACTACATATGCTTTCAGACTGTCCCAGTCAGTGAATTCGCTGATAAGTACCAGATCATAGGTCTCTGATGGGTTTGAATTGATGCCGACTTCAATATAGCCCAGTTCCTTAATCTTTGTTCTCAGTCCCTCAAGAGCCTCTTTTATTGCAGACATTTTCTTTGCCTTCTGATCGGCAGGAAGTTCACTCTTAAACTTGAAAAGTACAACGTGCTTTACCATTTGTAATTATTTATCGGTTGTTTCTTATTTCTCTCTTATAAGGTGTACAGGGCCCTGTAGTCTTATCTTCTCACCCGGATTATAGCCTTCGGCTTCAACGAAATAGTAATATACTCCCGGAGGTGCATCTCCATTGCCAATGCTGCCATCCCATCCCTCAGCAGGATTGTCGGATTCATATACTGTGCGACCCCAGCGGCTTACTATCTGCATTTTGAATTTACGTACAGACCTATAATATACCCTAAACTGGTCATTATTTCCGTCTCCGTTTGGAGTAAAGGCATTGGGAGCCTCAAGTGCCAGATCCATGATAAAGATTTCCAGTTCGGCTTCATCCATACAGCCTGTCTCATAATTTTCGACAAAGAGCCTTAATGTATCTCTGCCCGCCGTTGAAAAAATATGGAAGAAATCACTGTTTTCCTTCAAGAGTCTGCCACCCAGTTCCCATTCCCTATTGGTGATCATTCCCTTGCTATTGTCAGTAAAGCGAATCTCCAACGGCGCTGATCCGCTGACTATTCCCATGTGCCCTTCATTGGGAACCTCCGGCTTTATCACTTCGTGCCCTATCATAGCTTTTAAGGCAATGGCGGTATGGGTTACCGGTTCACTGCTTACACTTTTATTCAACACTGGTAATCCAGCAGTAAGAGTATATTCATCATCAATGAAAGGGGCTTCTATTGATACATACTCATCGCTGCTTTCTCCCTCAATTCCCTGTGAGGAACTGATGCTGTATGTCAGGGGATATACGACAATATGAGAATTGCCGTCCAGGTCATAATATACAAGATTGCGAGTCTGGGCAGTTCCTACAAAGGTAAGATACTGACATGTACTTTCCTCTATTGAAACTGATGCTCCGAGTATCTGGGGAACAAAGATCCAGCAGCGGTAGCTGCTGATGATCTGGTCGGAGTTGATATCCCTGATGTTAAGCAGAATACCTCCTTCTATCGAGGGTGTATAGGTGCTTATTGTTCCATAGGCCAGAGGGATATCCCAACTGTCGCTGTTATTATTGAAGCCTAGCCATTCATATATATAGCTACCCTGTAGTGAAGTCCTGACTGTAAGTCCGGCAACCTGATTTACCAGATAAATACTGTCGGCCGGTACTGCAGTATTCTCAGCTTTCATATAAGGGGTGCTACTTTCCAGCAATAGCTGACCGGATGTCACGGTCATAAAGGATAGGAAAAATAGAAGAAGAGTCGAGGTTTTCGGGAGTAAGTTCATAGTCCTGATGTTAGTACGGCTTTGATGCGCTAATTTACACAATTGCTAACGAAATTATGGGTGATTAATTGTATTTTTGCCCATATACGAATTGGTAAATCAAGAACTGTCCGTGCCTGAATTTCTTCAACAACTAAATGATGCACAAAGGGAAGCAGTACTGTCGACAGATGGTCCAAACCTTGTTATTGCTGGTGCCGGCTCCGGAAAAACCCGTGTGCTGACATATCGCATTGCCTACCTGTTGTCAGGTAATGCAGCGCCATGGAACATATTGGCGCTGACCTTTACAAATAAGGCAGCTGCTGAAATGAAGGAACGTATCGCATCACTTGTGGGAAAAGAAAGCGCTTCGCGTCTTTGGATGGGCACTTTCCACTCAATATTCCTTAGGATACTTAGGACTGAGCATGATAGGACTGGATATCCTTCAAATTTTACAATTTACGATGCGAGTGATTCGAAGAGCCTTATCAAGAGCATTCTCAATGAGATGGGAATTAAGGAGAAAGAATACAGGCCGGGTTTGGTGTTTTCAAAGATTTCGTCTGCCAAAAATGACCTGATACTGCCTAATGCCTATTCACGTGATCAGAAGAGATTGATGAGTGATGCCGCTTCAAAGGTGCCCAGAGTGCATGAGATATATGCACGCTATATGAAGGAGTGTTATAAGGCAGGTGCAATGGATTTTGACGACCTGCTGCTTAATACAAATATCCTGTTTCGTGATCACCCTGATGTGCTTGCCAAGTATTGCAACCTGTTCAAATACATCCTTGTAGATGAGTATCAAGATACAAATATGTCACAGTATCTGATAATAAAAAAGCTTGCTGAACCTGACAGGAATATT
>CAYNFX010000054.1:8654-12043 GCA_964396555.1 uncultured Alkaliflexus sp.
CTGGAAGCAACAGCTGTACATAATGATATTACTATATGGGAGGTGTTAAACCATCCAGGCATTTCGGCTCTGGGCTTTAACAGCGGTACATTGCGTAAGCTTGAGGCATTTAGGGGTATGGTAAAGGGTTTTATTGCTAAGTCTGGCGAGCTGGATGCATACAGCATTACAACTGAGATTTTGGCCGAAAGTGGTCTGCTAAAAGAGTTACAGGGCGATTCTTCGACAGAAGGACGGGCACGATTTGAAAACGTTGATGAAATGCTTAATGCTGTGCGGGAGTTTTCTGACGCGCGCAAGGAGGCGGGCGAACCTGCTTTTTTAGTAGATTATCTGGCCGAGGTATCCCTGATGACAGATCAGGATAATGAGAATGAGGCAGAGAGTGAAAAGGTAACATTGATGACAATTCACTCAGCCAAAGGCCTTGAGTTTCCGTATGTGTACATCGTAGGAATCGAGGAGGGTACCTTTCCTTCACCAATGTCGGGCTCCAATATGCAGGAACTTGAGGAAGAAAGACGCTTGTTTTATGTTGCGGTGACAAGAGCAGAAAAGCGGGTTACTTTGTCATATGCACGGAGCCGGTTTAAGAACGGAGAATTCAACTTTGTAAATCCCAGCCGTTTCCTTAGGGAGATTGATCAGAGTTATCTAAGCATAGAAGAAAAGTCAGCGTTTGGTGGATCCGGAATGAGGGAGCAAAGTCAGGCACGCAAGCCCTTGTTTAATTTCTCTGATAGGCCAACGGAACCTTCAAGGCCAAAATTCAGCAGTAGCTTCAGCAACACTGTTTCGGGTTCTTCATCTGAGGGAGGAAGGTTTTCCGGCAGCAAATTCTCAGACTTTGACAGGCTTACAGTGGGAAGCCGGGTTGAACATGAGCGTTTTGGACTGGGGGAAGTGATTGCGCTTGAGGGGCAGGCTCCGGATACCAAGGCTCATGTGAGATTCGAAAATGCAGGAACCAAACAATTACTTTTAAAGTTTGCCAAACTTAAAATATTGGGTTAGCTTTGTCTTCTATCTGAACCTATGCCTGTTGTCGTTAGTTGACATCTTCCCGCTGGTATTATTTCCTGAGTTATAAAGAACATTTTTTAATATTTTTCGATGGATTACAATTCACAAAGAAAGCAGCTTGTCCTTCCCGAGTATGGGCGTCATATTCACAAGATGGTAGAATATGCCAGTACTATTGAAGATAGGGATGAAAGACTGAAGTGTGCATATTCTATAATATCAGTGATGGGGAACCTATTCCCTCACCTTCGAGATGTAAGTGATTTTAAGCACAAGCTTTGGGATCATCTTGCACTGATGTCTGATTTCAAGCTGGATATCGAGTATCCCTATGATGTTTTAACGGTCAGTCAGTTTAGTACAACTCCTGATAAGGTACCATACAATGACTACGTAATGACCTACAGACATTACGGAAGGCTTGTAGAGCAAATGATAAAGAAGGCTTCCGTTATGGAGGAAGGTGAACTGAAGGATCATCTGGTGACCCTAATTGTTGGCCAGATGAAGAAGTCACTTATCAACTGGAACAAGGACAATGCTACTGATGAGAGAGTGATTGAGGATATAAAAAGGCTTTCTGGCGGAGCCTTGGCTGCTGAGCCAAGGCATTTCAGGGGTTCTTCCGAGCCTCGTGAAAGCCAGAATATACGCAACAATAATAATCGGAAGAAGCAACATTTTCAAAGAAACAAGGGCAGGGAATAGAATAATTTGAACCAGCCGGCATATTTATGAGTAGTTTTGAAATCACAGGCCCCTGCAGGATGTCGGGTGAGATTACACCCCAGGGAGCAAAGAATGAGGCCTTGCAGGTAATATGTGCCACATTGCTAACCTCGGAGGAGGTGATAATAGACAATGTGCCTGACATTCTGGATGTCAATAATCTGATAGCCCTGCTTAGGAAGATGGGTGTTGAGGTTAAATATAATGGCCCCAACAGATATAGCTTCAGAGCTGTAGATGTTGATATTAAATATATGCAGACTGATGATTTCAGATCCAGAGCTTCTTCTCTCAGAGGTTCCATTATGATAATGGGTCCCTTGTTAGCCAGATATGGAAGGGCGTATTTTCCAAAACCGGGTGGAGACAAGATAGGTCGTCGCAGACTTGATACTCACTTTTTTGGATTTACTGAACTAGGTGCCCGCTTTGAGTTTAATCCTGACGAAATATTTTACACTGTTCATGCCCAAGAACTTAAAGGCACCTATATGCTTCTTGATGAAGCATCAGTTACCGGTACTGCCAATATTATCATGGCAGCAGTTTTAACCCCCGGCGTTACTACTATCTACAATGCTGCCTGTGAGCCATATATTCAGCAACTGTGTAAGATGCTAAGTGCCATGGGTGCAAGAATCAATGGAATAGGCTCTAATCTGCTTTCAATTACGGGTGTTGACAAACTACAAGGCTGTTCACACAGGATCCTTCCAGATATGATTGAGATAGGCTCCTTCATTGGTATGGCTGCTATTACAAAGAGTGAGATTACTGTGAAGGATGCAGCACCTTCAGAACTCGGTATTATACCTATGGCTTTCAGTCGCATGGGTATTAATTTTGAGATCAGAGGTGAGGATATTTACATTCCATCTCAGGAAGAATATGAGATTGAGACTTTTATAGATGGCTCAATAATGACCATTGCCGATGCTCCTTGGCCTGGTCTGACTCCTGACCTTTTGAGTGTATTCCTGGTTGTGGCAACACAGGCCAAGGGTAGTGTACTTATTCACCAAAAAATGTTCGAGAGCCGTTTGTTTTTTGTGGATAAACTCATCGATATGGGAGCCAGTATTATCCTGTGTGACCCCCACAGGGCAACTGTAATTGGACATAATCATAAGACTTCACTCAGGGGTTGCGTAATGACTTCTCCAGATATAAGGGCTGGTGTTGCCCTACTAATTGCCGCTCTGTCTGCAAAAGGCAAAAGTATTATTCATAATATCGAGCAGATAGACAGGGGTTATCAGAATATCGAAACAAGGCTTAATCAACTGGGAGCTGCTATTCGTCGCATTTAATTATTTATAGACAACAGTATTATGACTGTTAGTCATTTTTGTGCCTTTTTAACAAAAAGTCAAACGCCTGATAATAAGATGGATAACGTTTGTTCTTTATAATATAATAAAACAAATTAACATTTGCAAACAAAAATATTTGGATAGTAAATGTTATTGGGCATAATTTTGGCACGACAATTTTTGGTCAACGTTTCAGTTGAGTTCATCTAAAAAACGAGAATCGTAATGATAATTCGCTGACTTTTGCACCAAAGTAGTATTAACCAAAAATGCAGAGATGAATTTTAGAGCAGTAGCGTTAATGGTTTTTGGAGGGCTTTTGTT
>CAYNFX010000055.1:0-11919 GCA_964396555.1 uncultured Alkaliflexus sp.
CCTCCTGTGTACCAGATACCCTTGTTGGACTTTGTGAAGATGCTTATGCCGATACCCCATAGGATCATAACAACTCCGGCAAGCAGGAGCAATCCCACTACAGGCATATCAAGGAAGTTGTTCAGATACTTGTTGGCCTGCATATAGACTTCAGCGTTATTTGGATTAACTGCATAGCCATCCCTAGACATAAGCCAGATAAAGAACACAAAGAAAAACACTACGAATGGTAATGCATTGCGGGTAATCCTGCTGCGTATCCGTGCCTCTAAGGCTTCATCGCTGATTGAGTTAAGGAAGTATAGCAGACCCAGCGTTCTTGCAAGGAAGAATACTGCCAGACCCAGACTGACATTGTGAAGGTTGAACAGCAGTTCTATACCTCTGAACGGTGATTGCCAGAACGATTCCTTCATATCGTTGATGAAGAATTGAGAACCGGTAAAGAAAGAAGCAACTACAACGCCGATAAGGAAGGTTCCCAGCAGACCATTAATAAATAGGAGAACCTCGTAGGTCTTGGCACCGAAAAAATTGTTGGGGCGGGACCTGAATTCATAGGACACTGCCTGAAAGACAAAAGCAAAGAGCAGTATTATCCAGGCAGCATAAGCCCCTCCAAAGCTGGTGCTGTAAAACAGGGGGAAGGCTGCAAAGAATGCCCCTCCGAAAGTTACAAGTGTTGTGAACGTAAACTCCCATTTTCGGCCCAATACGTTTATCAGCATTGTACGTTCATCATTATCCTTGGCAAGGCAGGCAAACAGTGTCTGCCCTCCCTGCACAAACATCAGCAGTACGAGCACGGCACCAAGTACCGAAATAATAAACCACCAGTAATGCTGAAGTGCAAGATGTGACATGGTTTCAAACATAGTATTACTCCTCTTTCTTTTTTGGTCCTATTTGTATCTGTTTCAAAATGATTCTCACTTCGGCTATAAATAGACCGATAAACACCACGGTAAACAGGAAGAATGTGGTCATAACTGCACCAGCATCAATATTTGTAACTGCTTTCATTGTAGGCATCAGATCCTGAATAACCCATGGCTGCCTGCCTACCTCTGCAACTATCCAACCTGCCTGAGATGCCACATAGGCAAGGGGTATAGTCCATATGCAGATCCACAGTATCCATTTCTTGGTGTGCAAAGAGTTCTTGAATACCAGATAGAGGACGACAATAAACAATAACAGGAAGTATCCACCCAGCATTACCATAATGTGGAAGGCATAGAAGGTCATAGAAATAGGGGGCACCATCTTGAAGGCGTTTGCTTCAAGTTTTTCAGGATCAGGGTCGTAGTAGCTCCCATACCCGAAATAACGCATATAGTTTTCGTTAAATTCAGTGTCATCAAACTTTGCCCTCAATACTTTGTACTCTTCTCCATCGGGATCTTCTTTCTGGGCTTTCTTGTAAGCGATCAGGGTCTGTTGAGCCTCATAGCCTCTCCTTATCTTTTCATGGTAGGACATGATACCCTGCTCTTCGTTACCCATAATGAGGTCTTTGATGCCTGCCACATATGCTTTTGGATCGTTGTAAGCCAATATTGAAAGCATAGAGGGAACCTCTATCTTGATATGGAACTCGGCCTGGCTATCCTTATTTAAATTTTTATGCAGATCTTTGCCTTTAAGTATCCCAAAAGCTACTAAGCCGGCCCCTTCTTTGCCCTCATAGAGGCTTTCCATGGCAGCAAACTTCATAGGCTGGGTCTTGACTATCTCCTTTGCACTACTGTCACCAGTTGCGATCAGTATTAGCGAACTAAGCAAACCGAAACTTGCTGATACTACAATACTACGCTTGGCCAGCAGCAACTCACGCCTCTTGAGCAAATACCAGGCACTCACACCAATAACGAAGATAGCTGCAAGTACAAAACCTGAAGTTATAGTGTGCAGGAACTTGTTGACTGCAGTAGGAGAGAGCAGAACGTCCCAGAAGTTGGTCATTTCATTACGGGCCATATCTGGGTTAAACCTTGTTCCTACCGGATTCTGCATCCATGCGTTTGCTACAAGGATCCAGAGGGCTGACAAACTTGCGCCAAAGGCAGTAAGCCATGTTGAAACCAGGTGGAATCGTTTGCTAACCTTATCCCATCCAAAGAACATGATTGCAATAAACGTACTTTCCATAAAGAAGGCCATAATACCTTCGATCGCCAGTGGAGCACCAAAGATGTCTCCAACAAACCAGGAATAGTTGCTCCAATTGGTACCAAATTCAAACTCAAGAATTATCCCCGTAGCTACACCGATGGCGAAGTTTATACCAAAGATTTTCATCCAGTATTTTGTGATTCTCTTCCATTCAGGGTCTCCTGTACGATAATAAATCGTCTCCATAAAGGCCAACATGTATGTTATGCCAATGGTTAGGGGAACAAAGATCCAGTGAAACATGGCGGTTAGGGCAAACTGAGCCCTCGACCAATTGACCAGCGTAAAGTCAATATTTTCAAACATAGGGAGATGTAATTTATGGTATTGTTATTTGTTCGATTACATGATTGGCGCGATCCAGGTCGTTATCAAACCTAACCTTCATTTCATTCTGAAAAAAGAATAATTTGAGAACCACAAACATTATAAAGAGCTTTGCCAAAATTATGATCCACAGGGTTCTTGACCAGTCGGGCAAGCTGGAAAAACCATCGATGTAGAAGTCGACAACGTTCTTGAATTTAACCATATGGCTTTTGGGATTTCACTGATTAATATAGAGATATTTTTCTAATATTCTACGATAATGGTATAAAGTAATCGTTTCTTCCACAAATAAACAAATATAATGGTAATGAAGTACCGAAATGGATTCAGTATTTCCTACCAGATCAGTAGGATCATTGTGTTTTGCCAAATCAAAAAAAGAAAAGAAAACTCATGAATGGCTTTCCAGAGTAAAAATTACATTATATTTTAGTTAACTGTTTTTAGGGAACTGTAACTTTGCGGCTTAATTGCTGTTATTTATTGATAGACAAAAAATTAGAATCTATGAAAAAGAAGTCTTTATTGACATTTGGCGCTGCTGCAATTCTTTTTGCCGGTCTGGCAGGATGTTGCAACAAAACCCAAAAGGAGCCTGTAGGAATCCTTAAAGAAACCTTTGGCACACTTTCAACTGGTGAAGAAATTGACATTTACACTCTTACAAGTACTACCGGCATTAAGGCCAAAATCATGACCTATGGTGCTGCAATTGTGTCTTTAGAGGTCCCAGGCAAGGATGGACAACTTACTGATGTTACCCTTGGTTTTGACAATCTGGCTGACTACGAAAAGAACAGGGTTTTCTTTGGGGCTACAATCGGACGGTTTGGCAACCGAATAGCTCAGGGTCAATTTACTCTTGACAGTGTTACTTACAATCTTGCTACAAATGATGGCCGTAATCATCTTCATGGAGGTGTTAAGGGTTATGACAGGGTCGTATGGAATGCTGAAGCTATCAATGATTCAGTTGCTCCTGCTGTAAAGTTTACCTACCTAAGCCCTGACGGTGAAGAAGGTTATCCCGGTAACCTTGATGTAATTGTTACTTATACTCTTAAGGATAACGAACTTATCATCAGCTACGAAGCTACAACTGATAAGGCTACTCCAATTAACCTGACAAATCACTCTTTCTATAACCTTGCAGGTGAAGGAACTATTCTTGACCACGAACTTTATATCAATGCTCCGGCCTATACTCCTGTTGATATGACTCTTATTCCAACAGGCGAACTGGTACCTGTAGAAGGAACTCCTTTTGATTTCAACATTGCTACTTCTATTGGATCCCGCATTGAAGAAGTACGTGGAGGATATGACCACAATTATGTACTTGCCGATGGCGAAGGACTTATCCTTGCAGCAAAGCTTAAAGATCCAAAGAGCGGACGCTGGATGGAAATTTATACTACCGAACCAGGTATTCAGTTTTATTCCGGAAACTTCCTTAATGGAAGGCAACAACGTGGTGAAAGAGTATTTCATCAACATACTGGTCTTTGCCTCGAGACACAACACTTCCCGGATTCGCCAAACAAGGCTGAATTTCCCTCAACTACCCTGAGACCGGGTGAAAAGTATGAGACTACAACTATAATGAAGTTCGGTTTAGAATAAGGAATTTAATAGAAATGAGAAAGGGATAAATCCTCGAGGATTTATCCCTTTCTTATTGTCTCAACCGCAGCCGGACTTTACTGAATACGTCGGTGCAGTTTAAATACTATTTGTATTCATCCCAACTCTTTATCGAGATGTCTTTAAGATCCATCTTGCAGAAGGCTGTGATAAACGCTGCTGCCAACCTTGAGTTTGTAATCAGCGGTATATTATAGTCAACACTGCTACGTCTGATGTGATAACCGTTTCTAAGTTCGCCCTTGCTCAAATCCTTTGGAATATTGACAACCAGGTCTATCTTCTTTTCCCTTAGATAATCAATTGTGTTTGGCTTCTTGTCGGGTTCATCCGGCCAGTATAGCAGGGTTGATTCGATTCCGTTGTCTGCAAAGAATTTTTGTGTGCCTGCAGTTGCATAGAGATTGTATCCCTTCTGTTTAAGCAATCTGGCCGAGGACAAAAGTTCTATCTTATCCCTTGCCGGACCCGAAGATATCAACACATTCTTTTCTGGGATTCTGTATCCTACAGACAACATGGATTGCAGTATTGCATCGTAAATGTTGTCTCCCAGACAGCCTACCTCGCCGGTCGATGCCATATCTACACCTAGAACCGGGTCGGCCTTTTGCAGGCGGGCGAATGAGAATTGCGGAGCCTTGATACCTACGTAATCTAGTTCGAAGGCACTCTTGGCCGGTTTTTCAACAGGCAGATCAAGCATAATCCTTGTTGCCAGGTCTATAAAGTTTACCTTCAGCACCTTTGAAACAAATGGAAAGCTGCGTGAGGCCCTGAGGTTACATTCTATAACCTTGATATCATTGTCCTTGGCCAGTAGCTGCATATTGAAAGGGCCTGATATATTAAGACCTGCAGAAATCTTGCGGGCAATCTGTTTAACCCTGCGGATAGTTTCAACATACAGCTTTTGTGGCGGGAACACTATTGTAGCGTCACCAGAGTGAACTCCGGCAAATTCGATGTGTTCAGAAATTGCATAGGCAATAATCTCACCATCACGGGCTACTGCATCAAACTCAATCTCCTTAGCTTGTTCGATAAATTCAGATACCACCACAGGATATTGCTTCGACACGTTGGCTGCAACCTGCAGGAAGTGTTCAAGCTCATCTCGGTTGCTAACCACGTTCATTGCTGCACCTGACAGAACGTATGAGGGACGAACCAGTACGGGGAAGCCCACTTCATCAACAAACTTGAAGATATCCTCTATAGTGGTAAGTTCGCTCCAGCGTGGCTGATCAATGTCCAGTTCGTCGAGCAGTGATGAGAATTTCTGGCGGTTTTCTGCTCTATCGATATCCTCTGGAGAAGTTCCCAGGATGGGCACTTTGTATCTATGCAGTCGCATGGCCAGGTTGTTGGGTATCTGTCCACCCATTGAGACTACCAGTCCCTTGGGATCTTCCAGTTCGGTGATATCCAGTACCCTTTCTAGCGACAATTCGTCGAAGTACAGACGGCTACAAACATCGTAGTCAGTACTTACAGTTTCAGGGTTATAGTTGATCATAACTGACCTGAAACCCTGTTCGTTGACAGTCTCTACTGCATTTACGCTACACCAGTCAAACTCGACACTGGAACCGATGCGGTAGGCACCTGAACCCAGTACTATAACTGAGCGACTGTCCTTTTCGAATTCAATATCATGGCTGTTGCCATTATAGGTAAGGTACAGGTAGTTGATCTTAGCTGGAAATTCACCTGCCAGAGTATCAATCTGTTTTACTACCGGAAGTATACCTTTTTGTTTTCTGTGAGTGCGTACCTTGTGTATGCCTTCTTCCATCTGACTCTTGGGAGTCTTAAGGACCAGACGGGCAATTTGGAAATCTGAGAAGCCCGATTGTTTAGCTCTGACTAATAATTCATCAGACATTGCAGTTAGAGAATCAAGTTCCTTAAGCTCGTTCTTCAAGTCATCAATATTCTTTAGCTTTTCTAGAAACCAGTGGTCAATCTTGCTAAGGTCGTGTATCTCATCAACACTCATGCCCTGCATAAAGGCTTCAGCAATTGCGAAGATACGCTGGTCGGTAGGCTCGGTAAGTTCCTTGCGTATATCGGCAAACTTAAATGCCTGGTTGCCGACAAAGCCGTGCATACCAAGACCTGCCATACGAAGACCCTTTTGAATTACTTCTTCGAAGGTACGTCCGATAGCCATGATCTCACCAACACTCTTCATGCTGGAGCCGATCTGGCGTGACACACCTGAAAACTTGGTAAGGTCCCATCGGGGTATCTTACATACTATGTAGTCAAGAGCCGGTTCAAAGAATGCTGAGGTAACCTTTGTTACTGAGTTGCGCAGTTCATGTAGGCCATAGCCCAGTGCCAGTTTGGCTGCAACAAAGGCCAGCGGATAACCTGTGGCCTTGGATGCAAGAGCACTTGAACGTGACAGACGGGCATTAACCTCTATTACACGATAATCTTCGGATTCAGGGTCAAGTGCATATTGTACGTTACATTCACCCACAACACCTATGTGGCGAACTATCTTGATTGCAAGTTCCCTAAGCTTGTGATATTCTGAGTTGCTCAGAGTTTGTGATGGAGCTACTACGATACTTTCTCCCGTATGTATACCCAGCGGGTCGAAGTTTTCCATATTACACACCGTGATGCAATTGTCGTATGCATCCCTTACTACTTCATATTCGACTTCCTTCCATCCCTTGAGTGATTCTTCAACAAGGATCTGGTTGGAGTATGCAAAGGCATTTTCGGCGCGTGCCTTGAGTTCTTCGAGGTTTGAGCAAAAACCGCTACCCATACCTCCAAGGGTATAGGCGGCTCTTACTATTATTGGGAACCCAATGGTTTCGGAAGCCTTCAGGGCTTCCTCGACAGATGTAACAGCTAAACTCTTTGGCGTTTTTACATTGATCTCATCCAGTTTGTTGGCAAAGATCTCGCGGTCCTCAGTGTCGATAATTGCCTGAACAGGCGTACCAAGTACTTTCACGCCGTACTTTTCGAGGGTTCCCGCTTCAAACAGCTTCACCCCGCAGTTGAGTGCTGTTTGACCGCCAAAAGAAAGGAGAAGTCCTTCGGGCTTCTCCTTCTTTAAAACTTGTTCAACGAAATATGGTGTAACAGGTAAAAAATAAACCTTGTCTGCCAGCTTTTCTGAGGTCTGAACCGTGGCAATATTCGGGTTTATCAGTACTGTGTAAATTTCCTCTTCCTTTAAGGCTTTAATAGCTTGGGATCCGGAATAATCGAACTCACCTGCTTCTCCAATCTTGAGAGCTCCTGAGCCCAGAATTACTACCTTCTTTACATTATTTTTCATGCGTAAATGATTTGTTGTCGTCAGGCAACATACCTTTCTGAACATTTATTCAGAATGCAAATGTACATCATCTTTGATCATTTTACCTCATGGCATATAATAATTTTGCATATTTTATGAATAATATATTCAAATATAAATATTCCACTTTGTCTTTGGGCTTCGTGCCCCATTTTTAGAGTTTTCTGTTATTATATCGTAAGAGTTTTATTGCCAAAAAAAAGTGCCCATTATTTTTGTTTAATTATAGTAATGTATAAATTTGCAACGTATTTGTATAATTATTCGTCGCAAAAAAGGACGTAATAGCAAGTCGGAAATGCGGACGGTCTCCCTTACGGGGCGCCCGGTCCGCTATATAATTTTCAGACATAGAGTAATTTATGAAGATTAAAACACAAAGGTTAAATGCAATCATCCGCTTAATAGAAAATCACAGGGTGGGTAGCCAGGATGAGTTGTTGGCTCTTCTTGAGAAGGAGGGTATCAGTACGACTCAGGCTACCTTGTCACGAGATCTTAAGGCACTTAAGGTAGCTAAGCAACCTGACTATGACGGTGGATATGTATATGTGCTTCCCGAAAATCAAAGCCCTGAAGAAGCAGACTTTGACTATGGGGACTTTCCGGTCAGTGGCATCATCTCCATAGAGTTTTCGGGCAATCTGGCTGTTATCAAGACCCGTCCGGGTTTTGCAAACGGAATAGCTTCCGTGATAGACAGTCAGGCACCCTACGAGATACTGGGAACAATAGCAGGTGATGATACAATATTGCTGGTTACGCGCGAATCAGTATCACGAAGCAAAATTCTATCTGGTCTCTCGCAGTTTATGCCCGGGATCCGTGACAAAATTCTTGGGTAGTTATTAATAAAGTCACACAACAGTTTTTACACAGAAGGGAATGGATAATAACGAAGTAACAATCTTAATTGCTTCAGAGGAGCACCTCAGGTATGTGGATACCATTCTGCATACTATTTCAGAGGCTGCTAAAGTGAGGGGTACAGGTATTGCAAAGAGGGATCCTGAGTATGTGAAAAAGAAGATAACAGAAGGTAAGGCCATCATCGCCCTCGCTGGCGGAGAGTTTGCCGGATTCTGCTATATAGAGTCGTGGGGGCACAATAAATTTGTTGCCAACTCCGGTCTGATAGTGCATGAGAACTTCAGAGGTCATGGACTGGCCAGAGATATCAAGCGTAAGGCTTTCGAGCTCTCGCGTACAAGATACCCCAATGCCAAGATCTTTGGTCTAACTACCGGTCTTGCAGTGATGAAGATTAACTCAGAATTGGGATACAAGCCAGTTACTTTCTCGGAGCTTACCGATGATGAGGATTTCTGGAAGGGTTGTCAGAGTTGTGTCAACTACGACATATTGCTTCGTACAAGCCGCAAGCACTGTCTTTGTACTGGTATGCTATACGATCCTGCATGGGAAAAGAAGAAGGTAGCTGATGTTCAGCCTCAGAAGAAAGAAAAGGTATATGAAAGATGGTTGCAGTTTAAGCGCCACGTATTTCTGAGAGGTAAAGAAGGAGAAAATGATGCAAAAAGTGGTGCCGGCTCAAAAAGCCTTTTCCATCGCCTGCTTTCCGTTTTTGCCTAAAAAATATTCATATAAGGCAGAGCCCCGGTAGGGGCCCTGAAAAAAACTCATAATGATGAAAGAAAGAGTAGTAGTGGCCTACAGCGGTGGTCTTGACACTTCTTACTGCGTCAAGTACCTGGCCAAGGAAAAGAATCTTGAAATTTACACAGCTATCGCCAACACCGGAGGGTTTAGTGAAGCCGAGCTCGGCGATATTGAGCAGAAAGCTTATGCGCTGGGAGTTACTAAGCATGTTGCCATCGATGTAACTGACGTTTATTATAACAAGTGCATCCGCTACATGGTGTACGGCAATGTGCTAAAGCACAACACTTATCCACTCTCGGTATCATCAGAGCGTATCTTCCAGGCTCTTGCCATTGTAGACTATGCACGTAAGGTAGGAGCTAAATATATTGCTCACGGAAGTACAGGAGCCGGTAATGATCAGGTCCGTTTCGACCTTACCTTCCAGGTACTTGCTCCGGATATCGAGATAATCACTCCTATCCGCGATCAGGTTATCAGCCGCGAAGATGAGATAGCCTACCTCAAGAAAGAAGGTGTGGTACGCGACTGGTCCAAGATGGCCTACTCAATCAACAAGGGTCTGTGGGGCACAAGTATCGGTGGCAGGGAAACCCTGACTTCCGACAAGGCCCTGCCTTCTGATGCTTATCCTTCACAACCAGTTAAGGAGGGCAGTGAGAGACTCGAACTCGGCTTTGACAAGGGAGAACTTAGTTCTGTTAATGGCAAGACCTTTGCAAACAAGGTTGATGCAATCCGTGAAGTTGAACGTATTGGTTCTGCCTGGGCTATAGGCCGCGATATTCACGTTGGGGACACTATTATCGGCATCAAGGGTCGTGTAGGTTTTGAATCTGCAGCACCCCAACTGATACTGAAGGCTCACCACCTGCTCGAAAAGCATTCACTTACAAAGTGGCAGATGTACTGGAAGGAGCAGATATCCAACTGGTACGGCATGATGTTGCATGATGGTATGTACCTGGAGCCTGTAATGCGTGACCTGGAGGCCTTCCTTGAAAGCACTCAGGAAAACGTAACAGGTAAGGTCTACCTTGACCTGCATCCATACTACTTCAATATGGTAGGTATTGACTCAGCACACGATTTGATGAAGAGCGGATTTGGTGACTATGGTGAAGTCAACAAGGCCTGGAACGGTGATGATGTGAAAGGTTTCACAAAGATCATTTCCAATTCACTCAAAATTTATAATAAAGTCAACAAGGGAAAATTAGATATCAATAAATAATGGTAAAGGTTGGAATAGCAGGTGGTGCCGGATACACGGCCGGTGAACTGATAAGGATACTACTTGGGCATTCACAGGTAGAGATTTCATGGATACTCAGCAGCAGCCATGCAGGATGCCCCATCGTCAAGGTCCACAGTGACCTGATAGGGGATACTGACCTCGTGTTTACCGACAAACCCGATTTTTCAAAAATTGATGTGGTGTTTCTCTGTATGGGACACGGCAAGTCCGAAGAGTTTCTTGCATCATACAAGATGCCAGCAGGAGTAAAAATCATCGATCTGAGTACAGATTTCAGAATCAAGGCTGAGGGCAACGACTTCGTTTACGGATTGCCGGAACTCAACAAGGTTGAGATTAAAAGGGCTGATAAAATTGCCAATCCTGGTTGTTTTGCAACGACTATCGAACTGGCACTGCTGCCATTGGCTAAGAACGGACTGCTGAAGGAAGTTCATGTAACAGCTATTACCGGCTCTACAGGAGCCGGCCAGGCTCCATCAGCTACAACCCACTTTAGCTGGAGGGCAAACAACCTGTCTATTTACAAGGCTTTCAGACACCAGCACCTTGCAGAGATAACCCAGTCTCTCAGAGAGCTGATGCCAGACTTCAACAATCCACTCAACTTTGTGCCTATGCGCGGGGACTTTACGCGTGGTATCCTGGCCTCAGTTTATATGGATTATGACGGAGACCTGGCAGAGGCAAAGAAGCTTTATGATGAATTTTATGCAGAAGCTCCCTTTACCATTAGAAGTGAGGAAGAAATAGATCTTAAACAGGTTGTGAGTACTAACAAGTGCCTTCTGCATCTGGCCAGGTATGATGGCAAGCTGCATATTGTGAGCATCACAGACAACCTGCTAAAGGGTGCTTCCGGGCAGGCAGTGCAAAATATGAATCTGATGTTCGGCCTGGATGAGAGAACCGGACTATATCTGAAACCATCGGCCTTTTAACAGGCTTAACTGAATACATAAAGCATACAGCAATGGAATTGTTTAATGTTTACCCGCTGATGAATGTGACCCCAGTCAGAGCCGAAGGCTGCTATGTCTGGGATGAAGCCGGAGTCAAATACCTCGACCTTTACGGTGGTCATGCCGTTATAAGTATTGGCCATACACACCCGCATTACGTGGAGAGGTTAAGCAGTCAATTGCATAAGATTGGGTTTTATTCAAACTCAGTGCAGAATCCCCTTCAGCGCGAGCTGGCCAAGAAGCTTGGAGAAGTGTGCGGGTTGACCGACTATTCCCTCTTTTTGTGCAACTCGGGAGCAGAAGCTAATGAGAATGCTCTCAAGCTGGCTTCTTTTCACAATGGAAAGAACAGGATTGTTGCATTCAAGAAGGCATTTCACGGACGTACATCAGGAGCAGTAGCAGTTACAGACAACCCAAATATCCAGGCTCCTGTCAACAAGGGTCATATTGTTAGCTTTCTGAAGCTCAACGACCTTGATGCCGTTGAGGCTGAAATAGCAAAAGGAGACGTTAGTGCCGTAATAATAGAAGGTATCCAGGGAATAGCAGGAATAGTTGAACCTGAAGATGCCTTTCTCAAAGGACTTGAG
>CAYNFX010000056.1:0-11710 GCA_964396555.1 uncultured Alkaliflexus sp.
AGATCTTAAGCCTTGAATTTGACGTTACTGAAACCGTCAAAATGGAAGAGGCTCTTAAGCAATCCAAGGAAGAACTGGGTAAGATGCTTGAATCTGCAAGGAACGAAGTAAAGGCTCAGTTTGCAGAGGTTGAGGCGATCAAGATCAGAAATGAAAAAACACTTGAAGGCGCTTTAGATGCTATTATAACAATTAACAATGAAGGAGTCCTCGACTTCTTCAATGCAGCCGCAGAGAAACTATGGGGTTATGACCGTAGTGAAGTTCTTGGACAAGATGTAAGCATGCTGTTCTCAAAAGAAGCCGTCAAGACTAATGATTTCGTTGCTGCCTTTGTGACCAAAGGCAAGGAAAAGATTGTCGGTGAAAGACGCGAGATTCCCATTCGAAATAAGTATGGAGAAGAGATTCCCGTTCTGATGCTTCTATCAGAAGCCAAGGTAGGTGAAGAATATTCTCATACAGGATTTATTCAAAATATTGAAGTGGAACTGTTCTGATTTTTAAACCTTAAGTATGCAGGATAGAGAGAGTGGATGGACATACAAGGAATTTCTGCAGGTTCTTAAGGAATGTTCGCCGTACGATTTTAGTGAGTACTCGGATAATTCGATAAACCGGCGTATCCAAAAGGTAATGCAGGACCATAACCTGACAATGGAGGAGCTGATTTATAGAATCAGGACCAATCCTCAGTTTGTCGAGCTGGTTGTGGAGGCTATTACTGTCAATACAACCGAATTATTTCGGGATCCTGAAGTTTGGCAATACATTCTGCATAAGTTGTTGCCGCATTTCAGCAGCTATAAGAAGATCAATATCTGGCATGCAGGCTGCTCAACAGGTCAGGAAGTATATTCACTGATGGTCCTGCTGGACCATCTCAACCTACTTGATAAAGCAGATATCTATGCTACGGATATCAGCAGAAATGCTATTGAGAACGCCAAAAAAGGAGTTTTTAGGTATAGCTTCAACTATATTAATTACAACAGGAATTTCAAGACTGTATTCGGTGAAAATAATGCTCCTGATTTTAGGAAATACTTTATATGCAGCGAAGGTAAGGACACTATCAGCGTAATACCTGAGTTTCTCAACAAAGTAAAGTATATAAGGCATGACCTGGTCAGTAACAAACTGCCGTTTTACAACCGCTTCGACCTTATTTTTTGCCGCAATGTAATTATCTATTTCAATCCAACATTGCAGTCTAAAATAATCCAGATGTTTCATGAACAGCTCTTTCCAGGATCAGCCCTGATCCTGGGCTCACATGAGACAATTGGCGGATTTATGAACACAAAGTTTACCAAAAACGGCCCCGTTTATACCAGAACAAACGCTTTTCATTTTAAATATTAATACAGTGGAGCTGGGGATTAATGATATAAGGGAGATCACCAATGCCATGGCCGCATATCCGGACATGAACTATACCAATTACTCCCTGTCATTTCTTAGACGAAGGCTATCAAAAGTATTTAAGCAATCAAGCCTTCGCAGACTTGACCTGTTACAGGAGAAGCTTAAAGATGTAAATTTCAGGGACGAGATCATGTCTGAGATCATGGTCAACTCCACTGAGATGTTCAGAGACCCTGCTTTGTGGCGTACCTTGAGAGATAAGGTGCTTACAAATATGCCAATGGATTCTCATAAGATTTGGTTTCCTGTTGAATCTGACGGAGAAGAAACTTTTTCCCTAGCCTTAATTCTTCATGAAAGAGGTCTTAGTGATAAGTACAAAACAATTTGCCAGACACCATCCAGACTGCGCTTTGAAAATATTAGCAAAGGAGTTGTAAATCAGGATAGGTTTGAAACAAACCTTACAAATTACAAGCGTCTGGAGGACAAAAACTGCTATGCAGACTATTTTGAAAAGGATAACGGTAAGACGGTATTGCTACCACAATACCGCAGCAATATCGAATGTCGCTTAAGTTGTTATTTTTCTCAGCCTGTGCCTGAAAACTCTGCAGCACTGATTATGTTCCGTAATATTTCGATATATTACAATCAACTGTTGACCAAAAAAGCCTTTAGAATTCTTATCAACTCGTTGGTTCCCGGAGGATATCTTATTATCGGAGTCAAGGAAAGGTTGCCCAAAGAACTTAGTGATGAACTGGAAGTAGTGGATGCAAACGAAAACATATACAGGAAACCTGCATCAAATAATTACAGTTATTATGTTTAATGCTGACTATAAAATAATAGTGATTGGTGGGTCGGCAGGTAGTTTTTCAGTTCTGTCAAACATTCTGGCCGAAATTAGGCCTGACTTTAAGATTCCTATAGTGCTTTGCCTTCACAGGCTAAAGCACGTACGTTCAGGGCTTGTGGAAGGCCTTAGCCTCAAGTCTGCTATCAAAATTGTTGAACCCAACGACAAAGATAAATTGGAGCCAAATACCGTATATTTGGCACCGGCTAATTATCATTTATTTATAGAACTTGACGGATCCTTTGCCCTGTCGACTGAAGAGCCTCGTAACCATAGCAGGCCTTCGATAGACCATACCTTTTTTTCGGCTGCATACGCTTACCGTGATAAAGCAATGGGCATCCTACTTACTGGAGCTAATAGAGACGGAGCAATGGGTATCAAAGCTATAGCAGATAAAAAAGGCTATACCATAGTACAGGATCCGGCAACTGCTGATATAGATACAATGCCCAAAGCTGCTCTTGAATTGTTTAAGCCTGATGAGGTTGTATCGCCTGAACAGATTGTACAAATCCTAAACTCTTTGCCTTCATGAAATCTGGTAGGAAATGGTTCGCTGATCATATTGTACAGCTCTTTTTTTGCGCTGGTATGGGCTTTGCCTTCTCTTTCGCCAAGCTGTTCCTTTTGCCAAAGGACACTGTTCCTATGGTAGTGGCTATGGAGACCCTGTCAATGCTGTTCTTTCTTGCCCTTCTCTTTGTGGCTGTCCTGTACTTTCAGAAACGGGAAAAGGAACTTAAGACCTCTGAGCAAAACTACAATAAGGAAAAAGAAAAGTGGAAGCAGGAAAACAAATATCTAAAAGGTCTGATTGACGATTATGAAAGAAAGGAAAATGAGACCAAGAGGTTTGCATCCTATCAGGAGAGAATGCTTAAGAAGCTATTTTCTGGCAATGATGCAATAAGTGACAGAAAGTACTTCCTGCACCTTCTGGCTTCCAGTTTCAGCGCCGGTGCAGCAATACTTTACAAGGAAGACAAACAATCCGGAACTTTTACCGTAGAAGAGTCCTACGCATTGCCTGAGGATTTCACTCCCAAACCCTTCGAACCGGGTGAGGGCATGAATGGCCAGGCAGTAACAGAAATGAAACCAGTTGTAGCCGACAACGTAGAGAGTGGCATATTGCAGATTTCAAGCGGACTGGGAACCTCATCAAGAGGTTGGCTGTATTGCCTCCCGGTCATTAAGGAAGCCCATTGTATCTACCTCGTCGAGATGATAACGTTTAGTGAAGCCGGGATAGATAAAATGTGGAACGAAATCTCAGCCAGGTTGGTTGAAATGGAGATCTTACAATGATGATACTGCATAAAAGGATAAACGCCAAGGCCCTTATAAGGCACTTCTCGCTCCATGTACTCCACCCCTATTACAGGGTGATGATACTAATGGCCGTGCTGCTGTTGCTTTTATTATCCTGGTCAGGATTCCTAGCGATCCTTGCCAAGCCTGTCTCCTTTGTCAATATCCTCCATGCCCACAGCTATTTCCCCGTTATCCTGCTGGACATACTTATCCTGGGAAGCCCTGCAATAATTGTTTATTTCCTCAACGAAATAAACAGAAAGACAGAAGCAGCAAATGATAAGAGCAGGGAACTTGCACAAAGGATAGACATTAACATTGAGTTGGCCAATAAGCTGCTCAAGAACCAATGGGAGGAAGAACATCTAAGCAATGACGCCCTTTCGGAAGTACTTGTGACACTTGCCAAAAATATAAAGGTTAGCAAAAAGAAAGAGGAGGAAGCCAACAGGATTGCAACAGGTAAAGAGCTGATTTCTGACATCCTCAGAAATGCTCACAATCTTGAGGAATTGTCAGTATCAACCACAAAGACCCTGATACAATTTATGAATGGGGTTCAGGGTGCTTTTTATATCCTCAACGATGATAAGAAAGTTCTTGAAAGAACTGCTATGTACGCCTATGGCCGACGAAGATTCGACCTGTACAACGAAATAAGGATAGGACAAGGCCTGATTGGTGCTGCTGCTTATGAAAAAGAGCTTATATACCGCACCGAAATACCTGACGATTACTACAATATCACCTCTGGTCTGCTGGGCGAGCAAAAACCTCAAAGCATTGTTATTATCCCTCTGCTTCAGGAAGAACAACTACAGGGGATCTGTGAAATAGCCTTCCTTGACAAGGTGCCTGGCTATATGTTGCATTTTGCCAACGAGGTGAACTCCATTATCGGTCAAACAATCTACAACGTAAAGATCACAACCAAGACCGAAAGACTGCTTGACGAGTCCCAGAGAATGACTGAGGCTCTGCGCAGTAACGAGGAACAGTTGCGTAAGAATGCTATCGAAATGGTTGCAGCTCAGGAAGAACTTGAACGATCCAACCAGATGCTCGAAGCGCAGATACAGGAAGTGGCAAATTCCCAAAAGCGCCTACAGGCGCTTTTGACAAATGCCTCCGAATTTATCTCTATCTACAACGAAAATCAGGAACTTGTTTACGAAAGCCCGTCTGTCGAAAGAATCTTAGGATATAGCAAGGAAGATAATATTGGGGGTATGCACCCTGACATACTAACTCCTAGGGGTCTGAAAGCTATCAATTCTTTGTTCCAGTATCTCCTAGACACTCCGGGTGGAGAACAAATAGCTCAATACACATATTTGCGTAAAAACGGCGAAAAGATCTACCTTGAAACCAAGGGTAAAAACCTGCTGCACGACCCGGCTATTAGGGGTATCATATTCAACACCCAGGATATCACTGAACGCAAGAGGGCTGAGAAGGAAGAAAGAATGAAGAGCAGGATGCAAAGCTTGTCTGAGAACTCGCCTGATATGATCATGCGTATCAACACTCAGGGCAAACTTGTATATGTTAACCCTGCAGCAGTCAACTTTGTAGATGCTGAAGCTCAGGAACTGGTAAAGAAAAGGATAGGCGAGCTAGACGTGGACAGCCGTTTTATAGAGTTTGCAGAAACCAGTCTGTCAAGCATCCGTCAAAATCAGGAGCAGCTCTTTGCCGAAGTCCCAATGAATTCGCGTAACGGGGAACGTATCATGGAGATTAAAGCTATACCCGAACTCAATGAGGAAGGGGATTTAGAGACCATTCTCTTTGTAGCCCATGATATGACCGAGTTCAAAAAGATTGAACAGGATATCAAGGAGAAAAACAAAAAGATATCCGACAGTATCAACTATGCTCAGCGGATTCAAACTTCTATACTGCCGCAAACAAAACATATACAGGACCACTTCCCACGTTCTTTTATCTTTTACAGACCTAAGGATGTGGTTAGCGGCGATTTCCCATGGTTTTTCCAAAAAGAAGGCATATATTACATTGCTGCAGTGGACTGTACGGGTCACGGAGTACCGGGAGCCTTGATAAGCTTTATAGGATACTTCCTGCTAAACAATATAGTTAGCGCCAATCCGGATTATTCGGCTGCCCAGATCCTTGACGAACTGCACAAGCAGGTGAGGACAACACTGAAACAGGATCAGGAAGGGGCTCTTGGTAGAGATGGTATGGATCTGGCTTTCTGTAAGATAGACAAGGAAAATAAAACCCTTGAGTACGCCGGTGCTCACAGACCTCTGTTCCTGATGAGAAACGGCGAACTGAACGAATATAGCGGAGACAGAAAGGCCATAGGCGGTATACCGTTGGCCAACAAACCGGAAAAGGACTTTGAAAATCACCTGCTTGAGTATAAGGACGGTGACAAGATTTTTATTTTCAGTGACGGGCTACCCGACCAGATAGGAGGTCCAGATAGGAAAAAGTTCCAGGTAAAAAAGATTAGAGAGATACTTACCGAAAGCCCTGACGAAAGTATGGCACAACTGTCAAGATCGTTTTCCAAGCACTTCTACGATTGGATGGGAGACGAGAAACAAGTTGACGATGTGTTATTGATAGGAATTGAATTGTGATTATATTTACGCATTTTTGGACACTTTGAATATTTAACAAAATGGAAAAGGAAAAACAAGGATTTCTGGATTTTGCCTATCAGCTTTACAAAACCATGAAAACCAATGAAATCAATTTGGTTTATGAAGGCGAAGTAACTCAGGAAATTACTAAGACTTTTACCTCACTTACAGAAAAAAGTCTTACAAAGAATGCTGAATCAAATACCGTCCAAAAGAAGGTATTTAATGTAATGGTTGAGTGTCTGCAAAATATCAGCAAACATGCCGATTCGCTCTCCGATGAGGAGGAAGAACGTAGGGGCATTGTTATGGTTAGCAAAGGCGAAGACTCTTACAATATAATCACTGGAAATATAATAAAGAATGAAAGGGTTCCTGGTCTTAAGGATACCCTTGAGCATATCAACAGCCTGGACAAAGAAGGACTTTCCGACCTGTACAAGAAACAGATCAAGGAATCCACTATTTCCGAGAAAGGCGGTGCCGGACTTGGACTGATCGATATTGCCAAGAAAACTGGAAGTAAACTTACATACCAGTTCAAAGAACTTAACGATCAGGTTTCTTTCTTTATTCTTACATCAACAATCAAAAGAATCTGAAAATAAGGTAATATGGAAGTAATAAACATCAAAGGCACAGACGATACTCCTAATGTGATACTCGACAAGGCTAGCGGACACTTTGAGATTTCAGGACGTTCTCTTCCTGAAGATGTAAACCAGTTTTATGAGCAAATACTGGATTGGATAGAGGAGTATGCCAAAGATCCTCTTGATAGGACTGAGTTTAATTTTAAACTAGAGTATTTTAATACGGCTTCATCAAAGGTCATTCTTGATATTCTGCTGAAATTCGAGGAGATCGTTGAGAAAGGCAAGGAGGTTGTAATTAAGTGGCACTACCACGAAGACGAAGAAGATATGCTGGAAGCCGGAGAAGAATATTCCGATATTGTAGAAATACCCTTCGAATACGTGGTATATAACGATTAATGCCGCGTTAGCAACCGATATGACTTTATAACGAATGAGTGAGGAAATATTAAAAGCGCTGATGCAATTGTTTGGTCTTCTGACCAAACAGGACGGTGGTGTCGAATCCAACGAAACCGAATATGTCCGTAATTTCCTTAAACAGCAACTTAATACTGAGGCTGTTGAGGAGTACTTTGCACTGTTTCTTAATCATTCGTTGAGCGACGAAAAAGAGGAGGGAGAGGAAGCAGGGAAGGTTCGCCTGACCTCAATGAAGGATTCAGTGAGGATTTTGGGCATCTGCAAAAAGATTAATAAACAGCTCAATCGCGAGCAAAAGGTTGTCGTACTGATTCGTATGTTCGAACTTATCAGTACCGACATGAAGCTGACCGAGCAACGGATGGCTATTATCAACACAGTTGCCCAGGTCTTCAAACTCCCCAAAAATGAGATATCTGCAATAGAGGCTTTCGTCCTCTATTGCAATGAAAGAGAAAAGCTTTATACCAGTGACTTCATGATTATAGATAATCTTGAAGAATCACACGGTGAAAGCAAACACATATCCAAATCGGGACTTGATGGCTCAATAATAATTCTGAGCGTTAAAAGTGCCGAACTATACTTTATGCGCTATACCGGTGAGCAGGAAATATTCCTCAACGGTATGTCGGTTGACCACAGAAGAATCTATATATTCCCCAAAGGAAGCTTTATAAGGATTCCCAAAGGCACGCCAATTTACTATACCGACGTCGTCGGTCACTTCCTTACTGATGAACATTCCCCTCGTATCAGCTATGAGGTGAGAAATGTAGGCTTTACATTCAAGAACGGAGCTATCGGACTTCGTAACATCAACATCAACGAAGAACAAGGCAGGCTAATTGGTATTATGGGTGCATCAGGAGCCGGAAAAACCACCCTCCTGAACGTCCTTTCCGGAATCGAAAGCCCGACAGAGGGAGAGGTTGTTATTAACGGCCACAACCTCCACACCCAAAAGGAAGAACTTGAAGGAGTCATCGGGCTTATTCCACAGGATGACCTACTAATTGAAGAACTTACGGTCTTTGAAAATCTATACTATAACGCAAAGCTCTGCTTTAAAGACAAAAGCGAAGAGGAGATTACGGCTCTTGTAGATGATACCCTTCAAAATCTGGGACTCTTCGAAAGAAAGAATCTTAAAGTAGGATCACCGCTAAACAAAACTATCAGTGGCGGACAACGAAAAAGACTAAATATTGCCCTTGAACTTATCCGGGAACCAGGCATTCTCTTTGTTGACGAACCAACCTCCGGTCTGTCGTCACGTGACTCGGAAAATGTGATGAACTTGCTTAGAGAGCTTGCCCTTAAAGGCAAACTCATCTTTGTTGTTATTCACCAACCATCTTCAGATATCTACAAGATGTTTGACAAGATGTATATCCTCGATACTGGTGGATATCCGGTCTATTATGGTAACCCGGGTGAATCACTGATTTATTTCAAACAGCTCGACTCGCAGATCAACAGCGATCAGGGAGAATGCCCTACCTGTGGTAACCTCAACCCTGAGCTGATATTCAATATTATTGATGCTAGCGTAATTGACGAATACGGTAATTACACAAACAAAAGAAAGGTATCCCCCGAGGAATGGTACAGTCATTTCTGCGAAAGAATTGCAATTCCGACAGTCAATACTGTTAAGACAAAACCCCCGAAAACCCTGAATATACCAAGCTGGTTCAACCAGTTCAAGATATATACGCTACGTGACTTTTTCGCTAAAATCAGCAATACTCAGTATATTCTGCTTAACCTGCTGGAGACTCCGCTTCTTGGCTTTATCCTGGCCTACCTGATCAAGTACATAGCAGACCCAAACTCTGATCTGTACATTTTCAGGGAAAATGAAAACATGCCTCCTTATGTTTTCATGGGTATAGTAGTATCTCTGTTCTTTGGTCTGATTATCAGTGCTGAAGAAATATTCAAGGATGCCAAGATACTGAAACGGGAATCCTTCCTTAAACTAAGCAGATCAAGCTACCTTGTATCCAAGGTCCTACTTATGTTCACAATATCTGCTATTCAAATGGCGCTGTTTGTGCTGGTTGCTAATACAGTGCTGGGCATCAAGGATATGTATTTTGAATACTGGCTTGCACTGTTTACCGTCTCAGCCTTTGCCAATATACTTGGACTTATATTATCAGCTTCATTCAATTCCATAGTAACAATTTACATCCTGATACCTTTGGTAATGATACCTCAAATGGTACTGGGTGGGGCAATGTTCACTTTCGACAAACTCAACAAGGACTTCACCTCTGTTGATAAGGTGCCTGCCATAGCTGAATTCATGCCATCAAGGTGGATCTATGAAGGTCTGATCGTTGACATGTACAAGAACAATAAGTATAACAGTGCTTTCTTTGAAATTGAACAACAGGAAAGCAGCGCAGACTTTAAGCAGGTTCACTATTTACCTGAAATAAGGGAAATACTTGTCAAATGCTATAACCATGTAGCAGCTGGCAATAGCAGAGACGACAAATCCTTTAAAGATGACCTTGAACTGATCAGAAATGAATTCCGCAAAGAAATCAGAAGAGTACCTGAGCTCAGCTTCGAAAATATCGATTTGTTGTATCCCGATAACTTCGACGAAAATGCTTTAATCCTTGCCGATGAGTTCATTAGTAAACTTAACGACCACTATAGGGTAATTTTCATACAGTCCAACAGACTAAAGGATAAGTTCTTTACCTATAATCAAACCCAGAACGCAGAAACGTTTAACAGGATAAAGGATAATTATTACAACGAGAGCATATCCTCTATAGTACGCCGTGAATTTGGCAAAAACAAAATGGTACGTCAGGGAAATGAGCTTGTACAGCTTAGCGAACCAATTTACCAGATACCTGAACCATCAAAATGGTATTCTTTCCGTACTCACTTTTTCGCTCCAGTAAAGCACTTTGCAGGAAACTTTTATGAAACTTTGTGGTTTAATATCTCTGTGGTATGGTTATTGACCTCAGTGCTATACGCAGTACTGTATTTTAACCTTCTTACCAAGCTTCTGAACTGGGGAAGCTCAATAAAATGGAACAAAAGGAAACCTTTAAAAGAATAGGGAAGTATAAAAGCCAACAGATTTAAATTTTAAAACGAATTAAAAGATCAGTTATGTACAGGAATATTATTTTATCTCTGCTAATACTTGCCTCTGTTCAGTTGTTCACAAGTTGTTCAGGATGCAGCGACAAGAAGGGTTCTTCAAACGACTCTCTAACTCTTCCTGACTCTTTGATCACTGATGCACCTCTTAAACTCTCAGAAGAGATAATGAACGAGGTTATTGGCAACCTATCATCACCGGTTGAAATGGCAGGATTGTTTAAAAGTTCTGGCGCTGAATTTACTCAGAGAATTCTTAACAATCCCGACAATGTAGCCAACTACGTTACAAGCTTTCAAAGAGCTCTAAACCTTGGTGTTTTCAGTGCAGATCTTGGATATATCAACACCTTTGACAAAAACAACATTGTTGTTTCTTACCTTCTTGCAGTTAAAAACCTTGCTGATGGTATCAGGGTAGGCCAGTTCTTCGACTTTAACCAACTCAGCAGATTGGCAACCAATTCTGCTAACCTTGACTCACTGATGGAAATTTCTCTCACCAGCTTCAATAAAATGGACTCTTACCTGCGCGAACAGAACAGAAGCAACGTAAGTAGTCTTATTGTTACCGGAGCATGGATTGAAGGTCTTTACCTGTCAACCGAGATTGTACGTGAATCAGGCAGCAAGGAAATTGCAGACCGTATCGCAGAGCAAAAGAATATTATAAATATTTTGGAGATTATTCTTTCCAACTATTCAACGGAAGCGAACTTCTCAGAACTACTGGCACTAATCCAGGAACTCAAGGAAGCATATGCTCCTGTAAGAATTACTACAGAGCTTGGAGAACCTCAAAGAATCGAAAAGGACGGAAGTCTGGTCTTTATTCAGGCTGAAATCAGTACTGTTCACTATACTCAGGAAGACCTGACCAGGATAATGGAAGTAATCACCAAAATCAGAAGTAAAATTGTATCGTAACGCACTAAATTTATGAGAATGAAAAGGATACTTTTTATACTATTCATATCGCTGTCGCTGACCAACTTCGCTACTTATGCGCAATGCGGTGAAGAAGTGAAGAAAAGGGCTCTCCAGGAGATGGGTGATGCACAATATATTAAGGATTTCTCAATAAATCTCGTCAAATCTCCAGTTGAGGCAAAAACCGGAATGGTCAAATTTAATGTGCTTCTCAACAGCCGTACTCAATACAAATTCAATGTTGCAAATGGTGCAATGAACGCCGACGACATAGTAATGCAATTGTATGACAAAGACGAGTTGCAGACCACTAACCTTGTAAATGGCAAAAAATACAAGAGCGTCGAGTTTGTATGTCGTACAACAAAGGTTTATCAACTGGTATTCTCTTTTACCGGTGGAGAGGAAGGATGTGCTGAAGCTGTTCTTTCCTTAGTAAAGCAGTTCAACGAATAAAA
>CAYNFX010000057.1:0-11704 GCA_964396555.1 uncultured Alkaliflexus sp.
TAAGCATCGAAGAAAGTGATCAGCTTTCCAATCTGGTATATATGGGTATGGGTGAACCAATGGATAATCTGGACCAGGTTCTAAAATCACTTCAGATACTTACCTCCGAATGGGGATTGGGATGGAGTCCACGCCGCATAAATGTATCCACTATAGGCGTTATCCCTGCCATGCGCAGGTTTATAGAGGAAAGCGAAGCACACCTTGCAATAAGTCTCCATTCCCCCTTTGATGAAGAGCGCAGAAGGTTAATGCCAATACAACAGGTTTACTCTATTGATAATGTAATTGAAACCCTGAGGGAATACGACTTTGGCCGTCAAAGAAGAATATCATTTGAGTATATCATATTTGACGGGATTAATGACACTCAAAACCATGTAAAGGGTATCACCAAACTACTCAACGGCTTAAGGTGCAGGATAAACTTAATAAAGTTTCACTCCATCCCCGACTCACCTCTCAAAGGCACCTCACCTGAGAGGATGCAGTGGTTTGCCGACCAGCTCAATAATAAAGGAATAGTCACTACAGTTCGCCGCTCACGTGGAGAAGACATATACGCTGCATGTGGTCTTCTGTCTACCAAGACCCTTGTGAAAAAAGAAGACAATAAGGATTTCTGATCTTCTTCAACATACTAATTTATGGTTAATGCTTCTGTGCATTGCTAGAACCCACCATATTTAGCATTTGGGGTGGCATACGTTTATGTTACCATTGAGAGCCACAGCATATTATTAAATTGTAAATCGTGAGATTTATAATTGTTTTGCTATTTTCGCAACTTCATTTTTTGTGCAAAGGCTAATGAAGGTACTTGATCAGGTAATACTTAACTTTTCGCAAGAGGGACTCTTTGCTCTCAACATAGTCATCGCCCTGATAATGTTTGGGGTCGCGCTCGACATCAGATGGGGTCATTTTCTTGACCTGCTGAAAAATCCTAAATCTCTGATTGCCGGAGTTGTTGCTCAGTTCCTCCTTCTCCCCTCCCTTACCTTTCTGCTAGTTCTGGCAATTCGCCCCACTCCGACCGTTGCCCTAGGAATGATACTTGTTGCATCATGCCCGGGTGGAAACGTGTCGAATTTTATGAGTTACCTGGCCAAAGGGAATACTGCTCTTTCAGTAGGACTTACAGCGGTTTCCACATCACTGGCGGTAATAATGACACCTCTCAATTTCACAATGTGGGGTAAGTTGTATCTCAACATTCTGGAACGTAATGATGCTTCGGCATATCTGGTTCCAATCGAACTAGACCTTATGGATGTTGCCTTTACAGTATTTCTACTGCTTGGACTTCCGGTTTTGTTAGGTATGCTCTGTCGAAACTATTTTCCGCGACTCACGGCAAAGATTACAAAGCCTATCCGTACTGGCTCAATAATAATTTTTATTTCATACATTGTTATACTGCTGGGAGCAAATTTTGAACCTTTCAAGAATTACATCCATCACATCTTCCTTATTGTACTGCTGCACAACGGACTGGCCCTATTGGGAGGTTATCTGCTAGCACGGTTTATGAAATTACCAGTCACCGACCGGAGGTCCGTGACGATTGAGACAGGTATCCAGAATTCAGGTCTGGCACTTGTACTTATATTCAATCCCAGGATATTCCCTGCTGAACTGCAACTTGGCGGTATGGCCTTTATTGCAGCATGGTGGGGAGTATGGCACATAGTAAGCGGACTTACACTAGCCGGTCTTTGGTCGCGCAAGGCTCCGAAATAACAGAAATAACGCTGTAGTATGAGTTACGAGAAGAGGTCGTGGGGTTATCAGCTTTTCAGATATTATGTATGGTTTGTGGACAGAATGATACACAGGCGTGTAGTAGTTATGGGCAGGGAGAACATCCCCCTGGGCAAACCTATTGTCTTTGCTCCTAATCATCAGAATGCTCTTAGTGATCCTATGGCTGTGCTTCTGAATGTCAGACATCAGCCTGTATGGCTTGCTAGAGCAGATATCTTTGGTAAGAACAGGATTATTGATACCATACTTCGCTTCTTGAAGATTATGCCTGTATACCGTATGCGTGATGGCATTGACAGCCTTGGTCGAAACGATGAAACCTTCAACAAATCAATACAAGTACTACAAAACAACGGAGCATTGGCCCTCTTTCCTGAGGCTATGCATACCTTCAAACGTCAGATCAGGGAACACAAAAAGGCCATTCCCAGAATCGTTTTCATGGCTTTGGAGCAAAGTGGAGGTCAGTTGGACATTCAGATAGTTCCTACAGGAATTTATTACAGCCATTATTGGAAATTCAACCGTAGCCTTATTGTTAATTTTGGAAAGCCGATCACCGTCAAATCATACTATGACGAGTATATGATCGATCCACAAATTGCGATGAAGAACCTCAGGCTTGCACTGCAGGAAGCGTCAAGTCAACTTACAGTCAATATAGAAAGTACTGAATACTATGAGGATTTTGAGCTTGTAAGGGAACTTTACGGAGCAAAACATAATAATTTTATAAAGGAAGAATCACCGCAAAGTGCCAGTTGTAAGAAATCTATAGGCAACAAAGGAAATGCTTCTAATCGTCTGATTAGCGATATGGAACTAACAGGCAGACTCGACAAGCTCGAACGTGAACATCCTGAAAAGGCAGCAGACCTGGTGCGAGAGCTGCGTGTCTTCAACAACATGCTTAGCAAGCATAAGCTTAATAAGCTAGCTGTAAGTCACAAACCAGGCATCCTTTGCCTTGTGGCAAGGATGCTATCCCTGGTTGCAGGACTTCCTGTTTATATTTTCGGCTTGCTATTCAATGCCCTTCCATACTTCGGAATTGACTTACTTGTAAAGTCAAAGATTAAGGATAAAGCTTTCTGGAGCAGTGTTAGCTTTGTGCTGACACTTTTTGTTTTTCCGCTGTTTTACCTACTCGAAATATGGGTCGTATCACCATGGATTCATGGATATTGGAGGCTTCTGTTCCTTATAAGTTTACCTTTTGCAGGCAAACTAGCTTACAACTGGTATGCCGAACTACTAAGGACAATAAACCTTACAAGCCTGTTTATTACACAAAAGTTTAGACAATCTGCCTGGAAAGAATTAAACAGAAAAAAGGAAGAGTTATTTAGGACACTTGATACAATAAGCAGTTCCTAAAACTTTACGACACCAGGGCTTTGGGGTAGCCAGCCTAAAAAGAAGACCCAGGTGCTACACGCTTAGAATCATTGCCTTACACACCTTGGTCTGATCGCATGATTTTTACCCAAAAAATGTGATGAGAACGAAAAAATCATTAGCTTTCAGAGACCTGTTCGTAACATAATTATTTTCCTTACGTTAGTAGTGTTTTGTTATTGAAACTGTAGAACAATGGTGCCTGATGATATCAAAACGAAGTTGTCAAAATAGAATTTTTGAATTTCTCCTGTTGTTAGTGACCAGTAGCGTTTTTGGCGGGTCATTACCTAATACTCCTGTTACATTACGCCACTATTCATCAACAAACAGTATTCCTGATGTTTCCGTCCAATGCGTATATCAGGATAAAATTGGAATCCTGTGGCTGGGTATTGAGTCTGCCGGCCTTGTAAAGTTTGATGGTAGAACCTATACCTACTATAAAAACGACCCTGAAGATTCGACCACACTTACTTCTAATTATCCACTCAGCATTCTTGAAGATAGGGAGGGCTTTATCTGGGTCGCAACTCACAACGGCCTCAACAGACTAGACCGCTTTACAGGAAAGGTTAAGAGATATGTACACAATGTAAATGATGAAAATACCATTACATCCAATTCTGTAAACAAAATCGTTTTGGACAAGTACGGAAGACTATGGTTTGGCACGAACAATGGTGTTAATATTCTGTTACCGGGTACCGATAGTTTTATACATTTCCTTCACAATACCGATTCACTCAGCCCTTCCCTGGACAATGAGATTACCAACTTGCACATGGATATCAAGGGTACTATCTGGATTGGAACCAACATGAACGGACTCTACATGGTAGGTTCAGACACCTACAATATGCCACCCGGCAAATGGGCGAAGTCATTAAACCAGCTGAAGGAATCAGGAAATCCAGAAATAAAGAATTGGGAATATGCTTCTTCTCCAAATGATCTGAACCAAATAAAGGGACTAGCATCCAGCAGAAATGCTGACACTCTTTGGTTTTCAAGCATTACAGGACTTTTTACCCTTCATCAGAATTCCGGGAAGGTTGAGCGATATACTTTCTCCAATCCAGAATATAAGCACCTATCACGCATTCAATATTACAGCCTCACACTTGACAATGAAAATGTACTATGGGCAGGAACTGCTAACAGCGGGTTGGTAATAATCAACATGAACACAGGAGATACCAGTTACCTCACTACGGATGATCACGAGCACAATAAGCTTATGAGCAATGCCATACGAGACATTACTGAAAGTAGGGAAGGGTTAATATGGATTGCCACAAAGTTTGCCGGTCTGCACTATTACGATAAGCGACAGCGTACCATAGCCCATGTCAGGAGGGGAGACACAAATAATAACTGGCTTAGTGACAATTTTGTACTTTCTATATGCGCCAGTTCTGGAGATGAATTGTGGGTAGGTACCAAGCAAGGTGGCATATGTAAATATGATCGAAGTAAATATACTTATACCTGGTATTCTGCAGATGGAAAACCAGGCAGTCTGGAAAGCAACAGGGTTGAAGCAATAAATGAAGATAAGGATGGTAATTTATGGATAGGGACTGATGAAGGTTTATATGTGTATGACAGAGAGAAAAGCCGGTTTGTAAAGCACCTGAACCAGTACGTAAAAAATATGTGCTTTACAGAGGATGGTTATATTTGGATAGGTTCTCCGTCAGGAATTTTCAGGTTTTCGATAGCTGACAAAAAGCTATCAGCACCCCATAGTAAACATAAATCATTTTTCAATACTCATGGAAATCTAGGTATATCCAGAGTGTTAAAAGACAGCCGGGGCATAATATGGATCGGAACTAACAACAACGGCTTGTATGAATACCATGAAGATACAGACTACCTTAAGAATCATATGCCCAATAGATCGGATCAGTATTCGATAAGTGGTAATCAGGTAAGGGCAATATACGAAGATACACTGGGACGTATATGGATTGGTACCAAGTCAGACGGTCTCAACCTATACGAAAGGGTTACAGGACACTTTTTCCATAAGTCCTCTCCACGTAACCTGCCTTCCAATACTGTTTACAACATACTTGAGGATTCAAAAGGCAGGCTTTGGATGGGTACACATTCAGGGATATCTATGTATAACCCTAACACAGAACTATTTGTCAACTTTGCAGATCACCATGGGCTACAGGGTCTTGTGTTTGAGAGTAACGCCTTTGCAAAGAACAAACAAGGGACCTTCTTTATGGGTGGCGCCAACGGTCTGAATGTATTCTCTCCCGACGAGATCACATATATAACGCAGCATCCCCCAATTATCATAACAAAGTTCGAGGTTTTCAACAATATCAAGGACAAGGACATACACCAGTTTAAGAAATATGAACTAGATAGGAAGGAAAACTATATTTCTTTCGAATTTGCCATACTAGATTATACAGATCCTCAGGAAAACCAGTTTACCTACATGCTGGAACCATTAGATAATGAATGGATCAATTCTGAAAACAGGAATTTTGCGTCTTATACCAACCTGCCTCCCGGTACTTACAGGTTTAAGGTAAAAGGTGCCAATAGCGATAAGGTTTGGAATGATGAGCCGATGGAGATTGAGATCTTCATTCCGGCACCATTTTGGGAAAAAGTATGGTTTATTCCATTTGTAGTCGTGTTAATAGTATCTATACTATTTTTTGCATGGCAGGTGAAGATCACTGCATCCCGAAACAGGGAGAATCAATTGAAAAGGGAAGTCAATGAAAGAACACAGGACCTTGAAGAAGCCTATCACAAACTAGAAGAATCAAAGAGGCAGATTGAAAAGCATAATCGTGCATTACGTCTCCAACGTGATAGGATAACCAGACAAAATCTTGAGCTTAAGGCACACAGGCAAAACCTGGAACTGATGGTAGCCGAACGGACAAAAGATCTTGAAGAGGCAAAAGATAAAGCCGAAGAAAGCGACAGACTAAAATCAGCATTCCTCGCCAATATGAGCCATGAGATTCGCACTCCTCTTAATGCTATCATGGGCTTTATTGACATATTGGAAGCCAATGAAATTGGATCTGAAGAAAGGAAGACCATTAATTCGATAATCCAGACTAATAGCGACAATCTTTTGCAGCTGATAAACGACATTATTGACATCAGTATTATCGAGGCCAACCAACTTGTGATCAGAAAAAAAGAATTCGATTTTCATGCCTTCCTGTATGAAATAGAGTTGAGGTACAAGGCCCAAAGGGACATAAAAAGCCAGAACGTGGAGATTATCATGGATGTTCCTTCCGAAAATGAAGACCTCATCGTTTATTCAGACCAGATTCGCCTGCGACAGATATACAACAATCTGATAAACAACGCTATTAAATTCACTGAAAGAGGTTACATAAAGTTTGGCTACAGGATCTCAGAAGATGGCACTCTCTTGTGTTTTGTTGAAGACACCGGTATTGGTATCGCAGAAGAAAATGTAAAAAAAATCTTCCGTCGTTTTCACAAGATAGAGCCAACAGTCGGGAAAGTACACCGGGGAACCGGACTGGGCCTTTCAATCTCAAAGAATCTTTCAGAACTACTTGGTGGAAATATTTGGGTAGAATCAGTACCCGGGAAGGGAAGCACTTTCTTCTTTTCAATACCCATCTTTGGAAAATAAAACAGAGGCTGCCTCCTGGCAGCCTCTGTAAACCAACTCAATGAAGATTTCTAGCACCCTTTAGTAGCCCGGATTCTGATCGCTTAATTCAATAGCCGAGTTAAGGTTGATTTCTGTAAGAGGTATCGGGAACAGTTCATGTTTTCCTGCTACGAAGCCAGGAACTTCCTGAGCTGCCAATCCCCAGCGTACAAGATCCCAGTACCTGTGACCTTCAAAGGCCAGCTCCAGTTGACGCTCTTTAACGATAACATCGAACAGCTCCGTGCCAGTTTTACTTTCCCAAGATGAATGATCAGTTGCACCGGCACGTTCTCTGACCTGCTTAATAAGAGCTACTGCCTTGCTGTCCTGGCTATCCTTATTATATGCCTCAGCTGCCATCAGGAGAACATCAGCGTAACGAATAATCTTAAACGGAGTGCTGTAGTTGACTTCAGCAACAGGATTACCAGTTTCTGTTGCATATGTAGAAAACTTTAGTCTAATATAGTCTTCATAATTTGCCCAGTGAAAGTCAGCCGCACTACGGTTAACCTCACCACCTCCGGCAACAAAGTCATCTTCGCTAATTACAGATGCCTGCCTACGGGCAACACCGGCATCAGCATAGAGCAGGTCACCTATTTCTCCAGTGGGCACATTTGCACCCCATCCGGAATTCAAACCTAAAGTCTCCACTTTAGAAAAAGCACCACCACGGGGTCCCATAAGGATAATGATGAAGTTGGATTCAGCAGTACCATCCCATGGACCACCCCAATCATGACCATTAGTGCTTGTATAAAGTGCTTCAAAAATGGTTTCCTTTCCGGCACGACCTTCCTTCATCCATATCTTGCCATAATCTTCCTCAAGACCATACTCCTCGCTATCGATAACTGTCTGAAGAATAGTATGAGCTTCTATGTATTTTTCCTGATACAAATAAGCCTTTCCAAGAAGGGATTGGGCAGTTCCCTTAGCTATACGAAATTTTTGCAGAGCAGGAAGGTCGCTCTTAAGTGGAAGGTTAGGAATTGCCTCTCCAAGGTCTCTTTCTATTGCTTCATAAATAGCAGCAACCGATGTACGGGGTTTGCTTTCCTCTGCTTTGGAAGTAGGATTTGTAGTATAGTAAGGTACGGCACCAAACATAGTGACCAGTTCAAAATATGCATAGGCCCTAAAAAACTTGGCCTCAGCAACTACCTGATCCTTATTCTCAACATCTCCGATATTGTTAATCAAGGAGTTGGAAGAACTCACTATACGATACAGCGCGTGCCAAATATCAGTAACAGCTGGATTATCAGCCTCATGAGTCAACTTATCCAGATCCTGAAGCTTGGGTTGGTCAGCAGGACCGGCACCTCCCATATAGGCATCATCACCAGGTACCATCTTTACAAGGTACAGACTGGACCAGTCATTAAAGTTATTATAGGCTACAGCGAGATAATCGTAAATACCGATTACTGCCTGCTCAGCTTCTTCCTTAGTTGTAAGGAAGTTTTCACTATCATAACGACCTGTAGGATTTTTCATCAGGTTGTCTTCCGAACATGCTGCCATTCCTCCAAGGACCAGCAACAATACCATGTATTTATAAATTATTGTCTTCATCACTACAATGCTTAATAATTAGAAAGTTACAGACAGACCAAACATCACCTTCTTGGTCAAAGGATATAGTCCCCTGTCTATTCCCAGACGGTTATCATTATTACTTCCTGCTTCGGGATCCATACCTTTGTATGAAGTAAAGGTGAAGTAATCATCAAGGGAAACATATACCCTTGCACGTTCAAGTCCTACAAGATTTACAACCTTACCTGGTACAGTATAGCCAAGCTGAATTTGCTTGATACGCATGTATGAACCGTCACCAATCATTAGGTCACTTCTGTAAACATAGTCACTCTCATTTTCAGGCTTTGGCATTGATGCCTTTTGTCCTGCAGTTGTCCATCTGTCAGTATAGAAATATCTGGGTTTGTTTGTAAGAGGACGGTCAGACCTGAACCAGCCCATAAATACATCATTACCCTGAACTCCCTGCATAAATAAATTAAAATCGAAGTTTTTGTATTCTAAGCTAAGTGAAGCACCATAGAGCAGGTCCGGATGTGGATCACCAATCTCAGTGATATCGGCAGCTGTGATCTCACCATCTTTATTTACATCCACTACTATTACTTCTCCGGTCTGAGGATCAATACCGTTGGTCTTGTATCCCTTGAAGTACCACAAAGGCTTATCTTCTTCAAACCAGGTCAGGTCATAGCCACGGACGGCAGCTCCCCTGATAGGGGTATCATTCACCAGGTCAGTAACCTTATTCTTAAGAGTACTAAGATTGACACTTACATTGTATTTCAAACCGCCTGCGGTTTTATCACCATAGCCAAGGGCGAACTCCAGACCACTGTTTTCAACAGTACCTCCGTTGATTGAAGGTGCACGATAGTAACCGGAAGATAATACTGGAGAATCTGTGGTAAGCAAACCTTCTGTAACCTTGGTATAGTAGTCAAATGAAAAGTTAAGCCTGCGGTTCAGCGCATAAAGGTCTAGACCGATATTGGTTTGAACTGACTTTTCCCATCCCAGATCCTTGTTAATTGGTTTTTCCACTCTGGCTCCCTGATGCAGAGTCTCACCTTCGTCAGGATACATAATTCCGGAAGAAACCCAGAACTCTCTGTCGCTAAACGGTATGACATTTAGGATGCTACCATTCTGTCCCCAGCTTGCACGAAGTTTCAGAAGATCTATTGCATCTACATTCCAGAAGCTTTCTTCGGAGATATTCCAGCCCGCTGATACGGATGGGAAATTACCCCATTGGTTACCTTCAGGCAAAACACTTGCTCCGTCACGACGCAGAGTAGCTTCAAGCATGTACTTGTTTAGATAGTTATAGCTGAGACGTCCGAAGTAGGATATCTTAGTAAGTTCATCCCAAGCACCGCCTACCCTGTTGGTATTCTTTTCAACACTGTAATCGTGGTAGGCAAAAGCATCGCCTTCCTTAGGCATCTGTGATTTTAAATAATAATTTGGATGTCTGTAATCTTCAAATGACACACCACCCAAAACAGTGATTTCATGGTCCTTAATACTTGTATTATATGAAGCAAAGTTTTCCCACAGAACATTACTATACTTGTCAATCCAGTCTTCGACAATGTTTATCTGGTTGCTTCTTTCAACAGAGAAATAGTATTTTGGAGACCAGCTCTTACGAGTAACGTAGTTGAGTTCCAGACCCACTCTTGATGTAAAAGAGAATCCCTCAAATGGCTTAATTGTTCCATAGAAAGATGCAAGGAGTTTGTCTACCAATTCTTTATTGTGTGTATTTTCAATAAATGCAACAGGGTTGGCTGTTTCACCAGACACAAAGCGGTTGAGAGCGTAGTATTGTCCCTTACTGTTAGTAAGGAAAACTGTACCCTTATCTAGTTCATCCTGAATTGCAGAGGTTACACCCTCTTCAAATACAGGAGTATATGGATCCATCAGTAATGCGCTGTTAACCACTGAACGGTATTCATCATCCTCAGGCAGCATATTGCGCGATGAATGTGAGAAGTTAAGATTGTTACCCACTTCTAACCAGGATTTTACATCGCTCTTGGTATTGACCCTGAAAGTATATCTTTCAAAAGCAGCGTTAGATCCACCAATAGCTCCTTCCTGATAGAGGTAGGATCCTGCAACCATATAAGATGTCTTTTCTCCACCACCTGAAACGCTTAGGCTATGCCTTTGCATTGGAGCTGATTGAGATATCTCATCCAACCAGTTGGTATCATAACCCTCATTATTATTGACAGTCTGGCCGGCTTCAGTCATAAACTGCTTGTACTGGGCAGCATTCATCAACTCCATATTGGTTGACAGGTTCTGAATACCATAAGAAAAGTCATAATTGACCTTGGCTGCGCCTTTGTTACCAGACTTGGTGGTAATAAGAACTACACCGTTAGCTCCTTCAGTACCATAAATTGCAGCAGATGCGGCATCTTTAAGTATCTCCATGGAAGCGATATCATTGGGGTTGATATCATTAATCGAACCGGTCTTCATACCGTCAACGATGTAGAGAGGGTCACTCTTTCCATTAGAACTAGTACCACGAATCCTGACCTTAACACCTGAACCTGGTGATCCTGATACGGGAAGCACGGAAATACCAGCTGTTTTACCCTGGATAGCATGCTCAACCCTACCTATAGATGCACGCTCAAGAGTCTCCGCATCTACAGACGATATCGCTGCAGTAACAACACTCTTACGCTGAACACCATAACCCACAACTACTACCTCATCCATACCTTGAACAAACTCTTCCATTGCAACATCAACAACACGCTGGTTGCCAACAGTCACTGTAAGAGTCGAAAAACCTACAAAGCTGAATTCCAGGACATCTTCAGAAGAAGCCTCAATCTGATAGGTACCGTCAGCATTTGTAATGGTACCCTTGAGAGTGCCCTGAATTACTACGTTAACCCCTGGTAGGGGCAATCCCTGAGAATCTGTTACAGTACCGCCGATCATGCGGCCTGAATCCTGAGCAAATACGGCAACTGAAGTTGCAAGACTGATAATCAGTATTGTAACAAAGCTCGTAAGGAGCTTAATACTTGTACGTCTGACCTTTTTCCACCGGTCGAGCGCGTAGTAAACCCGATTTTTTTTCATACTTTTGATAATCCTTTGTTTTAGTTATAATTAACACTAGGGATAGTCACCCGTAAGGCTAAGCTGCAATTTTCCTACGGGTGACTTCTTTCTATTATTTGGCCAATGCTGATGCATTAATAGCACCAAGCAGGTAGACCAGGGGCGCATTCCAGTTAATTGCTATCTCATTTGTTGAGTAGCTAC
>CAYNFX010000058.1:0-11566 GCA_964396555.1 uncultured Alkaliflexus sp.
TAAAAAGGTCATCACCCATAAGCTGTTCACCCGCACGAGTAATATAGTCAAGCATGGCGGACTCGGTTGAAGCCGTGTCGGTCGCAGTTGATGGGGAACGGTCAAATAATACGGTTTTACTGAAACCAAATGTCTCAACAACGTCCCTGATAGCCTGACTATCGGTTGATACAACTACCCGGTCAACAGAAAGCGCTTCTTCAAGCGCCTTCAGATTCCAGTAGATAAGCGGTTTCCCGCAAAAACTCTTAATGTTCTTTAGGGGTATTGACTTACTCCCTCCACGTACAGGAATAAAAGCAATTACTGCCATCTCAACTGATTCTTTTTAAGTTTCTCCCTCTGCACTGATTCTATCTCAAGAATATCCTTGCTCTTGTAGGTCAAAGCCCTTGATACGGCCCTGCAGTCACGAGCAAGCCTACGCATACCGTCAGGCTCGAGTGATGCAGCATGGTCAGTACCCTTCCAGGTACGGTCGAGTGTATAGTGACGCTCAATCCATTCAGCCCCCAGTGTCATTGCTGCAATATCAACAGCAATACCAAGGTGGTGTCCTGAGAAGCCAACAGCTTTGACTCTTTCGTCATAGGCCTTCTTAAGACGGGTTATCTCATTGAGGCAAATATCCTCAAAAGGCACTGGATAACCTGAGGTACAGCTATAAATTACGAGGTCTTTTGCCCTGTTGTATTTTTCAAACAGCGTAACAATCTCCTCTTCTTCATTGTGAGTAGTCATACCAAAAGAGATATGTATCTCACCACCATAATGCTCGCAGAGGTAAGTCAGTAGCGCTTTATTACGATTGCATGCTGAGGGAATCTTAATCAGTACTGGATCCAGACTGGCTATTTCCTTAGCCGATGTAAGATCCCATACTGAGGTGGAGTAAATAAGATTGTTATCTTCGCACCACTTCTTCAATTGTCTGTGCTGATCCAGATCGAATTCCAGATATTCGCGGTGCTCTCCGTAGGTCTTGCCGTAAGAGTGAATGGGATTGGGGTGGGGAGAATTGTACTCCTCATCGCTGAGCAATTCCTTGTTGTTGCGTTTTTGAAACTTGACCACGTCAACCTTACAGAAAATTGCGGCGGTCACAATTAATTCATGTGCAATTTCCATATCACCCTTATGGTTGCATCCGATTTCTGCTATGATCTTTGGTGCTTGCATCACGTATGTTTTTTAGTTTGCAGTTACTGATTAAATCAACTTGAACTTTCTGCTAAAGCGGAAAGCGTAATTAGTAAGAGGAAAAATAAGCCTCATTACCTTTACAGACAATGAGTTTTGCCTGCCAGGCCAGATAGCCGGCTTATAATCCATATTGTTCACTTCGTTATATTTCTCCAAAACTTCCTGAGGAAGCGTATTTCCCATATGGTAAGCCAACAAACTGGAGGTTGACAGTCTCAAGTACCCTGACTTTTCTGATGCAAAGTCAATATACTCGTGTTCATATCCATTTCCAAAGCGAAGCAGGACCCGATCCTTGTTGAACCTATCGACCACTTCCCTGCGGTAAGTAGCCAGGGCATGCACTGCTCCGGTCATAGCGATACAGTTCTTCCTCTTCAGATAATAATGATTGTATCGCCAGATTTCTCTTCTCCTAATACCCGGTCGGCTGTATAGACCACTTGTAGCTGGGTGACCAAGACCTTTCTCAAACAGATCGATATCCTTGTCATCAAGAATTTTACCTGATTTTGGACGAAACCAAATCAGATTACTGTTGTAAAAATATGTCAGGTGAGATGCGGGAAAGCAGCTCACCATCCCTGCTTCAGGAAAGACACGCATAATATCTGCAACACTGCTCTCCCACCCTTTGAAAAACAGAAAGTCACAATCACTTATTGATATATAGTCCTCATAACAAGCCCTGGCTTCAGAAAGCACAGCCTCTAGTTTGCCACGATTGTCCTTAAGCACTACATACTTGTCAATTACTCCTTGCACAACAAAAGACTCTGCAACTTCAGAAGCTTCCTTGCAAGAATGATTGTTGATAAGGGTGATGTTGGTAGTCTCAAAATTGATAGAATCAAGCAGGGACTGTATGCAAACCCTCAATACTTCCGGCTGATTGCGGAAATAAGGATTTTCAACATTGGGTATCCAAAAAGGAATAATAACCCTATGCTGCTTATGCCCAAGCTCCTGGCGTTCTGACTTTAAAGGATTCTCTCCGACTCTCATTTACAACCTCCCAGCGACCTATTCAGGCAGCAATCTTTTTTATCTTCTTTTTCACCTTAAAAGTATATCTCCAGAGGTGTCGAAATTTCCCAGCCATGGTCCTCATTGCTCCGGGCAAAGTAAAAAAGCCCGGACATATTCTGAAACACAGCCCTATTGAAACCAGGTATCCCTTCAAATTTCCAGCAGCGTCTATCTGCTTAATTATAAGCCTATTACGCAAAGCAACAAACCTGGATCTTTCAAGTGACCCCTTCTTGTTAAGTTTCCTAACAGCCCTGAATAGATGCCATGGCAGATACACATAGTTAAAGTTGCCCTTAGAGATTCCATTACTATGAACCCGGTATCTAACCAATGGTTCATCAATAAACCAAAACCTGGTATAATAGGCCAGACGTATAAAGAATTCGACATCCTCACCAGCAGCAGTCATCTTTTCGTTAAAAAGTCCCGACTTCTCAATAAGCTCTTTTCTGATCAATGGTGATGAAAGCATTACCGTGAAGTTGCCCACCATATCATCAAAAACATAACCATGCTTTTTGTCTGCATATGCCTGCCCGGTTACCTTGCCGGTTACCTTGCCATTCTCGTCAATAATAAGACAAGATGAGTGAACCAGCCCGAAATCTCTTTGTCTCTCTAGAATATCAACCTGTTTTTGAAGCTTGGCCTCAACCCATTGGTCATCATCATCAAGAAAGGCGATATATTCACCCCTGGCCTCAATAATGCCAATATTGCGGGGCCTGATTGGACTACCGCTATTGCTTGTAAGAATATACCTAACGAAAGAATACTTACTGCATATCTGTTTGTTCTCTTCTCCCGGAGTACCGTCATCCACTACTATTGTCTCAAAGTCCGTAAAAGTCTGCCTGGACAGACTTTCAAGAGCCTCCTGTAAGTATGCAGGGCGCTTGTAAGTAGGAATTATAACCGAGACTTTAGGACCTTTTTCTTCCATATAATAACCTTCCGAGTTTCATTTTAATGTAAGGCCATAACTGGCTATAGTCCTTGCTCCTAAACGCACATTTTATGATAATATTTTCGTATCCGCTGTACCCATCCATATAAGCATCAAGCGCATCCCTTCCCATCTTTTCGTAAATAATCCTGTCGTACTCCTCGTTGATACCAAGGTATTTGGGGAGAATCTTGAAATGACCGTCCCAATAGGCCTTACCTTTTTTCATTTCCACACTGCCCATGTGACGACGGTAGCGACTAACCTTTAGGTCCTGAAAAGCAATTCCATGCTTTAGCGCTATGCGCATAAACATATCCCAGTCCTCTGCAAAAAGACCTTCATCAAAGCCACCCAGGTCACGGAGAGCCTGAGTTACATACATTCCGGATGCCGTTGGGATGAAGCAGCCCAACCTCACAAGGTCAGGGAATATAAAACCTGAAGGCATTGTATTCTTGGGAAACTGCTTCTTACGGTCTTCTATCACCGACTTCCTCAACAGTTTTCCTTCATTATCTATCCATTCAATATCACCATACAGGAAACCCGGCTTCCAGTCCAACTCCTCAAGATAGTTGACCTGTCTTTCTATTTTGTATGGGAACATCAAATCATCACAAGGCCAGGGCTGAAAATACTTTGTAGTACAGAGTGACAGGGCATGGTTCATGGTGCGTGTAATACCCATATTTTCCTCATGTACAATAATTGTTGCTATATTATTATTGGCCTCATTCCACTCGTTTATCAGTTCGACTGAATTGTCAGTACTGCAGTCGTCTATAATGTAGAAATGCCCCGGACGCCAGGTCTGCGCCATAATACTGTCGAGAGTTTCTTTAAGATAGCGGCTTTGGTTGTAACATAGTGCCACTATACTAACCAACTCGTCACATCTGTTAGGGTTAATTCTATCGGTCATGATCATTATTTAAAACTGTTGATCATTGAGGCTACATACATTATTTCTTCCTCGGTGTGTACAGGACTCATCGGAAGACTTAGTTCACAGTTATGTATCTCTTCTGTGATTGGGAATGACATATAGTTCCACTCCTTGTACGCTTCTTGTTTGTGGGGTGGCAGTGGATAGTGGATAAGAGTTGACACACCTTTGTCTGAAAGGTACTTTTGCAGGCGATCACGCTCAGGATGCATAATTGCATAAATATGATAAACGTGCTCACCATATTCCATGACCTTCGGTCTTTTAGCCTTGGCTGGATCCAGCATATTGTCATAAATGCCTGCCAGCATCCTTCTATGCTCGTTTTCATTATCCAGTCCCCTAAGTCTTAACCTCAACCATGCTGCCTGGTTTTCATCAATTCTCATATTAAACCCCTTGTACAGGTTGTAATACTTCTTGTGAGAACCATAATTTCTCAGAGCTCTTACCGCATCTGCCAGCTCTTGATCCATACAAGTGACAGCACCGCCTTCACCAAGTGCACCAAGGTTCTTGCCCGGATAGAAGCTGTGACCGGCAGCATGACCAAGACCTCCGGCCCTGCCTCCATTGTGTAGTTTCGCACCGTGAGCCTGAGCCGCATCCTCAATAAGTAATAGGCCATGGCGCTCAGCAATAGCAGAGAGACGATCCATGTCGGCAAGCTGACCATAGAGGTGCACAGCCATAACAGCCCTTGTGCGTGATGTAATTTGTTTTTCTACCTCATCAGGGTTGATGTTGTAACTCTCAGGATGCGGTTCGACAAGAACAGGCTTAAGTCCGCTCTGGGTAATTGCCAGTATCGAAGCGATATATGTATTGGCGGGCACTATGACCTCATCACCTTCCCTGAGCATTCCAAGGACCTTGTATGCTTCAAGAATTAACCTAAGTGCATCCAGACCATTGCTAACACCCACACAATAGTTGGCTCCACAGTAGGCAGCATATTCCACTTCAAAGGCATCAACCTCTTTACCGAGTACATACCAGCCGCTCTCCAGAAACCTGGAGGTTGCTTCAAGCATCTGCGGGAAGTAAGGCTCATTAACAGCCTTTAGATCCAAAAACTTTACCTGCATATTTGTTTTCTGTAAAAATCATTGCAAAATCCTCCAGCTCCGAATCCTTCCTTAAAGGAAGCCAAGCCTTCGTTGAGAACCTTACCATTATCCTCTGTTGAAGCTCCAAAGCTGAAGTAACGCTTCTCACCCGAGAACCTGTCTATAATGTATGAGGCAAGAAATTCAGGAGCGCAAAGTCTGCGCCCCTCATCATTGAAGTGGAAGTACTGGGTATGAACGAAATCATTGTCAACAAAAAGCCATGTACCTCCCAGGAAAAGGTCTCCATGATAAACCGTAAGGGTCATAAGATTTTGTGGAAATCTCTCCTGAAGCAGCTTCATCTCATGATCCTTATGGACAGCGAGGGTATTGTATTTCCCTTTCAGATTGCCATCCACCAGTTCCATAAAAGTGCTCACATCACCCTTTTCCTCTACCCTGAGATCGTTGCGCTGTGACTTATTAAACCTGTATCTTTTATCGCGGGCATAACCTGCATGATTCTTCATATCAAAGAAAAAAGATAGGTCACGTCTCCAAATTTCATAACCCTTGTTCCACATTAGCCAGCCATCGTACTCGCAGGCATGGTGGGCAAAAACCCAAGGTTTTTGCCTGTATTCGATTGTCTTGAAACCACGCCCCTTTAGATATTCTTCCATTAAGTCGAATATCTTACCGAGGTCAACAGCAGGAAGACGTTTACTCAGCACCCAGCCGCCATAGGTAAGTCCCTGATGAGAGTAAAGTACTCCGTCTTTCTCATTAGCCGGTAGCACAGCCTTAAGTTTCCCATCCTGGTATACCATCAGACTATGATCATTAAAACGATCTGAGTGGTAATCCATAAAATTGCGGTAGAACAAGAACACTCCGTTCCAGGAATCCCTTATAAATCCATCCCACTCTGTAGCTTTTTCAGAGCTATATCTTATTATCTCAAATTCCATTATTACGTCAAAAGTTTACTACTGCATGTTTCGTAGTCCTATCTAATGTGGTACCTTACCAATCACTTTTGCGGGACACCCTGCTGCAATCGAATATGGAGGGATTTCTGAATTGACAAAACTTTTAGGGTGTATGAAAGAGCCCTCACCTATTACTGATCCGGCAATTAACATGGTACCGCTACCAATCACACAATCATCTCCCACTGTTATAGGCTCCTCACGAATCCTGTATCTTTTCTGCATAGTCTCGCTGGCTGTAGGTCCCGTATCTACTATGAAATGACACATGGGACCAATGCTGCACCTTTTACCGATCTTCAGCTGAGCGGCAAACCCGTTAAGTATGGTGCGTCTGCCAATAACAGAGCCCTCACCTACCTTCAGCACATTTTTAGCACTACCGAATATGGTACAGTTGTCTCCTATACTGACCCTGTCTCCCAGCTCAACATTGTTAAGTGAGCATCCTTCGCTCACTTCAACTTCTTTACCTGTAATAATATATGAATGGATCATTGCAATCTACAGTCCAAGTTCCTTAGGATCCAGTGTTCTTAGCACCTTTGCAGGGTTTCCGCCCACTATTGTAAAGGGAGGCACTTCCTTATCCACATAGCTGTTGGATGCGACTATCGAATAATCACCTACAGTCACTCCAGGTGCAATAACACAACCTGAACCAATCCAGGTATGGGATCCTATCCTTATGGGGGCAGCTGGCTTGTCAAAAAGCTTATTAATCTTCGATCCCTGAACCAATCCCCAGTCAGACCTAATTACAGCCTGCTGGCCAATGCTTACACATTCCCCAATTTCGATATCTGCATAAGGACCGTCTATTGTAACATACATTCCGCAAATAGTACCGGCACCTATCTTAAGTATATGATCAGCACCACCCATTAAGTGACATTCCTTGGCAATCTTGACATTGTCACCAAATTCCACATTGTTGAATTTGGTGGAAGGGTTTATAGAAACATTGTTACCGAGCTTTATATTGGAAAGTATCATTTTAGATAATCTTTGATCAGTGTCAAAAAATAATCAATATGCTGAGCAGAAATATTCTGGTGACAGGGAAGGTAAAATGCATCCTCCCCATAAAAAACGCTACACTCAATACCATGCCCCTGCATAAAGGTTTTCAGGCCATCCAGATCATGTCCGGGAGCACAAAATATAAAGGCACCCGGAACTTCGCCACCAAACGGGATAAAGCGTGGCTCAAAGTCCGCATCACCGAAAGCATCAACATATTTCGCAAAAGCATCAAGTCGTGCTGCACTAAGGTGCCTGCGATACTTACTATAGAATTTAAAGCAGGACTTAAAATAGCTTACAGCTTCCGGCGACAGATCCTGCTGTACTATAGTATTGTTTTTTGCGAATAATAAGCCTCCGGCCTGCATTGGAAACATTTTTGCCATGCTGAAGATCGCATAGTCTCCGGTAAGACCTGGAATCAACCCGTTACTTTCAGAGTACATTGAATAGGCAGCATCCTCGATAATAGGCAACTTGTACGAAGTAAGCTCCTTAACCTGAGTGGCGATAAACCCAAATTCATGATTTACCAATATTGCAGCTGTTCTGGCGCTATGCTCGCGGCTCCAACGGCAGTACTTCTCTATGGTACGTGTCACACAACCACTTATGTACTTATTTCCGCTAGTAGTTACTATCCAGACTTCATCATCAGGAGTAAGGACCAAATCTCTTAGCGCAAGGTCAAGTGCTGCCGTTGCGCTAGCAGTGATAGTTAGCTCCATTCCTTCAAATGAAGTTACAGGGTCAGTATCTTCCTTATAATTATGCCAGATATAATTATTCCGGAAAATATCGTCAGTTGTGAAAGGCGATATATTGACCGACCCAGCTCTGAACTTGTCAGGGTTCTTAATGTAACCTTCCAGAAATTCCACGGAATTCTAAATAATCTTCGTATTTGCGTATGTAATCAGACTCGTTATAGCTATGAGAGGTCAGCACCAGGCATATCGAACCTGATGAAAAGTTCTGCTCCCTAGCCCATATCCCGGGAGGGATATGAAGGCCCATAAAGGGCTGGTTCAAAAACAGAGTCTTGCAGTTCCTGCCGTCTTCCACCATAACCTCAAAACTACCACCGGCAGCAATAAGGAACTGGTGACATTCCCTGTGAGAATGAGCACCACGATTTTCTCCGGCAGGAATATCATAAAGGTAAAACACTCTTTTGATATCAAAGGGAATTTCAACAGAGTTTTGCACGGCAGTGATGTGTCCCGACACTGCGCCGATGCGAGGCAACTGGTATATATGACAGTCAAATACTGTTACCTGCCTGGGGTCCTTATCCCATTTTACAGAATTGCTCATAATCCCTTATATAATCTAATTCGGAAAAATCTGAAGAACTAACATGCAATGAAAGAGCATTGGTACTGAAATTTTCCATATGCCTCCAGGTAAGTGGTGGCAGGTAAAGCCCTTTGTAAGAACGGTTGAGGTGATAACGCCGCTCACTGCCATCCTTACCTTTGACGACGACGTCAAAGCTGCCTGACAGCGCCACTACAACTTCCTGCTGAGTGACAAAGGCATGGCCTCCACGAGTCTCACCGCCAGGTACATCATAGGTCCAGAAAATCCTTTTTATCTCAAAGGGAAAATGTCTGTTGTTTTCCAGGAAGGTCAGATTGCCTCTGGCATCGAGGATCTTGGGTAGTTCAATCAGCTGTTCCATAGTTAAAACTCTTGAAGTTCGACCATCTTGCGGAAGCGCGGGGACTTTTCAGCAAGTTCCTCAAAGGTTCCTGAAGCCCCAATAACGCCGTTCTCCAGCAGATAAATCACGTCAGCGTTGCGCACCGTCGACAGACGGTGAGCTATTATCACAATCGTATATTGCCCCTGCAGAGCGTTGATATTTGATTGTATAATACGCTCGTTTTCAGAATCTAGCGCCGATGTCGCTTCATCCATAATTAAAAGCGAGCAGTCACGGTATAGTTCCCTTGCTATTGATATACGTTGCTTCTGACCACCAGAAATCAACACCCCGTTGTCGCCAAGCAGCGAGTCTTCCTTTAAAGGCATCTGCTTAATTGTACTAGTAAGAGCGGTCTTTTCTATTACATCCCAGAAACGGGAAATATTGTCAGCATTCTTTTCTGCACCGAAAGTGACATTATTGAACACCGTATCATTAAATACAACAGGCTCTTGCGTAATATATCCTATCATCTGCCTAAAAGAATGTACTCTTTCAGCAGTAAGTTCCAGTCCGTCAACCAATATCCTTCCGCTGACCGGCCTCATCAGGCCGGACAGCATATTGACAAGGGTAGTCTTGCCTGATCCACTTTCGCCTACAAAGGCAACTGTTTTATTTTTCTCAATTACGAGAGATACATTGTTAAGAACGTTGCGTGACGGATCGCTTTCGTAAGAAAAGACGACATGCTTAAGCTCAATACACTTGCTGAAAGCAGGCAAGGGATCACGAATACGACTTTCGGACTTCAGCTCAAACTCCTCATAAAGCTCGTTGACGGTTTTGATACCTCCAGAATTTGTAAGGAAGGCCTGCCATGAATTTTGGAGTGATAGCAAACTTGTAAGTGACCTGTAAAAGAAGACAAGTATAAGTGCAATGCTAAACATTGACACCTCAAATACTACCACCTGAACGAAGATCACAATAGATAACATGGCGATAGTAACCGGTTCACGTAGAGCACCGGAAATAGCGTTCAGTTTACCCATCCTCATAGTAAGGTTTTCTACTTCATGGACGAGTCCGACGAGTTTTACCCTGTAACGTGAGATAAGATCGGTTGCCTTAAGATATTTGAAATTCCACACTGATTCCAGCACCTTGCCCTGAAGACCGTTTCCTATATATGACTGCCTCAATGAAGAAATCTCTACCTTTTTGTTAATATACTTGTATATAAATCCACTCAGCCCTCCTGCAATAGTTATTAGCAAAGCAAACCTAAAGTCTGCCAGGAAGGCAAGGAAAAGATAACCTACAAGAGTAATGGCAGCCTGCAATGTGCTCATATAGGATAAAAGTGCACTTCCAGATTTCCCAATTTCGCCCGTAATAACATTTTGTACCCTTCCCAGGTCCATACCCACAAACGCTGGATAAGACAGATTGCACAGTCCATTAACTAACTGCATTCTTATCTGCTTCATAAAACGCACTCTGGTCTTGACAGAAACAAAGGCGTTTACAAAAAACACACAGCCTTTAAAAGAAAAGAGCAGTATCATGAAGATCAGGATACTGCCTACGGTAATATTAAGACCAAAAAAACTAAATGAGTCAATTACAAATTGTAGCTTACCGAGATCAACAGACGCAGGGTCGCTTGCCTCTGCCACCTGAAAAAGTGGGATAAACAGCGAAAGCCCCAGACCATCAATAAGTGCTACAGTTGCACTAAGAAAAAGCAGCAAGGGCATCCGCCACGACAAGCGCTGATAGTAAAAGCGAAAGTACTTTACCGGACTTGAGTTATTTAATAAATTGAACATTAGCGTATTGAACTTATTGAATTTGCAGGTTCCGGCACGGCTTCGCCACCCTCAGTCACATATAGCTGAGCACCTACTTATTATTTAGACTTTATAAAGTTAGCATTCATCAGACTATCTTTGAAGTTTTTATGATAAACCACGGCAATTTTATGTCAAAGATTTCAAATTGCTCGACGAATGGTAGTCTGACAGCTCGAATCAGCGAAAAACAGAGGATTTCAAACGTTACAGGCAATATCAAAGGTCAGCCTCAAATCCAGTTAATGCCTTATAGGTAACTGCAATAACCTTTTTTAGCCTTTTGTTCTTCGCCACTACTTTTCCTGCATCCATAAGAGGGTTGAGCATCACCCTCGGAAAGGTTAGAAAGCGGGTATAAGCACCGTGAACCGTATATCGCATGCAGCCTAAAGATTCTTTGTAAGCAACAAGACCATCCTCCCTAAATTTGCTCCCTGCTATATTGTAATACTTATACCCTTCCTTGTGAAGCTTGGTGATAAGTTCATGTTGAAGGAAATGTGCAAGGCTGTACTTGTAGGCAAACTCATCACCTGCTATCATCAGCCCGAACATTCGTTTGTTTCTCTCAATCGCCAGACGCACGCAATGAATCTCCCCATCAACTTCAACATGAAATAACCTTATATAGCCGCTATAAAAAAGCTTGTCTACACCTTCCTTTGTCATTCCAATGTATGGATACATTCTGTAATGACCTTTATGCTTCTCGTTTCGGCACTCATGAGTTGCCTTGAGCAATTCATGAAGTTTGTGCAGAATACGCTCAGAGGTCTCTTCAACAAATACAGGATTAACCCTCAAGGCTTTACGAACATTGTACCTTAATGATTTACTAAATGTTGCAACCTCCTCA
>CAYNFX010000059.1:0-11552 GCA_964396555.1 uncultured Alkaliflexus sp.
AGGCTAAGTTTGCAGAGCGCATCGAGGCCATAGTGCCGGAACTTTATGATGAGCCTTCATGCCGCTGGCTTGAGGCAAGGCATCCCATGCTGTACCTACACCATAAGGCTCAGGGCAGGGAAATCGTGCCACTTACTATTGAGTTTGCTCCTGAGCAAAGGATAGTAATAATCTCTGGTCCAAATGCCGGTGGTAAGTCGGTTTGCCTCCAAACGGTAGGACTGGTTCAGTACATGCTGCAATGCGGTCTCCCGGTTCCTGTAAAGGAAGGATCGAGGATGGGTTTCTTTCACAATATTTTTCTTGATCTGGGAGATGAGCAGTCAATTGAAAACGACCTAAGTACCTATAGTTCCCACCTTACCAATATGAAGTTTTTTGTCAGGAACGCCGACGGGCGTTCCATGATCCTCATTGATGAGTTTGGTACAGGCACAGAACCAATGATAGGTGGAGCTATCGCCGAGTCTGTGCTTGAACAGCTCAACAGGCAGGGTGCCTTTGGAATAATTACGACTCACTATACCAACCTTAAGCATTTTGCATCCCAGACCCAAGGACTTGTTAATGGTGCGATGCAGTTTGATACAGACAAGCTGCAGCCACTGTTCAAACTAGAAGTTGGTTCACCTGGTAGTTCATTTGCCTTTGAGATAGCCCGAAAGATTGGACTACCCGAACCCATACTTGAGTCTGCCAAGGACCGTCTGGGGGAGGATCATATCAACTTTGACAAGCACTTACGTGAGATAATTCGCGACAAGCGTTACTGGGAAAGGAAGAGACGTCAGATTCACGAGCAGGAGCGCAAGATGACTGATGTTTCCGAGCGTTATGAGAATGAGCTGCAAAAGTTAAGGATTGAGCGTAAGGATCTTCTTGAAAAAGCAAAACAGGAAGCTGCGGTGCTGCTAGCTAACGCAAACAAGGAGATTGAGAATACTATTAAGGCCATCAGGGAAAGCCAGGCAGAAAAAGGAAAAACTAAGCAGGCAAGACAGGAGATTGAAAACTTCAGGGAACGGCTTGTCAAAAATGAAATGGTTGATAATACCGAACAGGAAAGGCTGGAGCGTAAGATTGAGGCTATTAGAAATCGCAAGTCGCGTAATAGAGATGAGGTAAAGCAGCAGGACCCTGCGGCAAAGTCACTAGCAGTAGCTGAGGATAATTCTCCTGTAATCAGCGAGGGGGATATGGTGAAACTTGAAGGCCAGCCAGTCCCTGGTGAGGTTATGGAGCTAAGAGGAGATAGTGCTATGGTTGCCTTTGGTAGTCTCGTAAGTAACGTCAAGCTTAGCCGCCTGACAAAGATGAGTCGCAAAGAGTATAAGAGGGAGGCCAAGAAGGAAAGTAGTATTTCGTCAAGTCTTGCTGAGAGGATGAGAGAAAAGAAGCTAAGCTTCAAGCCTGATATAGATATCAGAGGGATGAGGGGAGAGGAAGCAATTACGAGGATTTCAGCCCATATGGATGAGGCTTTGATGTGCGGTGCCAGTCAGGTAAGGATACTGCATGGCAAGGGTACAGGTATGCTTCGGCTTATGGTTAGGGAATATCTTAACACGCTACCCTTCGTTTCCAGGTTTGAAGACGAGCATGTGCAGTTTGGTGGTGCCGGCTTTACTGTAGTGTATCTGGATTGAGTAGCATCAGTGACCCTGTTTGTGCACCATGGCGTTGATTGCCGGAATGAAAAATGAGACTACCCCGATAAGGACTACCATAATACCTGAAACAATAAAGGCATCATTTACCCCGATTGTATCTGCAATCAGTCCGGTATTGAGCAGACCTATCATTGAGGGAAGCATTGTTGCACTGCCATAGATTGCAAATGCCCTTCCAAGTGCTTCAGGTCTGATGCTTGTCTGCATAACAACGGTGAAAGAAGCATGGTATATAGAGCCTGCAATACCTCCAAGGAAGGTAAGAGCAACAAAAATGTAAAATACGTCTTTGCTCAGAACTCCTGATAATGCGAATGTTAGACCTATAAGAATATATGAGTAGTTGATCAGTTTGATCTCACTCATTTTTATAAGTTTTGCACCAAGTGCAGCACCTCCGGCCATCATTCCAATTCCCCAGGCTATTTCTATAATACTCATTTGCCAGGTAGTTCCTTCAAAATGGTTAATTGTCATCAGCGGGAACAACACTGCTATAGGCATTATGAAGAAGTTTGCAAGAACGACAAACCAAAACAACCATACCATTCCTTTACTGCTAAAGATGGCCTTGAGACCATCATGCATCTCTCTGAAAACGTGTGGTTGTACTGCATCCTCACTTTTTCCCGGATTTGGGATGTGAACAATCATCAAAGTAGAGGATGCGATTATTGCTCCAACAATATCAACGGCCATCACATGGGTCATGTCCATTGTAGTAATCATCAGCGCAGCAAGTGCAGGACCTGCAATAGTGCTTATAGAGTTGATGACCTGGTTGACTCCGGCAACTCTGCCCAGTTCCGATTTAGGTGCCAGAAGAGGGATTGATGCCTGCATTGCAGGAACGTGGAAGGCGCTACCTACCGAACGAAGGGCAAGCAGTAGGTAAATATATCCCGGTTGAACCTCATTGAAGTAGAACATTACGGCCAGAATAGCAGAACATGCGGCTATAAAGAGGTCAGCCACAATCATTACCATGCGTCTGTTCCACCTGTCCACAAACACACCCGTAAAAGGTCCAAGGAGAAGCTGGGGAAGTAATGCAGAGATAGTAGCTAGGGCCAGAGCTTCAGCAGAGCCCGTTTCAATACTCAGCCAAAAGATCACAGCATATGCGACAATAGAACTGCTTAAAGTGGAGAATAACTGTCCTGTCCAGATAATTCCGAATACTCTTTTCCAACCCATCATGTCCGTAAGAATTGACTCACAAAAGTACTACGATAAGGCCGAAACTTGTTCCTGAAAAGGGATAATTATTTATTGCGTCAGTGTCTGGTGTTTATGCTAGAAACTCTGATGCCTCCGAGAAGATCATATTGAAAGTGTCCTCTACCTCTCGGCCGTGTTCGTCTTTTAGGCAGGGGAAGGGGTTTTCGTGTGATCCAGGATATTCGGGTGACAGAATACTGAAGTTGGAATGTAGGGTTTCTTCAATTGCCCGTGGTGAGATAACCGAGTCAAAGCCCAGACCGAGAGTCTTAATCTGTCCCTTGATTCCTGCAAGGGCAAGATCCCTTTCCCTGGTGCAGCAGTCACCGCAACTCAGGTATCTGAAGCTATCCCATGCCTTAGGTAACAAAGGCATATTTTGTTCCGGAATTCGCATCAGGTCACTGACCTTGTAATTGCACTTCAGGAATTCATTAAGCTGTCTGGTTGCTTCACTATCTATAATTGATTTTGAGTTGGGATTCATTTTATCGACAGAAGCGCCCCCGCAGAAGAGAAATGCCCTTTCACCGGAGAACAGACTGGCGGGATTGGCTATGAGCAATATTTCTGCGAGGAGTGCACCTATCGAATAGGCAAATATGTTTACTGACGTATTTGCTTCAAAAAGCTCGTGACGACCCTCCTTTATTTGTGTGCATAGCTTAACAAGGTCAAAATATGTCTGGATACCAGAGATTGGAAACATCTGAGGAGTGTATTCCATTCTCAGGCTTAGTGCCAGATTGACGAATGAAGTATTCTGAACATTCTTGTTTTTGCGTCTGAAATCTGACAAACTATGCATTAGTCGGGCATTTCCCCAATGCTGGGGAGTGCGGTTCATGTGGAAGGCTATTGGAAACATAATAACCGACCTGCCTGTATGTTTTACAAGAAAATAGGCCCATGAAAGATACTTTTCCCAGGAGCGTTCATTAAGTCCGTGAAGAAGCAGTATAGCTTTGTTGTTCTTTTCTTTTTGTCGTGAGTCGTAAAAGACGGGATATCTGAATGTAAAGTTTCCGTCCTTACCGTTTTCTGTCAGGATATTTAATTCCTCCTGAGATAGAGGTGCATCAGGTCTGATTGGTGAAAAGTCGAAATCACTGCTGAAGGTGCAAATGGTTGATGTTACCCCTTCACCGAAATCAGAAGTCCCGGCAGAGAGGTTAAACTGTTTCTTTAATAGTGCGGATGTCGCAAATAGTTCCATAGATGAATTTTGAGTGATCTCTGTAATTTTCCACAATGTTACATCAACAAATTGCAAGTCGCTGAAAAATGGAGTGTTTGGCAGTAATCTGGGGTGAATGAAAATCGTGCTGGGGTGAAATTTTATTCTTTGGGGTGAATTGTAATTGCCAGTAAATTAATATAGTTTTGAAAAGATTTTCCTAAAACCAATCAGCGATGTCTCTCGAGATAAGAAAGAAGGGTTATATACCTGACTACTTTGTCACATGGCGAAATACGATCCTTCAGGTCTTATTTACAGCCCTGTTTGCCTTTCTTTTTATAAATATCTACAAGCCATTTGGGGCCGGGGAGTGGTATCAGGAGAAGTGGTGGATGTTTTCGCTTGGTTCGGCAGCACTTGTGATAGTCGGAATGATTGTAATTATAGTCAGCCGTCTTCTTATGCTGGCAAGGAGACGTAAGGGCCCCATTAGAATCAGATACTATGTCTTTTCGGTTGCAGCTGAGATTCTGTTTATGGGAGCTGCATATGCAGTACTCGAACTGGTTGTTCTTGGTGGTGTGAGACCTTTCTGGATACTGTTGTATATGGCAGTTCAGAACACCTCTCTGATACTTCTTATTCCTTATATAATAAGTTTGCTTTTCTTCTCATGGAAGGAGAATAAAATCACTCTTGAACAGCTTGTAGGCCAACTGAGAACAAAGCGTTATTTCATCCCTTTTAAAGATGAGAACGGGGTACTACGACTTACAATTAATTCAGGAGATCTGTTGTATCTGAGGGCAAGTGACAACTATGTAGATATTTTTTACAGACTGGGAGAAAAGAATAAGACCTATGTGTTGCGCAACACACTCAAAAATCTCGAGAAAAGTCTGGAGGGTCTGCCACTATTGAGGTGTCACAGGTCGTACATGGTGAATGTGCATAGTGTGAAGATTTTGAAACGGGACAAGAGTAAGTTTATGCTCTGGCTTGATGAAGACGGGCAAATAACGATCCCTGTATCCAGAAGTTATGCCAATGAAGTGCTGAAATTCTTCGAAAATGTTTATAGCAGAGAGTAGCTTTATTATCCGCTGGCTGCCCCCATTTGCTTGTCTTGCTGAAAAAGTTTTAACAACGAGAACTTTAGCAAGGTTACAGATGGATTAGCGAATTATATTTATTTATTTATTTGTTGCTTACATTTTGTTTTATTTACAATGGATTGATTGAATGTCGAACCAGGATGTCTGATAGTCATTGATGCATGTGTCAATAGGTTTTATTACAGCTATTTATGATTGCTATGTTTGTGTCACAAATGGATGTATTTATTTTTTTAATTATTCTTCTGGTTTTTTGTCGCGTTAATTACTTTAAATTGCCATAATATCAGATTGTTAGCTTGTAGTTTTGACACAAACCTAACATATTTCTGACTATGAAACGAAATCTTCCTATTCTCCTGACAGTAATAGCGTTAATTATTGGAATAGATGCAACAGCTCAGAGACTTGCAAAGCCTCAGGCAACATTGATTTACAGTATTATAAGGCTGGTGGATTGGCCAGAGCTGTACAAAGATCAGAGCTTTGTAATTGGAGTACTTGGTGGAAATATGGAAATTACCAAAGAGTTGAAAGCTGGGAAAGGTGACCGGACCGTAAGTGGGAAGGAGATTGAGATTGTAGAGTATGGAAGCATTAAGGAGGTTGGGAAATGCCACCTGCTTTTTATTCCAAACGAACTCCTGAATAGCTTTACAAAGTCGGGTGAGGTTTTGGCCGGGAAAAGAATCCTTGTAATGACTGAAAGTCCATATCATCATCCTGAGAATTCGGTGATTAACTTTTCGGTTGTTGACAACAAGCTCGGGATCACCTTAAATGAGGAGAATGCCAAGAGTAGAAAAATTGTAGTTAGTAAACAATTGATTAACTTCGCGAGGTAATTTCGTAATCCCACACGAGAATACAGTCAGGCTGTCCCTCCGGGGACAGCCTTTTTTTCATTTCAGGCATTTGTTTTTCATATCAGGGGTGCAATTATTGCATTTGGGGTGTATTTTAAACTTCTATGGTGCCCTGGCCCCATAGAATAGTTTTGAATAATCTCTGGTTTTCGATAGCTTTGTAATCATTTGAAATTTTGATACCTACTATGGGAGATGCTTTAATTGTCCTGGTTGTTCTTGTACTGGCTATAGTTTTTTTTGTCAGCGGAAAGCTTCGTTCCGACATTGTGGCATTATTCGCCCTTGTAACACTTATGCTGTTTGGCATACTTACTCCTGCTGAAGGGCTGTCTGGTTTTTCCAACTCAATAGTCATTATGATGATAGGGCTGTTTGTAGTAGGAGGGGGCATATTCCAGACAGGTCTTGCCAATATGATTAGCAACAAGATACTTAAGCTTGCAGGGCCTAATCCCTTTATTTTATATCTGCTGGTGATGCTCACCACGGTTGCTATAGGAGCCTTTGTGAGCAATACAGGAACTGTTGCAGTGATGCTGCCAATAATAGTAGCACTTTCGGCAGGGGCAAGAATCAGCGCGAGCCGCTTGTTGATGCCTCTGGCTTTTGCAAGTAGTATGGGAGGGATGCTGACACTTATCGGAACCCCACCTAACCTGGTAATCAGCAACGAACTAGTCAAAAATGGCTATGAGCCATTATCTTTCTTTGCATTTGCACCTGTAGGTGTTATATGTGTGGTACTAGGAATAGTATTGCTGTGGCCTTTGGGTAATCTTTTTCTATCCAAAAAGAAGACTGATGACGGAGGTTCCAAAGGCAAGACCAAATCAGCAACGGATCTGGCAAAGGAGTATCAGATATCAGAAAATCTTTACCGTCTCAGAGTTTCCGAGGGCTCTTCAATAGTTTTCAAGAGTGCTCAGGAAATGGATATAGCCAATAAATACAATATGAGTATCCTTGAGATAAGGAGGAAGGAAGAATCCCGTCGCAAACCATTTTCAAAAAGTGTTAGCCGCAATATGGCAGCTCCGACTACAGTAATTTATGAGGGAGACATTCTGTATGTGATGGGAGAGTTTGAGCGTGTCAAGGACTTTGCTGACAAATACAATCTTGAATGGATAGTTGTAGGTGACAGTGAAGAAGGGCTTCCGGCTCAAGACTCACTGGGTGGAGGAGAGATTGGTATTGCCGAGGTTGTAGTGCTTTCGAATGCATGGCTTGTCAACCAGAAGGTAATGGACTCAGGTTTTAGGGAGAAATACCATGTCAATATTTTGGGCATTCAGCGCAGAAAGAAATACATACTTAGTGACCTTAAGGATGAGAAAATTCTGTCGGGTGACGTGCTGTTGGTACAGGGTAAGTGGAAGGATATTTCACTGCTGAGAGAAAAGACAGGTGAACTTGTTGTGGTAGGTCACCCAGAACAGGAGGCTGCAAAGAGTCAGATTGTAAACAGGGCTCCGGTCGCCGCGCTTATCCTTGTGGCTATGGTTGCCGCGATGGTGTTTAACCTGGTTCCTGCAGTTACTGCCGTTATGATTGCCGCCTTGCTGATGGTGCTTACAGGCTGTCTGCACAATGTGGAAGAGGCTTACAAGACAATCAACTGGGAAAGTATAGTACTTATAGGTGCCATGTTGCCTATGTCAATAGCACTTGAGAATACCGGTATTTCAAAGATGGTAGCAACGTTTTTGGTCCAAGAACTTGGTTCTGTGGGGCCTGGCTTTTTGCTTGCAGGAATTTATGTTTCTACATCAATACTTACGATGTTTATTAGCAACTCGGCTACTGCCGTTCTATTTGCTCCAATTGCAATGCAATCAGCTATCGAGATGGGTGTCAATCCTTATCCTATGCTCTTTGCTGTAACAGTGGCAGCCAGTATGTGCTTTGCAAGTCCATTTTCCACTCCTCCTAATGCTCTGGTTATGTCGGCCGGTAGGTACAGCTTTATGGACTACGTCAAGGTGGGGCTTCCAACGCAGATAATCTTTGCGATAGTGATGATCCTGGTGCTGCCTCTTATATGGCCGTTTTGATGCCTGTTTTCCAGTAGTATTTTCCAAATGAGCGCGCAGAAAATGCATTTGCGCCTGATGACTGAGTTTATTATTACCGGACTGACCAGATGTTATCTGTTTTCACAGGGGCAAGGCATTGGCTTGTATTTGTGAGAGGTGCTCCTGTAGCTTGATGCACAGGATTGTAGTGTGAAGATTGCAAGTAAAATACTCAGTATAATTACGCTTGTTTTCAGTCCCTTTTTTTTCATTACTGCACAGTATTAACCAATAATGCAATTAATACGCTGAATCCGTAAAATTGTTCGATATAGATCAAAAAAGAAAGGCTGGCCCAGAGGCCAGCCTTTGCTTATTTTATTAGGATACTTTATCGTCCTTATCCTTTTTCGACTTGTTGCCTGGAGATTGTTTTGACAACGATTCTCTCATAGCAGTATCGGCTTCTATATTTTTATACTTTACATAGTCCATGATACCAAGATTGCCGCTTCTGAATGCTTCAGCCATTGCCATAGGTACTTCAGCTTCAGCTTCGATCACTTTGGCGCGGGCTTCCTGAGCTTTCGCTTTCATTTCTTGTTCGAGAGCCACAGCCATTGCACGACGTTCCTCAGCCTTGGCCTGAGCAATATTCTTGTCAGCCTCAGCCTGGTCCATCATCAGTTCTGCACCAATGTTCTTACCGATATCGATATCAGCGATATCAATAGAAAGGATCTCAAAAGCAGTACCTGCATCAAGACCTTTATTAAGAACCAGTTTAGATATTGAGTCCGGGTTTTCAAGTACTGATTTGTGTGAAGCAGCAGAGCCTATCGAAGAAACGATACCTTCACCTACACGGGCCAATACAGTGTCTTCACCGGCACCACCAACAAGTTGCTTGATATTGGCACGAACAGTAACACGAGCCTTTGCAATAAGCTGGATACCATCCTTAGCAACTGCCGATACCGGAGGAGTATCAATAACTTTGGGGTTAACTGACATCTGAACAGCTTCAAATACGTCACGACCGGCAAGGTCGATGGCAGTAGCCATCTTGAAGCTAAGATCGATATTTGCTTTTGATGCAGATACAAGGGCATGAACTACCCTTTCTATATGTCCTCCGGCCAGGTAGTGGGCTTCTAGTTCATCTCTCTTGACGTCATGTAGTCCTGCCTTGTGGCCTTCAATCATAGCTCTTACGATCGCTGATGGCGGAACCTTACGGATACGCATCAGGATCAGTTGAAGCAGAGATATGCGGACACCGCTAACAAGGGCTGAGAACCACATTACAACTGGTACATAATACAGGAACAGGAAGAATAGGACAACTATTATCGCTATTAATCCAAAGGTTCCGAAACTTTCCATATAATTCTAGTTTAGAGGTTTAACTATTATGTGCGTTTTGTAAACTTTGACAACCTCGACCTCAGTTCCAGGATCGAGGAAACCACCAGGGAATCTTCCTTCAATCTCCTCGTCATTGACTCTTACCTTGCCGACGGGGTTTAACCTTGTAATAGTAACTCCCTTGTCGCCTACATTAAGGTTGTTTTCATCCACAGTCTGGATATTACCATCAATCTCTGTCTTTAGCATAAAACGTTTCCAGGTTTTGCTCCGCAGAGCAAGCACAAAAGTGATTGCAACCACTAGCAGAGTTACAAACAAAGCGATATGCCCTGTCTGCGGTCCATAATTAGCATAGGCCATATAGATGCCGCCGCCTATCATAGCCAGGCCGCCTAAGGCAGCAATTGTAATTCCGGGAAGTACGAAAAATTCAAGTATTAGCAGGAAGATCCCGGTAATAATAAGCAATATAATTATCGCCATATATCAGTTAATAGTTACAATTAAATCTTTGTCACATAGTGATCTTTGCAGTTGTTCAAGTTCGCCCAGCGATCCCCTTTTGATTTCACAATAGCCTTTATAATGGGTAAGGAAAGCGCATTGCTCAGCCTGTTCCTTGTTGTGCAGACAAACATCCTGCAATACCCTGATAACATGCTCGAAGGTATTGATGTCATCATTGTGAAGTATCAGTTCTCTTTCTTCCAACTGCTCCTTTCCTGCATTGCTGAACTCACTTTGTTTGTCACAAGCTGCCATTGCATAAAGTTTGCGTTAAGATATGAAAAATAAATGTACTTACCTTATAACGCTTTTATTTTAAATGCGAGGCTATTCCATTTTTCGGGCTTCTTCCAAAGATATCTGTTTCCCATTTAGGAAAGCCACCACAAAGGCACCTGGGAATCCGGCCTCTCTAATGCCGTTAACACTTTCTTTTGCAGTCTCATAGTTGCTCCATGATCCGGTAAAGTACTTCTTAGCATCGCTACCTTCTACATCCACGCTTGTTACCGGAGGTATTTTGTCAACAGCAGCCGCATTAGGGGTATTTCTGAATACTCCGATCTGGATTCTGTATTCTGGTTTATCCTTATAAGCTGTAACAAAGGTGCCAGGTACAACACTTGATTGTGTAGCCTGGGAAACAGGAGTTGCGGTAGTGACTGGTGTCGTTGCAGTGGCCGTCGTTGCATTTCTTTCTGGTAGTTTCGGCAAGTTTGAGGCGTTTTTTTGTTGCGTAGCATCCGTAGGGTGCTGGGGTGCTTCTGAAGATGGGCTTTCTGCGTCTTCTCCCTTGTGAATAGCAGGGTATGAAGGAGTACGAGTCCCGGGTTCGATAAATCTGGTTCCCTGTCCTGTTATAGGTACCTGAGCAGGTATTGCAGGAGCTTCTGCTCCTGCATACTGGATCTCAAGTGATTCCTCCAGCATATCGACGCTGTTCTTTTTCAAAGCCAACAGACGTTCCGTCTGTTCGGGATTGTATACAGTAAGTTGTTTCAAACTCTGTTCAGCCTCGTTAAAGCGCGTGCGTGCATGGCTTGCCAGGTCTTCACTTCCGGGACTGCTGGAAGTTGATCCTATTGCTATGGCCTTTTCATAATAGTTTTTGTATTTATAATCGAGAGCCTTTTCATAAAGCTGAAGTGACAGGCGCTTAAAATCTCTTGACTGTTGAACCAAACTATCCATCTGGCTCTGAATCATATCTTCAGCATTGCCTGAGACCCTGTCTCTTAGGCTGATGGTTTGTGTTCCTGCCTTGCGCGCCATTTCAAGCTGTCTTGCTGATTCGAGCGACAGTATATTACCCCAAACAATTAGAGAGTCGGCCCTTTGTAGTTCGGCAATCTGACCTGGATCAAAGAATGCTTTATACAGGCCGTCCCTGAGTTCCTTCTTTTTCATGAACTCGTTGTCGGAGTAAAAAGTCAGTTTGTAGCCGGCTATTTCGGCCAGCAGCTTCTGAAATTCGCTTTCCTCATTTGCAACCTTGTTTACAACACTACTCTTGTATGTGTACAGGCCGTTTCTCCTGAGCTGAAGGATATAGTCATTTTCTATTTTTCTGGCTCTTAGGTAATAGCCGTTAATTTCATCCTCCA
>CAYNFX010000060.1:0-11458 GCA_964396555.1 uncultured Alkaliflexus sp.
TATGTTTTAGTGTAGGGAAGGTAGGAAAAAGGTATATTATTATCAAGGGGAATGCTATATCTTTCCTAAATTTACCCTTGTACTAATGCGAGCAATTCACATTTTATGAGATACCTTTTAACAGCCTTTTTAATTGGACTTTCTGCAACTGTCTTTGGCCGTACAGACTTTGTTCCCTATTCGGAATATTCAGTCAGGGGTAATGCCGGTTTTATGAAGACCTTTGTAACCGGACTTCCAGGTGATTACTCATTTGCAGGAAGTACCTTTGGGGGTCGTTTTGTTTATTTTGGAGAGAAATACTGTGCTGCAATGATTGAAGTTAATTACAGCAGCTTTACCGGTACACAGGCAGAAGTAGATGGTCTTCAGCTGAGTTTCGTTCAGACGCCCTTAATGACCAGAATCCGGGTCCCCATGAAGAGAACAGCTGTATCTATCAATCTAGGCTCTTATATTCAGTTTCCCTTTTCTTACTCTTCGGAGATAGTAATGGAAAGAAATGCGCTCTTTGGTCTGGCAGGCGGATTAGAATTCTCATTCCCGGTGGGGAAAAAACTGGATCTTGGATTGGAGGGGCGCTATAATTATAATCTGCACTCCAATAGCACAACTATAGATGACTTATGGTCATCCTGGGCGCAGTTTGGAATAGTACTGAGTTACAGAAGCAAATAAAATAGAAACCTTTCTCTAGCCGCTTTTTCATTATAAAATAAAAGCGCTAGAGAAAAGTTGTATAAAATAGGGGTGTAATTACATTACTAACTTATAACCCTTGCCGTGAACATTGAGGATCTCGACAGACGGATCATCTTTTAGGTGTTTTCTCAGCTTGGTAATGTATACGTCCATACTTCTGGCGTTAAAATAGTTGTCATCCACCCAGATGGTCTTGAGAGCAAAGTTACGCTCTAGAACTTTGTTAGCGTTGTTGCACAAAAGTTTGAGCAGCTCAGATTCCTTAGTGGTGAGTTTAACTATTTGGTCCCCATCAATAAGTTGTTGCTTGTGGGTATCAAACCTGAATCTTCCAATCTGGAATACATCCTGACCACCCATAGTTCCCTTAGTACGTCGTAAGATGGCTTCAATCCGGAAAAGTAGTTCTTCCATGCTGAAAGGCTTGGTGAGATAATCATCAGCACCAATCTTAAAACCTTGGAATACATCTTCTTTCATTGATTTAGCCGTTAAGAATATGATGGGCACATCGGTATTGACCATTCTGATCTCCTTGGCCAGAGTAAAACCATCCTTTTTTGGCATCATCACGTCGAAGATACAAACATCATACTTCTTGCTCATGAATGCCTCATACCCGGCTTCACCGTCAGCCATAAGATCAGTATCATACCCTTTGGCAATTAGATACTCCCTGAGTAGCATACCCAGGTTTTCATCATCCTCGGTCAGGAGAATTTTATATTCTTTTTCCATTCCTTATTGCTTTTAAGGGGTAAAAATATTTCGAATTTGGTTCCAACATTTAATTCACTCTCAGCTTTGATTTCGGCCCCATGATCTTCAACAATCTTTTTTACATATGCGAGCCCTAGACCAAAGCCTTTAACATTATGCACGTTACCTGTCGGTACGCGGTAAAACTTCTCAAAGATACGTTTTAAATTTTCTTTTGAAATACCTAAGCCATTATCTTCAACAGTAATTACAATTCCTGTGGGCCTGTTCCAAGTCTTTACCTGGAATACAGGGGTTCCTCTTTTGTATTTCAGTGCATTGTCAAGTAAGTTAAAAATAACATTTGTAAAATGCACTTCATCTACATGGGCATATGGATTCTTTGCCTCTAATTTTTCTACTATGGATCCCTTTTGACTCTCTACCTTTATCCTGAAAGTGTTCACAACACCATGAACCATTTCATTGATGTTGGTCTTTTTCAGCTTCAAACCGGCTTTTCCTTTATCAAAGATAGCCATTTGCAACACTTTTTCAACCTGGAAGCTTAATCTTTTACTCTCGTCCTGTATTACAGTCGAGATGTGCTTCAGGCTTGAAGGCGTTTTTGTAACATTCTCGTCTGTAAGCATCTGCGATGCAAGCGAGATTGTTGATATGGGCGTTTTAAACTCATGGGTCATATTATTGATGAAATCGTTCTTGATGTCATCAAGTCTTTTTTGTTTTACAATGATTGCCATTGTAAGAACAGAAAGAAGGACCATCACCAGAGTAAAGATTACTGTAGGCAACATCATCCCCATGGATTCCATAATGAAATTAGGTCTCTTTGGGAAATACACAAGAAGGTAGTTTGGCTTGGGGTGCAAGTCTGAAGGGAAGAGGTATTTCTGATATGTTACAGTTGCCTGCTCCCTGTCATAGCGTACAGTTGCCGTTGCTAGCTCTCCTTTCGAATTGTAAATACCAAATTCAAAAGGAAGCGCAATGCCTCTTTCGTCAAATGCTTGCAGCAGAGTGACATCGACTGTTTCCCTTGAGATTCTTTCCTGAATTGGAATATCGGTAACAAAATATCCTTTTCGGAGCCTTATTTCCTGTTCAGTTAGTTTTGAACGAAACTTAGACTGAAGGTAGTTAAATGCGTGAGCCAGAGGATCTGCCTTGTCTAGTTGGCTTGAGCCCATAGGAGTCTTATCCTCATAAGTATAGATCAGCGAATCCTGACGATAGGTGGATACTCTTGCACTTAACTGAGAGCTGCTTATCGAAAAGTCGAGCGAGATATCATACTGAAGACGTCCGTCATCAGTACCCAACTGCTTTATACCAGAAAAATAGCGGTTCTCGTTTTTGTATTGGGGCGGCAAACTGAACTCCTCAATTGCCATTTGAGCAGAAAGGGTTGAAGTCTCGTTTATTTCAAGTCTGTGAATGACCTGATCAAGTGCCTGACGTACTAACTGATCAAAGTGCTCTTCCTTAATCATTGTTGCATTCCTGATCCACATCATTTGTATGTAAATCAGTCCCAGCAATGTAAGAGTGATCAATATAATTAGAATCTGAATAAACCTTCTGCTCATGTCTGCAAAATTAGCCTGTGTAAGTTGATTTCCTGCCTGTTTAACAATAATTAACTACACGTGGCTGTATATCAATGCTTTTAGTTAAGAATCAGGCTTTGTTTTCCGATCACTTTTTCAAGTGCTTCCTCAGCTGCATTCTGCTGTGCTTCTTTCTTTGAACTGCCGCGTCCTAAACCCATAAGGATATTGTCAATGTAGGCCTGAGCTATGAAACTGGTTTCTCCTTTTTCAGGGTATTCTTCTGTAACAAAGTGTATGCAGCTCCGGTTCTTTTGACCCCATTCAATCAAAGTTGATTTGTGGTTGAGGTTGGTCTCTATCAGGCTATCAAGATCCTGATACTGGTTTATAATTTTGTCTATTATGAATTTCCTGGCAGCAAAGTATCCTCTGTCTATAAAAATAGCACCAATAAGTGCCTCAAGAGCATCACCTGGAATGTGAGTGTGAGCCAGATCTGAAAGAGCTTGAGTTCTTATGAACTTGTCTAGGCCAAGTTCCAAAGCCAACCTATCCATGTTGGTACGATTGACAATGCGGGCACGCATCTTTGTCAGTATCCCTTCGTCCTTATTGGGATACATAACAAATAATTCATGGGCAATAACAGCCCCAAGAACCGCATCTCCAAGGTATTCGAGTCGTTCATTATTAATTGGATGCCCCTTCTCATCCTTCATCATAAGGGACTTATGAAGGAAGGCCAGCAGGTAGTAATCTTTGCGACGGGCCAGTACTCCTGTAGTGTTATACAGTAAATAATAAAACTTCTTACCCTTGCGGGGAAGAAGTTTTATAAATATCAGAAAGTGTTTTAACACAATACTATTCAAGTGATTTAAAAGCCACACAAGCATTGTGACCACCAAATCCAAAAGTATTTGACATAGCCACCCTCACCTTACGTTCCTGAGCTTTGTTCAAAGTGTAGTTCAATTTTGGATCAAGCTCGGGATCGAGATTAATGTTGTTGATTGTGGGAGGAACTATTCCATTTTTGATTGCAAGTATTGAGGCAATAGCTTCAATAGCTCCAGTACCGCCAAGCAGGTGACCTGTCATTGACTTAGTGGAGCTGATATTAAGCTTGTAGGCATGTTCTCCAAATATCTCCTTTATGGCTTTAATTTCGGCAATATCGCCAAGGGGAGTACTTGTTCCATGTACATTGATGTAATCTACTTCTGCGGGATCAATATTGCCGTCTTTCAGAGTTGCTTCCATCACTTTCTTTGCTCCCAGTCCTTCCGGGTGAGGAGCAGTTAGGTGGTGTGCATCTGCAGTCATTCCGCAACCAACAATTTCACAATAGATGTGTGCACCTCTGCTAACTGCATACTCATATTCTTCCAGAATTAGCGCGCCGCCACCTTCTCCGATTACAAAACCGTCTCTGTCCTTGTCGAATGGACGTGAAGCTGTAGTCGGATCATCATTTCTGGTAGATAGAGCCTGTAATGCATTGAATCCACCAACACCAGCTTCATTGATAGCAGCTTCTGAACCACCTGTGATAAAGATTTTAGCTTTACCAAGGCGGATTAGATTTAGAGCATCACCTATGGCGTGTGTGGAAGATGCACATGCGGATACAGTACCGTAGTTAGGACCTCTAAAACCATACTTCATTGAAATGTGGCCAGAGGCAATGTCAGAGATCATTTTAGGTATGAAGAAGGGATTAAATCGGGGTACGCCGTTGCCTTGAACATAAGCCTTCACTTCATCCATGAAGGTTATAATTCCACCAATACCGGCACCCCAAATAACTCCTGCTTCATCTAGATCAATATTTTCGAGGTTCAGGCCGGAATCCTGAAATGCTTGCTCAGCTGCTGCAATAGCATACTGAGCAAACAAGTCTGTCTTCCTCACCTCTTTACGGTCAAGGTATTCTTCAGCATTGAAGTCCTTTACCTCGCAGGCAAATTTAGTTTTGAAATTGGTGGCGTCAAAACGAGTAATGGGTCCGGCAGCACTCTTACCTTTAACCAGGCCGTCCCAGTACGATTCAACTGTGTTGCCTAGTGGGGTAATGGCACCAAGTCCCGTTACAACTACTCTTTTTAACTCCATAATTTAGGTTTCAGTAATACAATAGTCTTACTTGGCGTTTTCTTCGATGTATCCAATGGCATCACCTACAGTGCCGATGTTTTCAGCTTGATCATCAGGAATCGCGATATTAAATTCTTTCTCGAACTCCATAATCAATTCAACAGTGTCAAGAGAGTCAGCACCCAAGTCGTTGGTGAAGCTAGCCTCCGGAGTAACTTCTGATTCGTCAACTCCCAACTTGTCCACAATAATTGCTTTAACTCTTGATGCAATGTCTGACATAGCTTTAGTTTTTTAGTTAATAAATCAATTTTAGTTTCAAAAAATAATGGTGCAAATAAATAGATTTGCCCAAAATAAATCAAATAATCCTTCAACGAAATTCATCAAGCGTGCTTTTTTTTATATTTTTAGCTTTTGAAAGTTGCTTTTTTAGCGCTATAATATACAGATAATGAGGAATGTGTTGATCTTGGCTTCAGGCTCTGGAACAAATGCCGAAAATGTAATCCGTTTTTTCGAAAATTCGAAAACTGCAAGAATTTCGTGGCTTTTATCAAATAACCCCCAAGCTTTGGCTCTTCAGAAAGCCCAAAATCTTGGGGTTAATACCATGATTTTTACAAAGGAAGACTTCTATGTAAATGGCAAAGTTCTGAATTTTTTGAAGGAAGTGCAACCTGATTTGATAATACTTGCAGGCTTTCTTTGGCTGATACCGGAAGATGTTGTAAAAGCATTTCCTGGGTGTATTATAAATATACATCCCGCCTTATTGCCTAATTATGGCGGGAAGGGTATGTATGGGGGCAGGGTTCATAAAGCTGTAATAGACAATAAGGAAAAGCAATCAGGCATCACTATCCACTTTGTGAATGAGAAGTATGATGATGGTGATATTATATTTCAGGCTTACTGTGATGTTAGTCCTGACGATACCCCTGAGAGCCTGGCATTGAAGATTCATGATCTAGAGTATGAACACTTCCCGAAAGTGATCCGACGATTACTTGAATAGTATCCTGCTCTCCTTTTGCAAGTCTGGTCCTCTGCTCGTCAAGCCTGTGTTTGAATTTGCCAATGTAATCCAGATATTGTGGCATACTTTCTTCAGGTATTGGTTCTACCGGAGGTGCCTCAACCTTGAGAGGGTCGATAGGGGAGTCGTTTCTGTACATACGGAAGTCCAGGTGTGGTCCTGTGGAAAGTCCTGTGCTGCCTACATAACCAATAAGTTGTCCCTGACCTACACGATCACCTTTTGAAAGTCCTTTTGCAAAGCCTTGTAAGTGCATATACACAGAGGTGTATACACTGTTGTGGCGGATTTTGAGATAGTTGCCTCCGCCTTTAGGATCCCAGCCCTTATGGATAACTGTTCCATCACCAATTGCATAAACCGGAGTACCGGATGGAGCTGCATAGTCAACCCCGTGGTGAGGTCTGCTTATCTTCAGAATGGGATGAAAACGGCTGTTGCTGAAACGTGAGCTAATACGTGAGAATTTTAGAGGCGCCTTTAAGAATGCTTTTCGAAGACTCTTTCCCTCTTCATCAAAGAATCCGTTTGTAACGCTGTCTTTCTGGTATTTAAACGCATAATAATCACGTCCTTTATGATTGAAAATTGCTGCGTGGACTGATGATACGCCTATTGAAATGCTGTCGACATAATGTTCGTCATATATTGCTACAAAGTTGTCACCCTTCTCGATACCAAAGAAATCAACTGTCCATGCAAAGATTTCTGACAGTTCAAATGCAAGCATGGGGCTCAGGTTGTTGTCCTTGACTGTATTCCACAATGAAGAAGTAATGACACCTGTACTAACCTTTCTAAGGGTTTCAACAGGCTTAGTGTCACGATATACATGAAGGGTATCCGTAAGCTGCATCACGAGGTAGTCAGTATTATCAATTTCATAAACGAACCAAATAGGGGTCATTAGTGAGTCCCTGCTGAAAAAGACAGAATAGTTATTCCCAGTTCGGATCTTTCTGACGTCGAAAATGTCCTTGCTTTTTTCAGCCAAACGGTTGATAATCTGGTTGTCTATCTTTATTTCATACAGGATAGCAGCAAGATTCTGGTTGCGGCTTACTTTATAATTTTCAATGCTGAATGAATCTTTTGGTAGTCCGTATAGAAGCTGTGGTGGAGGTGGAGGTGCCGGTTCCTCAGTAATTATTAGATCCTGTTCAACGTCATTTTTTACACGCCATTGATATACATATACGATAACTGCAATGAAAGCCAGAACAAGTATCGAAATAATAATATGCAGTTTCTTCATAGTATCAAATTTTTATGCTGTCAAAACCCTGTCCAAATACCCCCATAACGTTACCCATTGTAATAAAAGCATTGGGGTCAACTTCCTTTATTATCTTAAGGATAGGCTGAGACTCACTTTTACGGGCAATTACCATCAGGACTTTCACTTCTTTACCTGAATAACCACCTTCGGCTGGTATTACTGTAATACCACGTTTGGCAACAGTGATGACCTGATGTTTTATTTCCTCATAATGATCAGAGAAAATAAAGAACTGAACAGTCTGTTTTGTACCACTTATAATAAGATCTACGGTATATGCCAGAATGGCCATCGTAACGAAACCAAATATCATTGTTTCGAGAGACCTGAACAGAATAAAGGAGGAGCAAATAACAACTGCATCAATATAAAGAAGTAAACGGCCTAGGGATATATTCTTGTATTTGTTAATCATCAGGGCAATTATATCGGAGCCACCTGTACTTCCTCCATTGAGGAATACTATTCCGGCGCCTGTTCCGGCTAGCACCCCACCCGTTACAGTTGCCATTATTCTATCAGCAATCAGGGGCTCCGGGACCAGATGGGTGATTATTGATAGCAAAAGCGAAAAGACGGCTACTGAATAAATGCTTTTTACCCCAAATGAAGCCCCGATAACCTTCATTGATGTTACAATCAGAATGGAATTCATAATAAGGGTCATAAGACCAATGTCGAAGCCTGTCAGGAAGTGCAGCACTGTTGCTATACCAGTCAAACCTCCTGCAATAATCTTAGACGGTATAATAAAACCAGCCCATCCCAAGGCACTAATTCCAAGTCCTATAGTCAGGAATATGTAAGATAGTAATCCACTCCCAAACGCTTTAAATTTCATCAGGCTACAACTATGTTAATTATTTTTCCCGGTACAACTATCACTTTTTTCACCGCTTTTCCCTCAGTCCATTTCTGAGTCTGCTCTTCTTTCAGAACAAGTTTTTCAACGTCAGCCGGGTTAAGGTCTGCTGGAGCTTCCAATTTAAAGCGTACCTTTCCATTGAAAGATACAGGATAAAGTACTGTATTCTCTACCAGATAGTCAGCATTGAATTGTGGCCATGGGGCATCACACACAGTCTGATAATGACCCAGAGCATGCCACAATTCTTCACAGATATGTGGTGCAAAGGGTGCCATTAAAACTACAAGTGGCTCAAGTACTTCCCTCTTATTGCACTTAAGTGCCGTAAGGTCATTTACGCATATCATAAAGGCACTTACAGCTGTATTGAATGAGAATCTCTCAATGTCTTCAGAAATCTTCTTGATTGTGCGGTGCAGAACTTTTAACTCTTCAGCAGTAGCTTTTTCGTCTGTTACTAAAAGTTTTGCATCTCTGTCAAAGTATAGTTTCCAAACCTTGCGAAGGAACTTATGCACACCGTCAATACCATTGGTATCCCATGGCTTTGATTGTTCAAGAGGTCCCAGGAACATTTCATACAGACGAAGTGTATCAGCTCCATACTCTTCTACTATGGTATCAGGGTTGACCACGTTGAACATGGATTTGGACATCTTCTCAATGGCCCATCCGCATACGTATTTGTCATCCTCAAGAATAAACTCGGCATTTGCATACTCCGGATTCCATGCTTTGAAAGCATGGATGTCGAGAATGTCATTACGCACCATATTGACATCAACGTGTATTTCCATTGTGTCATACGTGTCTTTAAGATTGTAAGACACAAAAGTGTTGGTTCCTTTAATACGATATACAAAATTGGATCTTCCTTGTATCATCCCTTGGTTTACGAGCTTTTTGAAAGGTTCATCCTTACAAACATAGCCAAGGTCATAGAGGAACTTGTTCCAGAATCTTGAATAGAGAAGGTGTCCTGTAGCATGCTCAGTACCTCCGATATAGAGGTCTACATCCTGCCAGTACTCATTAGCTTCTTTGCTAACTAATGCCTTCCTGTTGCGTGGATCCATGTAGCGCAGATAATATGCTGAAGATCCTGCAAAGCCCGGCATTGTGTTGACTTCCAACGGCCATCCTTCTTTAGTATTCCAGTTTTTGGCTCTTGCTAGAGGCGGCTCGCCCTTTTCTGTTGGGAGATACTTGTCAATTTCTGGAAGCTCAAGAGGCAGGTCTTCTTCCTTGAGTGCATAAGGCATATTATCCTTAAAGTATACAGGGAATGGCTCCCCCCAATAGCGCTGTCTGCTGAAGATTGCATCACGCAGACGATAGTTGACCTTGACCTTTCCAAGGCCGGTCACTTCTATATGTTTTTTAATTTCAGCAATAGCCCTAGAAACTGAAAGTCCGTTGATAAAACCCGAGTTGATCATGGTTCCTTCCTTTGAGTCCAAAGAGTCGATCCATGTTGAGGTGTCAGAAGCCTCTTGTCCCGGTAGCACCACAACCTGGGGTATGGGAAGACCAAAGGTCCTGGCAAACGCAAAGTCACGGCTGTCGTGAGCCGGTACGGCCATAATGGCACCGGTACCATAGCCTGCCAGTACATAGTCACTTATCCAAATTGGAATCACTTCATTGCTAAGAGGGTTGACAGCATAGGATCCTGTAAAGACTCCGGTAACCTTCCTGACCTCTGCCTGACGTTCACGCTCGGTACGTTTCTTGGTTATGTCGATGTATTCTTCAACTTCCTTTTTCTGTTCGGCAGAAGTGAGAACAGGTACCAGTTCGCTTTCAGGCGCAAGAACCATAAAGGTTACCCCAAACATAGTGTCGGGACGGGTTGTAAATATATTAAGCTTTAAATCTGAGTCCTTGATGGGAAACATAACTTCAGCACCTTCTGAGCGACCAATCCAGTTGCGCTGAATCTCTTTAAGGGAGTCACTCCAGTCAATTGTGTCAAGACCATTAATCAGTCTTTCAGAGTAAGCTGTAATCCTGAGCAGCCACTGACGCATCAGTTTTTGTTCCACAGGGTGTCCTCCACGTACGCTGAATCCGTCCTTTACCTCATCATTGGCAAGAACAGTACCCAGGGTCGGACACCAGTTTACTACAGTGTCTGCCAAGTATGCAAGGCGGTAGTTGAGCAGCACTTCCTGTTGCTCATTATGTGACATCTTCTTCCACTCTTCAGCCGAAAAGCTTATTTCTTTGGTTTGTGCAGCGTTCAAGCCTTCAGTACCCTGCTTTTCGAATCTATTGACAAGGTGGCTGACCGAAAGGGCCTTGTCGGCATCATTGTCGTAGTAATGCTCGAACATCTTTTTAAAGGCCCATTGAGTCCAGTGGTAGTATTCAGGTTCACAGGTCCTGACTTCACGATCCCAGTCGTATGAAAAGCCTATCTTGTCAAGCTGCTCTCGATATCTTTTGATGTTTTGCTCGGTAGTTACAGCAGGGTGTTGTCCTGTCTGGATAGCATACTGTTCTGCTGGCAGACCATAGGCGTCATAACCCATGGGGTGAAGTACGTTGAACCCGTTTAGTCTCTTATAGCGGCTATATATGTCGGATGCTATGTATCCCAGTGGATGACCAACGTGCAGACCGGCACCTGAGGGATAAGGAAACATATCAAGGACGTAAAACTTTGGCCTTGACGGATCAATATCAACTTTATAAGTCTTGTTTTCAATCCAATTCTGTTGCCACTTTTTCTCAATTTTTCTGAAATCGTAATCCATGACCGCTATATGTTTGAAATGTCTGTAATTTAACAAGAATACGAATTTGCGAATTTATGAAAAGTTTTTGAATGATGTAGGATTAGCGTAGCTCTGGCTTTGGTAAAATGCGCTGAATTATTGTAGTGGAAGAATAAAAATTGCTATTTTCGCACTCTCTATACGGTCCCGTAGTTCAATGGATAGAATACTGGATTCCGGTTCCAGCGATATGGGTTCGACTCCCGTCGGGGCCACAAGAAGCCGCAAGTCTTTTTTGAGGAAGATCTGCGGCTTTTCATTTTTTGTAAACCGATTGGTCTGGCCGGGGATTTAAGGCATTAGCCTTTTAGATTATTTCTGGTCTGGCAAGGTCGGGTCAGCTTACTTTCCTAAGGTATAGTACTCCGTTAGCTTTGAAGGGATTTATAAAGTATAAAGTCGTACTCATTTTCCTCAATA
>CAYNFX010000061.1:0-11242 GCA_964396555.1 uncultured Alkaliflexus sp.
TAAAAAAAGGAAACAAAATGCTGTAATTTTCGTTCTAAGAATTGTTTGAATCTTTGTAGTTATCGAAGTTTTCACCAAATTTACCACGAAATTTGAGTATCTGACCGAAACAATGGCCTTTATATAGATGTACAGATATAGCAAAAACATCACACTCCTGCTCATTGTGGCCTTACTGTCACAACCAGTATTCAGCCAGCTACGTAGGGGCTACTCGAGAAATCCTTTCGACCTCGCTGCAGGTTTGACAATTACTCCCAAAGCAGGAGTAAATCTGTTTTTTGGTGACCTGGTAGATGAGTCGAGGACCAGTTATACAGTAGGTCTTACTTTAGAAAGGGAAATGACAAGGTCAGTAGGTATGAGAGCCTCTTTACTTGGAGGAAAGATGAAAGGGGATCAGGTCTTTCCAATCAACAATCAGGTTTACGCATCCTTTGAGAATTTTTATGTTGAGTTTGGTTTAGGAGCCACATATTTTCCATTAAACCACTTGATGGGCTATTTTAGGGAAAGAACTTTTCAACCATATGCACTTGCTCAGTTTGGTGCGATATATTTCTCTGCTACAGAGACATGGGGACCTGCCAGTGTCAGAACTCCAGGAGCAGTTCCCGGTGAAGTATGGCGTGAACCTAGTGGTGTAACACCATTTGTAGGTGCCGGTGCCGGAGTATCAGTATGGTTTACCCCTCTGATAAGTGCCAATTTGGAATTTACAGGTAATCTTCCTTTTAGTGACCAACTTGACGGACATGATGTATGGTACGATAGTTGGGAACCTCGTGGAATTGAATACACTACTGACCCATATGACTTTTACTATACAGTATCTTTGGGTGTAAGGGTTAATATAGCTGACAGTCCGTTCAGAAACGACTCCAGGTACAACCGTGCAAGCTATGTAAAGACAAGGAAGTTCCTGTTGCCTAAGAGTAGAAGCAGAACACCACAACGGAGAAGATAGTATCAGGATTAATTATAAATATCAAAAAGAGGCTGCCCTTGCGGGCAGCCTCTTTTGTCTTTTTAAATAACTATAGATAAAATACCACTCAGGTGCTATTATTATTCTTCTGACTTCTTTTCCTTTAGCAGCTCCTGTAGTCTGAACATTTCATCCCTGTAAAAGGCAGCAGCCATAAAGTCCAGTTCTTTTGCTGCAGCATCCATATTCTTTTTAGACTTGTCAATAGCTTTTTCAAGTGCTTTGGGATTCATTATGGCTACTACCGGGTCTGCAGCAACATCTACTGTCTCAGGTTCCACATAAGCAGATGGTACAGCAGCTGTCTGTCCGGGAATAACTGCCCCCCTTTTCTTCACTATTTGAGTAGGAGTTATTCCGTGTTGTTCATTGTAACTAAGCTGCTTTTCTCTCCTGTAATTAGTTGCGTCAATGGTTTCCTGCATCGACTTAGTAATCGTATCTGCATACATTATCACCAGGCCATTGAGATTACGTGCGGCCCTACCTGCTGTCTGGGTTAGCGACCTAGTTGAACGAAGGAAACCTTCCTTATCGGCATCAAGTATAGCAACAAGTGAGACTTCAGGAAGGTCAAGCCCTTCGCGTAGCAGGTTCACACCTACAAGTACGTCAAACATTCCCTCACGAAGTCCTTCCATTATCTTTACCCGTTCCAGAGTCTCAACATCAGAGTGAATATACTGACACCTCACTCCCATCCGTGTCAGGTAGTCGGTAAGCTCTTCAGCCATACGCTTTGTAAGCGTTGTAACCAATACTCTTTCGTCCTTTTCACACCTTTGCCTTATCTCTTCCATAAGGTCGTCTATCTGGTTCAGACTTGGACGAACATCTATCCTTGGGTCAGGCAGACCTGTTGGTCGTATCAACTGCTCTACTAAAATTCCTTCACTCTTTTCTATTTCGTACTCTGCAGGGGTTGCACTTACATATATCACCCTTTTAGAAAGTTCTTCAAACTCATCAAATTTAAGAGGCCTGTTATCAAGAGCAGCAGGAAGCCTGAAACCATAATCCACCAGGTTCCTCTTGCGGCTGTAATCTCCACCATACATTGCCTTAATCTGCGGCAGGGTAACGTGACTTTCATCGATGATCGTAATAAAGTCATCAGGGAAAAAGTCAATAAGGCAGAAAGGCCTTGTCCCTGGAGCCCTGCCGTCAAAGTAACGGCTGTAGTTTTCTATTCCGGAACAGTAACCAAGCTCCTTGATCATTTCCATATCATAGTTAACCCTCTCCTCCAGCCTCTTAGCCTCCAGCTTTTTACCATCCCTCTTCAGTTCCTCAACCCTGGCTACAAGATCATCCTGCATCATCCTGATCGCATCATTAATACGCTCCTTGCTTGTAACAAAGATATTGGCCGGGTAAATCAGTATTTCATCATGACTGCCTAGCCGCAGGTTATTTACCGGATCAAACGTCTCTATTGTCTCTATCTCATCGCCCCAGAAACTGATACGACACGCATGGTCAGCATAGGCAAGATTGATATCTACAGTATCACCTTTAACCCTGAAATGCCCCCTGTCAAATTCAATCTCATTACGGGAATAAAGCCCATCAACCAGGCTCCTCAGAAACTGGTTACGGCTAATTTTCTGACTCTTTTTAACTGAAATCACATTAGCATGGAAATCATCAGGATTTCCTATGCCATAAAGGCAGGAAACAGAAGAAACGACAATCACGTCCTTCCTCCCTGACATCAGGGAGGAAGTTGCACTCAGTCGCAACTTCTCTATCTCGTCATTTATCGAAAGATCCTTTTCTATATAAGTATCAGATACGGGCAGGTAAGCCTCAGGCTGATAATAATCGTAGTAAGAAACGAAGTACTCAACAAGGTTTTCCGGAAAAAACTGCTTGAACTCACTGTACAACTGGGCTGCCAGGGTCTTGTTGTGACTTAGTACGAGGGCCGGCTTGCCAAGCTGAGATAGTACATTTGCTATAGTAAAAGTCTTACCCGACCCGGTAACCCCAAGCAAGGTCTGTTGATTAAGTCCCGACCTGAAACCCTCCACCAGCTGCCGTATTGCATCCGGCTGGTCCCCTGTCGGCTTGAAATCCGATACCAATCTATATTCCATCCTGAATTTTCAAGAAATTATCCAATGTACCCTCAAATACGAACTTTGCAGGCCCCTCTAATTTAATGTCAGTGAAGGCTCCCTTTCCGGCTGGAGTAAAACTAACCTTCAATTCACCACCCTTCACATCAGCGTCCCAGACCAGGGGACCACCAAAACGGTAGTATGAAGTCAGAACGGAAGCCACAGTACCTGTCCCGCATGACCAGGTCTCATCCTCTACCCCTCTTTCATAGGTACGTAAGGCAATATGTCCCGGGCTACAGTATCTAACGAAGTTAATATTGGCACCTCCAGGCCCAAAAAAACAGCTGTACCTCAATTTACTCCCCTCGGCATAGACATCAGTGCCTTCAAGATTATCATTGTACCTGACAAAATGCGGGGACCCTGTATCAAGGAAGTATCCTCCTTCAAGTTCCTTTATACCGTTAACATCTACCATTTTCAGGCTGATAATATCACCTCTGCATACTGCGTGGTGAAGGCCATCAATAGCCTCAAACTCTACCAGTTCACCATCTTTCACCAGTCCAAGTTGACGAGCAAAGGCAACGAGGCAACGTCCTCCGTTGCCGCACATAGTGCTTTCTCTTCCGTCACTGTTGTAATAACGCATTGCGAATGCATACCTCCCGGAAGATTCAAGCAGCATAAAACCATCAGCACCCACACCAAACCTTCTGTGGCAAATATGCATGATATGGTCGTTATTGTCAGAATCAAAGACCTTGTCGCGGTTGTCAACTATTACAAAGTCATTACCTGTTCCGTGATATTTGCTAAATCTGACTGAACTCATAAATTGATGATTGTAGGTATATGGGTACAAAATACAAAGATAATAAAGAATGTAACCATGCAAATTAGATTAACAATACAGCTTTTGTTTTGTTATTATCCTAGTAGCCTACCGGTTAAAAACTGTTAATGATGGCTTCAGGGCACGCGATTTGAGGTTTTCATATAAAACCAAAAAACTTAAGAGACATGAATACCAAACAACTGCTTACAACCTTTACAATTGCCATTGTTAGTGCATTTCTCGGAGTTTTAGCTTACTCCATGTTTTTCGGACCAGAAAAGGAACTGGTAGAAGTACCGGCATATATCAGTCAGTCAGCCCGTTTTGCTTCTTTGCCGGACGCTCCACAGGTAAACTATCCGGATCTGACATATGCTGCCGAGAAGTCAATACATGCTGTTGTGCACGTTACTACAAAAGGTACCGCAACTGTGTCAGGTATGAATTTTCAGGATCCATTTTTGGAATTTTTTTTCGGACCAAGGGGATCATTTGGTGAACCTCAACAGCGTCCTGTTATGGGAGCCGGTTCGGGAGTTATTTTATCCAATGACGGTTTTATAGTTACAAATAATCACGTAATTGAAGATGCGTCTGATATACAGGTAACCCTAAATGACAAGCGCAGCTTCAAGGCAGTCAAGGTAGGATCCGACCCCAGTACTGATATTGCCTTGCTCAAGATAGATGCAGCAGATCTGCCCTATCTTAAGTTTGGTAGTTCTGACAACCTAAAGGTTGGAGAATGGGTTATTGCAGTAGGTAATCCATTTAACCTTACTTCAACTGTAACTGCAGGTATTTTAAGTGCTAAATCAAGGCAGATTCAAATACTTGGTCAGATGAGCATAGAATCCTTCCTACAAACGGATGCTGCTGTAAACCCCGGTAACAGTGGAGGGGCTCTAGTAAACACAAGTGGTGAACTGATTGGAATCAACACGGCAATTGCCTCAAGAACCGGTTCATATACTGGTTACAGCTTTGCAGTGCCTTCGAGCATAGTTGAGAAGGTGGTAAACGACCTTATGGAATATGGAGAAGTTCAGAGAGGCGTACTCGGTGTTTCAATTGATCATATGACAAGCGAGCGTGCCAAGGAACTTAATATGGACAAGGTAAGGGGAGTCTACATCACTGGAATAATACCCGGATCAGGAGCAGAAGCTGCCGGAATAAAGGATGGTGACGTAATTATCACTGTCAACAGTGAAGAAGTCAACAGCGTAGCTGAGCTCCAGGAAAAAGTGAGCAAGTTCCGACCTGGCGATAATATTCAGGTTGAAGTAATTCGTGACGGAAAAAGAAAACCTTTTACTGTCAAGTTACGTAATATCCACGGCAATACTGAGTTGGTCAAGACCACAAGTAAGTTATCCAAACTTGGAGCCACATATGAACCCGTCTCTGATGCAGAAAAGAATAAGTTGAGGATCCGAAATGGTATCAAAATCGTTAAACTTACATCAGGAAAATTTAAGGAAGCAGGAATCAAGGAAGGGTATATTATTACTCAGGCCAACCGCGTGCCGATAAACAGTGAGGATGATCTTAAAAAGGTAATTGAGGTGCTAAATGATGGATTGTTCCTCACCGGGATTTATCCAAACGGACAGGTTTCATATTATGCGATAAACATTCAGGAATGACATTAAGCCGGGAACATTAGAAATATCAGCACAAGTGTCCAGTTTAGATATTGCTTTACTTAATTATTTATAGTACTTTTGCGGCGAATTTGGAGGGAATATGAGACAACTAAAAATAACAAAATCAATAACAAACCGCGAAAGCGCGTCACTTGACAAGTATCTTCAAGAGATTGGTCGTGAGGGACTTATATCGGTTGAGGAGGAAGTTGACTTAGCGCAGCGGATAAAAAAAGGCGACCAGGCAGCTCTTGAGAAGCTGACCAGAGCCAATCTGCGCTTCGTGGTTTCTGTTGCCAAGCAATATCAAAACCAAGGACTTAGCCTGCCCGACTTGATTAATGAGGGAAACCTAGGCTTGATCAAGGCTGCTGAGAAATTTGATGAAACCAGAGGTTTCAAATTCATATCCTATGCTGTATGGTGGATTCGTCAGTCCATCCTCCAGGCATTGGCTGAACAGTCACGTATCGTTCGCCTTCCGCTGAATCAGGTAGGCTCACTTAACAAAATCAACAAGGCCTACTCAAAGTTTGAACAGGAGCACGAACGTAAGCCTTCACCAGAAGAGTTGGCAGAAGAACTTGACCTGCCTGCTGACAAGGTGGCAGATACTTTGCGCGTTGCCGGTCGTCACATTTCAGTTGACGCCCCCTTTGTTGAAGGTGAGGACAACAGCCTCCTGGATGTGCTTATCAACAGCGATTCACCAAATGCTGACCGCACTCTGATTAACGAATCTCTTTCCAGAGAAATCGAGAGAGCTCTTGCTACTCTTACAGAAAGGGAAAGTGATATAATCAGGTATTTTTTCGGTATAGGATGTCAGGAAATGACACTTGAAGAAATTGGCGAACGCTTTGGTTTGACTCGTGAAAGGGTTAGACAGATTAAAGAAAAGGCGATCAGACGCCTTAGACATACATCAAGAAGTAAACTATTGAAATCCTACCTGGGATAAAATAAAAAGAGGCCTTCGGGCCTCTTTTTTTATTCAAAGATTATAGATAGGAGTTCCTTATCTACCTGGCAAGATCCATTTCTCAATATTTCAAATTCAATTTCTTAAAAGCTCTTCAAAAACCGCTGCTTCCTTCTCCCAGTTTAGCATCTCAGCAGCAGCCGGCAACGAAGTTTTCCACAGCTTCCTCAATTCTGAATTTTCACAAACTTCTTTAATAGCAGCGGCCAGCTTCTCAGGTTGCAAATCATCAACAAGCAAACCAGTCTGGTATTTCTCTACAATCTCCGAAATATCAGGAAATGCGCTTGCAACCACCGGCAACCCCAATGCTGGATAGTCAAATAGCCTGTTAGGCAGTGCGTAGTAATGATTTAACGCCTCCTTTGTCATCAGACACAGGCCCAAATGTGCCTTGCGCGCTTCATCAGCAAGAGCCTCAAAAGGTAGCATTCCCGTAAATGTGACTCTGTCCTCCAATCCTAAGCTCCTCACCTCCTCACGGATAGCGTCCTCATGACTACCTCTCCCGACTATAATCATTCTGTACCCAGGCAGGTATTCAAGTGCCCTTATAGCTTCCTCAAGCCCACGGCCCACATTCAGTGCGCCCTGGTAATAAATCACAGGAGTCTCGACGACCTCCCTAAGGGTCATTTGATCCACCGGCCTGAAAGGCATATTCCTGACAAGAATGGCTTCAACACCGTATCTTTCACGGTAAGCATCGACAATGCTGCCGGAAACAGTGATAACGACATCAGCCTTCCTGATTAGGTGGTCCTGCAAATATGTCCACACCCGCTTAGCAAAAGGACGGTCCTGCAATTCAGGCAGTTCGCTGAAATACTCATGGCTGTCGTAAATAAGCTTCTTCCCCCTTAGTCTGGATACCAGAAATCCAGATGGAAGTGTATCAAGGTCCACAGCCCAGATTACATCAACTCTTGTAAACAACAAATAAAAAAAAAGTCTGATATTGAGTTCAGCGTAAAAAGCTAAGCTCCTATTGAATAAAAACCTTAACCTGCTGACTTTCCCTGCCCTGCCTTCGGGTATATTGCCCCCGGGCCACCTTCGTCCAAGCAACAGCACCTCGCAGCCGCAAGCCTCGAGGCTTGCGGCTGTCTTGGCCAGACGATTGTCTGTAACAAGATTATTAGATACAGTTATTACAACTCTATTTAAAGCCATACTAAGCAAAAAGCCTTCCCGGATAATTCCGGAAAGGCTTCAAATATATCAAATTACTAACAGTTCCTAGACATCTATTTTCGCATAGGTAGCATTCTGTTCGATAAACTCCCTTCTGAGTGGAACATCATCACCCATCAGCATACTGAAAACGCGATCGGCCTCAGCAGCACTTTCGATGGTAACCTGACGCAGGGTACGTCTGCTTGGATCCATTGTAGTTGCCCAAAGCTGTTCTGCGTTCATCTCACCTAAACCTTTGTACCGTTGAATGGTAACAGAATCTTCCCTTCCGTTGCCGTACCTGTCGGTAAAAGCTTGTCTTTGTTGTTCACTCCAACAATACTCTTCTACCTTTCCTTTTCTCATAAGATAAAGAGGCGGAGTAGCGATATACAAGTGGCCGTTCTTAATGAGGTCCTTCATGTAGCGGAAGAAGAAGGTCATCATAAGAGTATTGATGTGGCGACCGTCCACGTCGGCATCCGTCATGATTATAATCTTGTGATACCTTAGTTTTGAAAGATTCAAAGCCTTACTGTCTTCCTCAGTACCTATCGTAACTCCAAGCGCGGTAAAGATGTTTCTGATTTCTTCACTATCAAACACCCTGTGAACCAAGGCCTTTTCAACATTAAGAATCTTACCCCTAAGCGGCATAACAGCCTGGAAGCGCCTGTCGCGACCCTGCTTTGCTGTACCACCTGCAGAATCACCCTCAACAAAGAAAACCTCACATTGAGCTGCATCCTTTTCGGAGCAGTCAGCCAGTTTACCAGGCAAACCACCACCCGTAAGAACGGTCTTGCGTTGAACCAGCTCCCTGGCCTTACGCGCTGCATGACGGGCAGTAGCAGCAAGAATTACCTTGCTGACAATTGACTTCGCATCCTTGGGATTCTCTTCAAGATAATACTCAAGCATGGTACTTACTGCCTGGTCAACAGAACCTACAACCTCGTTGTTACCAAGCTTAGTCTTTGTTTGGCCTTCAAACTGAGGCTCCTGAACCTTAACAGAAATTACGGCAGTAAGACCTTCACGAAAGTCATCTCCGTTGATGTCAAACTTAAGTTTGGACAACAGACCTGACTTCTCGGCATAAGCTTTAAGGGTTCTTGTTAAACCCCTTCTGAAACCGGTAAGGTGAGTACCACCTTCTATTGTATTAATATTGTTGACATATGAATATACATTCTCGGTAAAGGAAGTATTATACATAATAGCTACCTCAACAGGAATATCATTCTTTTCAGTATTGATATAAATAATATTATCAATAAGGGGTTCCCGGTTTGAATCAATAAACTTGACAAACTCCTTAAGCCCTTCATCAGAATGGAAGGACTCAGTCAGATACTCTCCATCGTCACCATAATGACGCCTGTCTGTCAGCCTGATTGTAATGCCCTTGTTAAGAAAGGCAAGTTCACGCATTCTGGCGGCCAGGATTGAGTACTTGTACTCAGAAGTAATAAATATGCTATCATCGGGCAGAAACTTCACAAAGGTTCCTGTCTTGTCAGTCTCACCCACCTCTGCTACCAGATTCAGCGGTTTTCCACAAGAGTATTCCTGCCTGTATATCTTGCCATCACGATACACTTCAACCAGCAGATGGGTCGAAAGTGCATTTACACAGGAGACGCCAACACCGTGAAGACCTCCGGACACCTTGTAACTGCCCTTATCAAACTTACCTCCGGCATGCAAGACGGTCATAACGACTTCAAGAGCGGATTTACCCTCCTTCTCGTGAATATCTACAGGGATACCGCGACCATTATCCAGTACGCTTATTGAATTGTCTTCGTAGATAGTAACATCGATTGTATCACAATGACCAGCCAGGGCTTCGTCAATCGAGTTATCCACCACTTCATACACCAGGTGATGCAAACCTTTTTCACTTACATCACCAATATACATGGCGGGACGTTTCCTTACAGCCTCAAGACCCTCTAATACCTGAATACTATTGGCTCTGTAATCGCCATTATTCTTATCAGGGGCATTCTTTTGATTCTCACTCATGGTATGAACTTCGTTTATAGCACTTCCTTATAAAACATACAAATATAGCAAAAATCGGGGGTTTAACCTGAATAATCCATGTATTTTTATCAACAAAGCAGCAAACACAAATTGCTTATTTTCAATCATTTGGACTTTATCTATAATCCGTTGAAAATAATTGAAATGTAATTAACGACAAGGCTGAAAACTATCAGGGATGAAGGTTAATTTTAAGATATTGACATGCCCTTCATAGCCAATATTTCTTAATTTTGAGGATCAACTAATAATATTCATGGGTTTGAAAACAGATAATGAGGGCAATAAGTGGTATGCCTTATATACCAAGCCCAGAGCAGAGAAGAAAGTACTGGAGCAGTTTAGAAGCCTGGGGATTGATGTTTATTTACCACTTAAAAGAGAACTCAGACAATGGAGTGACAGGAAAAGGTGGATCGAGGTTCCTGTAATTAGTTCTTATATTTTCATTAATATCCCTGAATCAGAGTATCGTCGCGTTTTTGAGGTCAAAGGCATTGTTGGTTACGTTTGTCACAAGGGTGAGGCAGTTGTAATTCCGGATCACGAAATTGAGGCAATGCGAAAGACTGTGGAAAACAAGCTGGATTTCGATATTCAGATTGGAAGAATCAAAAAAGGTCAGACTGTCACCATTACCTCCGGTCCACTAAAAGGGGTAACAGGAGTAGTAACAAATGTAAAAGGAGTCCGGAAATTATACCTAAATATCAGCCATATAGGCTATTCCCTTGTAGTTGATCTTGACAGCGACACTGTAAGTGAAGAAGCGCTGTCGGAGCAAAGATAAAATACGCTAACATTTAAATGAAACACCCTCAAAACTTTGGTTTTGAGGGTGTATTCTATTTTGCGTATTTGAAGGACTTAGTATTATACTAAGCCTTGGGCAAGCATTGAATTTGCTACTTTGATAAAGCCGCTGATGTTTGCTCCGTTTACATAGTTAACATAGCCGTCAGCTTCTTTTCCATTCCTAACACATGAAGCATGGATATTAATCATAATGGACTTCAGCTTAGCATCAACTTCTTCTTTTGTCCATTGCAGACGCATTGAGTTTTGTGACATTTCAAGTCCTGAAACTGCTACACCACCTGCATTGGCAGCCTTACCAGGTCCATAAAGGATCTTGTTGTCAAGGAATACCTTGATGGCTTCAGGCGTAGAAGGCATGTTTGCACCTTCAGCAACACAGAAACAGCCGTTATTTACTAGTGTCTGCGCATCATCTCCGCTAAGTTCATTTTGCGTAGCACATGGTAGTGCGATATCAACCTTAACCTTCCATGGGCGTTCGTTAGGCCAGTATTCTGCTGAAGGGTATTTTTCTGCGTATTCCTTGATTCTACCACGAATAGCATTCTTCAAAACCTTAACATATTCTAGTTTTTCAGCAGTAATACCGTCACGATCATAGATAGTTCCGTTACTGTCTGACAGAGTTACAACCTTTGCTCCCATTTCCAGAGCTTTTTCTACTGCATATTG
>CAYNFX010000062.1:0-11189 GCA_964396555.1 uncultured Alkaliflexus sp.
TAGCAACTCAGGATGCTATGTCTCCGGCTTTGGAAGGATTGACATGGGACTTGACCTCGGTTCAGTCATTACAATGGCAGCCGGTTCAATAAAACACAACAGGACAATTGACTCGCTGGAAATTAACACCTTCTTTGCTATGGATTTCTTCCTTGACGAACTCACTAAAGATATGATCTTTAATGGAATAGTCAGTGGTGAATCCGGAGGTGCTATGCATTTTGAGTCTGCAGGTGCAATAGCTAGAATGGCAGAAATATTTAGTAAGACAACAGCTACTGATATAGCGAGAGAGGTTCAAAGCGTTGAAGCTTTGAAATCAATACCTGTCGAACTACAATATCTGCTTGCGGTAGACAACATAAACTGGACATGGAGCCAGAACAGACGCAGTTATATTGCTGATTCGGAAGCTTTTGTAGCATGGGTTGGCAATAAGCCAGTCAACAGGAAGGTGATTGTCAAAGCTGAAATAGCCTTTAGCCGGGCCGGAAATTCGATTGATTTCTATATTGAACCAACAAAAGGAAGGTACTATTACTTTAGCTACAGAAATGGGGTAATGAATACCCGTTCGTCAGATCCGCAGTACAATACTCATGTTCAGAATCTCAAACCTGAAGAAAGACGTCCCAAGAACAAGATCATTGACAAGTCATATTACTTTACCCTGGCTCCTGAAAGCCGTCTGAAACGATTTCTGAACCAGATAGCAGCACCTGATGCGGAGCAGATAGAGACTGAAACTGAGGAACCTAAAGAAGAATAAAACTAAGAACAGGGCTTTTATGCCCTGTTCCCGGTTTAAAGAGTTATCTTTGCAACATTAACAGACAGTTCGAAACCATCCTGTCTTAAAACAAAACTATGGATGTTCGACTGCATTAATATACCTCGAATGAAACGTGCAGTTATTCTGTTGTCAGGGGGCTTAGACTCTGCGGTAGCCTTATGGCTTGCCAAAAGTGAAGGATATGAGTTGTTCACGCTAAGCTTTGAATACGGTCAAAGACATAATAAGGAACTCAATGCTGCGGAAGCTCTTGCCAAAGCAGCCGGGGCCACAGAGCACCGGGTTGTGAGTATCAACATTGGCCAGTGGGGAGGTTCTTCACTTACCGATAAGAACATGGAAGTGGAGGATGGAGATATCAACAGAACTGACATTCCCGTAACCTATGTACCCGCACGCAACATGGTTTTCCTTTCCATTGCTGCATCCTATGCAGAAGCCATTGGTGCCTGCAACCTCTTTATTGGTGTAAGTCAGGCTGACTACTCAGGATATGTTGACTGCCGCCAGACCTTTATTGATGCAATGCAAAATGCAATCAACCAGGGTACTGTAATGGCTGCTGAGCACAATAGGAAAATCTCTATTCATGCGCCCTTTATCACTAAGACAAAGAGTGAGGAGATCAAACTGGGACTAAGTCTTGGTGTTCCCTTCGAACTGACATGGAGCTGTTATCGTGGTGGCGAAAGGCCCTGCGGTAAGTGCGACAGTTGCTTGCTTAGAGCCCGCGCTTTCAGTGATGCTGGCATTGATGATCCAGCACTAAAATCCTGATAATGAACAAAATGCTTACTCTGGCAGGGGAAGCCCTGTTCCCCATTACCAGGAACAGGAACGGTGACCTGTTGCCTGTACCGCCATCTACAGGTTTTTCTGTACCTGGAACCATCCAGGGTGAAGGAAAACTCGCAGGTATGCCCTCGCTATTTATCAGACTTTCAGGATGTAATCTCAGATGTATCTGGAGACTGGAGGACGGATCCTTCAGCCGCTGCGACACACCATTTGCTTCTTTTGATACAAGAGAAATAGTGCGTTTAGAGGTTGATGAATTAATTGAATTACTGAAAGCAAATTTGGGGGCTACCAGACATGTGGTTATTACTGGAGGTGAACCCATGCTGCAGAAGGATGCGCTAATTGATCTTGCAGGAAGAATAAAGGGTAAACTGGGACTGCATATCACAATAGAGACCAACGGAACCATCTTTAGCAGTGAACTGGCTGAATACATCAATCTCTTTAGTATCTCGCCCAAGCTACGCAACTCAGATCCGGACGCTAAAAAGCTAAGTACCTTAGGATTGCAGATGTCCGGTCCTTTTAAATACCACCATCAGAGAAGGAAGAATCTTGAGGTGATCCAGTCCTTTATCGACTTTGCCCGCAACAATGGCAAAGATTTTCAGCTTAAGTTTGTTATCGGACGACCTGAAGATGAATTTGAAATCAAGGAGGAATTCCTTGATAAATTGCATTCATGGGAACCATCCGACGTCCTATTAATGCCGCTTGGCTCGGCAACTGAGGAACTCCTCAAGAGTGCCAGGCTTACAATGGAGATGGCAGTCAGGAATGGTTGGCGATACTCGCCCCGGATACATATTGACCTGTTTGGGAATCGTCATGGCGTATAGCAACCCGGATTACTGCAAGCTTTTAATTCAACTGCAACTATGGAAAAAAATCCTATTGAAGGCAAATACCTTGGTCAGAGAGTAGAATACCCCCAACAGTACTCGCCGGAGTACCTTGTTGCTGTACCCCGCTCCCTCAACAGGGAAATCTATGGGCTTAATGGAAAACATCTTCCTTTTGTCGGAGTTGATGTATGGCATGCATGGGAGCTAAGCTTTCTGACTAAAAAGGGCCTGCCTGTAGCAGGGATTATCAAACTGATATACCCTGCTGATAGTCCATCGATAGTCGAAAGCAAATCCCTCAAGCTCTACCTCAACGGATTTAATATGAGCCGCTTTGGCACCACACGCGAGGACGGAATTTACATAGTAAAAGAACTGATCAGACAAGATCTTTCCAAAATACTTGAGACCAGAGTAACTGTTACCTTCCTACCTGCCGGCACAACTGAAGGAAATGCAGACTTTGAAAATTGGCAGCTCCTCGAGGAGCTGCCTGAAACAGAAACAGCAGAATTTGTTGATTTTACGGAGACTCCAGCCCTTCTTCAACCTTCTTCTGGAAATGAAAAAGAGTTGAGGGTTGCAACCCATCTGCTTCGCAGCAACTGCAAGATTACCCACCAGCCCGACTGGGGAAGTGCATTTATTTATATAAAAGGAAAAAAGGTTCCTGACAAACTCTATCTGCTTAAATACCTGGTGTCAATAAGGAATGAGAATCACTTTCACGAAGAGATCTGTGAGATGATTTATAAAAGGCTTATTGATGCTTTTGCACCTGAGGACTTGATGGTGACAACCATCTATACAAGAAGGGGTGGAATCGATATTTGCCCGGCTCGTGCAAGTAAGGCCTCACTACTGCCACTGGCACTTACCTGTGCGGATCAGCTTTCGAAAAAGCTGATCCGTCAGTAAGTAGTTCTCTTTATTTCTTTCTGTTTTCTATCCAGACACGAGCGTTTACAAAGGCCTGCATCCAGGGTGACACCTCATCTCTGCTTCTTTCTGCCGGATAATGTGCACATTGCCATGGAAGGATTGCCCTTTCAGGGTGAGGCATCATTGCAAGGTGACGTCCATCATGCGAACAGATAGCCGCTGCATTAAAGTCACTGCCATTCGGATTAGCCGGATAACCTTCATAACCATAGTAAGCAGCTAGGTTATAGTTATTTGCTGAAATAGGGAAGTTAAACTTACCCTCACCGTGGGCATACCACACTCCAATGCGCGATCCGGACAGTGATCCCAGCATTACTGAGTTGTTATCACCTATTTCAAGGCTTACGAATCCGCTTTCAAACTTGTGCGAATCGTTATGTGCCATAAAGACCCGTTCCTTATGCTCGGGATAGAGCAGGTTCAACTCTACCATCACCTGACAACCATTACAGATGCCAAGGCTCAAAGTATCCTCCCTTGCGTAGAAAGCATCAATAGATTTCTTTGCCCTTTCATTGTAGAGGAAGGAACCGGCCCATCCCTTAGCAGAACCAAGCACATCTGAGTTGCTGAATCCTCCTACAAACACTATGAAGTCAACACCCGTGAGGTCTTCCCTTCCACTTATCAGGTCGGTCATATGAACGTCCTTGACTTCAAAGCCTGCCAGATAAAGGGCATAAGCCATTTCCCTGTCACCATTTACTCCCTGTTCACGGATGATAGCTGCCTTTGCTTTTCTTTCAGCACCTTTCATATATTTGTCGATACCCAGCGAACTATAGGTACCATCAAAGGCTTTCGGGAATCTATATGTCAATGGTTGCTTCTTGTAGTTACCATATCTCTCAAGTGCTTTCTTTTCACCACTCTGATATTTATCAAGCAGATAAGAAGATTTGTACCACAGATCTCTAAGCGCATCAATATCGAAGCTTAGTTCGCTACCCTTACCACTCACCTTAACTGTGCGTCCTGCTGCAGGGTTACCTATTACTATAGAACCAACTCCGTACTTAGCGAGAACAGCTTGAACCTTTGCGCTATCCTTTACCTGGATCACTACGCCTGGCTTTTCACTGAAAAGTACCTTAACAGGATCCTTTTCGTCAATTACTGAAAGGTCGATATTCATACCAAAATCAGTATTTGCAAAGCACATTTCAAGAAGGGTGATAATTAGTCCACCAGCTGAAATATCATGTCCGGCAAGAATATGACCTTCCTTTACAAGTTCCTGAACTGCCTCAAAAGCTTTTGCAAAGTATTTAGCATCAACTACCGTCGGAGCTTCATTACCCAATTGTCTGATAGACTGAGCAAAACTGCTGCCTCCAAGTTTGAAGCCATCAAGTGAGAAGTCGATATATAATAATACTGTAGCCGGATCTTTCTTAAGAACTGGTTCAGTACATTTCCTTACATCCTCTACCTGACCGGCAGCACTTATAAGTACAGCACCTGGAGATAATACCTTATCACCATTCTTGTACTTCTGGGTCATTGAAAGTGAGTCCTTACCGGTTGGAACATTAATTCCCATGGTAACAACAAAATCACTTAGTATCTCGACTGCATTATACAGTCTTGCATCTTCACCCGGGTTTCTGCAAGGCCACATCCAGTTGGCACTCAGGCTCACTCCCTTTAGTCCGTGAGCAAGCGGTGCCCAAACAATATTTGTCAGAGCCTCTGCAACTGCTAGTTTTGAACCTTTACCAGAATCAATAAGTGCAGCTGCAGGAGCATGTCCTATTGAAGTAGCAATTCCGTCCTTACCTCTATAGTCGATAGAAGAAACACCCATATTATTGAGAGGTAACTGGATCTCTCCAGCTGTCTGCTGCTTAGCAACAAGTCCGGTAACCGACCTGTCAACCTTGTTTGTAAGCCAATCCTTACATGCAACAGCCTCAAGCTGAAGCACGTTCTCAAGGTATTTTTCAATTAGGTTAGGATCGTAGCTTAAAGGAGCAAATTCTTCCTTTACAGTCTTGTCCTCCATCACTGTCTTTGGAGGATTACCAAACATATCAGAAAGTTGCAGGTTAATTGGAGTATTACCTTTGCCGTCAGCAAACTTAAGCTGCATATCTCCAGTTGTTTCACCTACAACATACATCGGAGCACGCTCCCTCTCTGCTATACGCTTTAGTGTATCAGTATCTTCCTCTTTCAAAACCAATCCCATCCTTTCCTGAGACTCGTTACCAATAATCTCCTTCGCTGAAAGGGTTGGATCACCTATTGGAAGTTTATCAATTGCAATAGTACCTCCAGTAGCTTCTACAAGTTCTGAAAGGCAATTTAAGTGTCCTCCTGCACCGTGGTCATGAACAGATACTATCTTGTTGTTATCACTTTCTACCATGGCTCTTACAGCATTCAACACCCTCTTCTGCATCTCAGGGTTAGAACGCTGAACAGCATTCAGCTCAATAGAATTAGCAAACTCACCAGTGGCTACTGAAGACACGGCACCTCCACCCATACCTATACGGTAATTATCACCGCCCATAACTATCACCTTGTCACCTGTTGAAGGGGTTCCCTTTAAGGCATCTCTTTTTTTGCCGTAGCCTATACCACCTGCAAGCATTATTACCTTGTCAAAGGCAAACTTCTTTCCCTTCTCCATATGTTCGAAGGTAAAAAGCGAACCGCAGATCAGGGGTTGACCAAACTTATTTCCGAAGTCACTTGCACCATTGGATGCCTTTGTCAGTATTTGTCTCGGAGTCTGATAAAGCCATGGACGTTCAGGCATACCTTTTTCCCAGTCCCTTTCGCCATCTGTACGTGGATAGGCTGTCATATACACTGCGGTACCTGCAAGGGGAAGTGCTCCCTTTCCACCGGCCATACGGTCACGAATTTCTCCTCCTGTTCCTGTTGCAGCACCATTAAAGGGCTCTACAGTTGTTGGGAAGTTGTGGGTTTCAGCTTTAAGGGACAGAACTGACTCATAAGTCTTCTGCTCGAAGAAATCGGCCTTGTCATGAGAACGTGGTGCAAACTGCACTGCATCAGGACCCTCAATAAAGGCCACATTATCCTTATATGCTGATACCAGATAGTTAGGATTCTCTTTAGATGTGCGCTTAATCAATTGAAACAAGGTGCTCTTCTTCTCTTCCCCGTCAATTACAAATGTACCATTGAAAATCTTGTGACGACAGTGCTCTGAGTTAACCTGTGAAAATCCGAAAACCTCACTGTCTGTAAGCAAACGGCCAAGGTTTTTTGAGAGCTGGTTGAGATAATCAACCTCATCTTCACTGAGAGCTAATCCTTCACGATCATTATAAGCAGCTACGTCCTCGATATAAACTATCGGTTCTGGCTTCCGGTCAATAGTAAAGACATTCTGATCCAGTCCGTCATACAGACGCTGTAACATTGGATCATATTCAGCATCCTTGCCGCTGACCTTGTAGAATTCTTCAATCCTTATTATTCCACTGAGTCCCATGTTACGGGTAATTTCAACAGCACCAGTACTCCATGGAGTGATCATCTCACGGCGCGGACCTACAAAGTATCCGTCAACCGCTTTTGACTCAAGTAATCTGGCTCCGCTGAAAAGCCATTCAAGTTTGTTGATATCCGATTCTGAAAGTTCAACAGTAGTATGAACTGCAATGATAAGCTGTGAGGATCTGCCCTCAAAAAGAAAAACCATGAAATTGTATTTTGTAGGGTTTAAAATTCAATTGCGTCACAAATATATGGAAATCTATTCAAGTCTGCGAGCTCCATCTCCCACCTCAGCAATGTAAAAATCAGGCTTCAGTCCGGTACGTCTTTCATACTCCTTGCCGACCTGTTCGATAAACCTGTCAATAGCTTCCTCCTTCACAATAGAAACGGTACAGCCGCCGAAACCGGCGCCTGTCATTCTGGAACCGAAAACTCCCTCTACCTTCCATGCCTCTTCGACCAGAGCATCAAGTTCCTTACCTGTTACTTCATAATCATCACGCAGGGAAACATGAGAGGCATTCATAAGATTGCCAAATGCAGCCAGATCATTATTCTCAAGAGCTGCCATCGCATCCAGAACACGCTGGTTTTCAGTTATCACGTGGCGGGCTCTCCTTAATAACACATCAGACGACAATTTGCCTTTAAGTGAATCAAACTTATTCAAATCCAAATCACTAAGAAATTTGTAACTACCGTCGCTATTCATTTCTTCAAGGGCTTTTTCACATTCAGCCCTTCTCTCATTGTATTTTGAGTCAGCCAGTCCCCTGCGCTTGTTTGTATTACTTACTACAATTCGGCATCCTTGCAGTTTAAGGGGAACCCTCTGGTATTCAAGCGTATCACATTTTAAAGCCAGGGCGTGATCAGTAAGACCCATACCGACAGCAAACTGGTCCATGATACCGCTATTTACACCGACAAACTGGTTTTCAGCCCTCTGCGACAACTTAACCATCTCCATCATCTCAAGAGCGCCTTTATTGAAGAGTTCATTAATCATTACAGATGTAACCATCTCAATCGATGCCGAAGATGACAAACCTGCTCCATTTGGAATATTACCACAATAAAGCAGATCCAGACCTTCGACTTTAACGCCTAGTTTGGCAAATTCATGCATTACACCCAGCGGATAATTTACCCATGCTCCTCCTGGCTGTTTTTGATTTAGAGCAGCACACGTAATATCAGCCCTCAGTTCCATATTCATGCTTGCAAAACGCATCCCGCATCCATTGTTCCTTCCTGCCAGTAGATAAGTGCCGTAGTTGATAGCACATGGGAATACATAGCCGCCGTTGTAGTCGGTATGCTCACCTATCAAATTAACCCTTCCCGGTGAAAAGAAAAGATAGTCGGCCTCTTTGCCATACAACTCCTTATAATTCTCCTTTAATGCAAGTAAATCCATAGTTTTATTGAGCTTTATCTTAAGTGGCAAATTTACATTTAAAATCGCCAACATAAGCTGTAGATTTGAAAATTTGAAATTCCCTGATTTTTCCTATTTTTGTTTACCTCATACACATAAACTATTGAATAATGAATATACAAGAATTGAAGATTCAGAATCTGGCTAACCCTGCCATCAAGCATTTCGAACTTAAGAATGGTAAAGGTACCAGCGTCAAAATAACCAACATAGGTGCAACAATAACAAGCATTGTAACACCCGACAAAAATGGAAATCTGGCTGAAATCTCTCTAGGCTTTGATGATCCTGCCCATTATCTGTCTGATGAGTATCTAGGCAACTGCCCCTTCCTTGGAGCAGTGGTAGGGCGCTTTGCAAACAGAATTGCAAATGGACGCTTCTCCTTGGAAGGAAAGACTTATACTCTTGCTACAAACAATGGCGCAAATCACCTGCACGGAGGTCCTACCGGCTATTTTCTTAAGCTTTGGGATAGCAGTATTGAAGGTGATACTCTTGTATTTAAGCTTTTCAGTCCCGAGAATGATGAAAACTATCCTGGCAACCTCAATGTAAAGGTTAGTTATAAGCTGTCAGAGGAAAACGAACTGATTATTCGTTATCACGCAGAAGCCGACAAGGCAACTCCTGTAAACCTTACCAACCACGCATATTTTAACCTTTCAGGTAAAAAAGGAAATATTCTGGATCACGAAGTAATGATCCTTGCGGATCATTACACACCTGCTATAGAGGCTATTCCTACTGGTGAGATTGCATCTGTCAAGAAAACTCCCTTTGATTTCACAAGCTTTCACAAGATTGGAGAACGAATTGGCCTACTTCCTGAAAAAACCTACGATCATAATTTTGCTCTTAATTTAAAGGAAGGTGAACTCACACGTGCAGCTGTGGCAAAGGAAACTGCTTCAGGACGCGTACTGGAAGTGTTTACAACACTTCCAGGTATGCAGTTTTATGCAGGTTACTACCTTGATGGAAGTCATAGCAGAGGCGGACGCAAATTCGAGAGCTTTGAAGGATTCTGCTTCGAAACACAGTATTTTCCGGATTCACCAAACAAAGCCAACTTTCCTGACTGCATAACCAAGCCGGGAAAACCGTTTGATCATACAACTGTTTTTAAATTCAGTACCGAACAATAAAACTCCTGGAGTTTGATGCTTAGCATAATTGATTATTTTGAGGAGAAGGTCAGGCTTTATCCTGACAATCCGCTGATTTGGGAGAAGACTAACGGGCAGTTTGAACCTACAAACTACAAAGATATCCATGAACTTGTCAGGAAGTACGCCGCAGGTTTTATGGCCCTAGGGCTCCAAAAGGGAGACCGCGTCTCTCTTCTTTCTGAGGGACGTCGTGACTGGCTCTTATGTGAACTTGCAATACTGTATGCAGGAGGTGTCAATGTACCCCTGTCTGTCAAACTGGAAGAGGCCAATGACCTTGTCTTCAGAATTAATCACTCAGAAAGCCGCTTTGTTGTTGTGTCAGGCTTTCAAGTAGAAAAGATAAGAAATATAAAAGATAAGACACAAGCACTTGAAAGTGTAATTGTCTTTGATGAGTTTGAAGGCATCGAAGAGAAGGAACTGAGCTGGACAGAGCTACTACGAAAGGGCGAGGCTCTTATGGAGGCAGACCCTCAAACACTTGATGCACGCAGAGCCGAGGTTAAACCTAATGATCTTGCAAACATTTCCTATACTTCCGGTACTACGGCAGATCCCAAAGGAATCATGCTGTCGCATCGTAATTATACTGCAAATGTGGAGCAGGCTTTCAGCTTTATTGATATTCCCTCTCACTTCCGTACTCTTGTTGTACTTCCATGGGATCATGCATTCGCACATACAGCGGCATTGTACGCCTTTATGTATAGGGGAGCTTCCATTGCTGCTGTAAAGGCAGGTAGAACCAGCAACGAAACCTTAAAGAATTTCGCAGCAAACATACATGAGATCAAGCCTCATGTACTGATGAGCGTACCTGCCCTTGCCAAGAATTTCAGGAAGAATATTGAAAAGGGCGTACAGTCAAAGGGTAAACTAGCATGGCTATTGTTCAGGGCGGCCCTTGCTCATGCATATTGGTACAATGGTACAGGCAACAACAAAGGCAAAGGAATAAGGAAGCTTACAAAACCACTTGGAGCTTTGTTTAACAAGATACTTTTCTCAAGTGTTCGTCAGGGACTGGGAGGTGAACTCAGATTCTTTATCGGAGGAGGTGCATTACTTGATATCGACCTGCAAAGATTCTTTTATGCGTTGGGCATACCAATGTATCAGGGCTATGGTCTTAGTGAAGCAGCCCCAATTATCTCGGCCAACACGCCCGATCATCATAAAATGGGTTCATCAGGAAGAGTGGTTCACAACCTTGAAATCAAGATATGTGATGAAAACGGAAAGGAACTGCCCCTTGGTTCTTCAGGTGAGATCGTAGTACGTGGTGAAAATGTAATGCTGGGTTACTGGAAAAATCCTGCAGCATCTGCCGATGCATTGAAGGATGGATGGCTGTTTACCGGAGATATGGGCTATCTTGACAAAGAAGGTTATTTGTACGTTCTTGGTCGTTATAAAAGTCTGCTTATATCCCATGACGGTGAAAAATACAGTCCTGAAGGTATTGAGGAAGCAATAGTGGATCACTGCAAATCAATTGATCAGGTAGTACTTTACAACAATCAGTGTGCCTATACAACAGCCATACTGGTGCCAAATAAAGACGCTGTCAGGACTTTGTTGAAACATGCAGGTTCAAAGACAGATGCTGAAAAGAAAGAAATAATTCTTGAACAAATACAAAAAGAACTGGCAGAATTCAAAAAAGGTGGTAAATTGCAAGATATGTTTCCCCAGCGTTGGTTACCAAC
>CAYNFX010000063.1:0-11061 GCA_964396555.1 uncultured Alkaliflexus sp.
GGATTACTTCGGCCTGCATTCTGAATTCCTTGATAGTACCAACCAGAGGAATCATGATTTCAGGACGGGCATCAACACCCTTGGCCTTGAGGTTAAGAGCAGCCTCAATTATAGCACGTGTTTGCATTTCGGTGATTTCCGGATAGGTAATACCCAGACGACAGCCCCTATGACCAAGCATTGGGTTGAATTCTTCAAGTGAGTCAACCTTAGCCTTGATTACTTCGATACCAACTCCCATTTCCTGAGCCAGCTCGCGCTGAGTAGCCAGTTGGTGAGGAACAAACTCGTGAAGCGGCGGATCAAGCAGACGTATAGTAACGCCATAACCGGCCATAGCCTCAAGAATTCCCTCAAAATCACTTCTCTGATAAGGCAATAGTTTGGCAAGTGCCCTCTTACGTCCTTCAGTTGTGGAAGCAAGAATCATCTCACGCATAGCTTTTATACGCTCACCTTCAAAAAACATGTGCTCAGTACGGCACAGACCTATACCTTCAGCTCCAAAGTCGCGGGCAGCCTTGGCATCCTTTGGGGAATCAGCATTTGTCCTAACTTTCAGTTTGGAGTACTTGTCTGAAAACTCAAGTATTTTGTTGAAGTCACCACTAAGGTCAGGCCTCTTGGTTTGTACCTTTCCTTCATAAACTTCACCAGTACTTCCGTTAAGGGAAATCCAGTCGCCTTCATTGAATACCTTACCGTTAATAGTAAGTGTCCTGGCCTTGTAATCAATCTTAAGTGCGCCTGCACCTGAAACGCAACACTTACCCATACCACGGGCAACAACTGCAGCGTGGGAGGTCATACCTCCGCGGGCTGTAAGAATACCCTTTGCAATATTCATACCTTCAAGGTCTTCAGGTGAAGTCTCTATCCTAACAAGAATAGTTTCTTCAAACTTGCCAGCCTCATCCGCAAAGAATATAATACGTCCGGTAGCAGCTCCTGGAGATGCGGGCAATCCCTTGGCCAGTACATTGGCTGCGCGGATTGCAACCGTATCAAATACAGGGTGCAGCAGCTCATCAAGCTTTTCTGGCTCTATACGTAGCAAGGCTGTCTTTTCATCTATTTTACCCTCACGAAGCAGGTCCATGGCTATCTTAACCATTGCTGCACCAGTACGCTTACCATTACGGGTTTGCAGCAACCAAAGCTTGCCTTCCTGAATAGTAAACTCCATATCCTGCATATCGCGATAATGGTCTTCAAGCTTTTGCTGTGTAGCAAAAAGCTGTTTGTACAGCTCTGGCATAGTTTCTTCGAGTGAAGGATAATTTTTCTCACGATCTTCTTCAGAAACACCTTGCAGCTTAGCCCATTTGCGACTTCCTTCGATAGTAATTTCCTGTGGTGTACGTATACCTGCAACCACGTCCTCACCCTGAGCATTTATAAGATACTCACCATTGAAAACATTTTCTCCGGTGCCGGCATCACGGCTGAAGGCAACACCAGTAGCTGATGAATTACCCATATTACCAAATACCATAGCCTGAACGTTTACAGCAGTACCCCACTCATCGGGGATATTGTTGAGTCGACGATAGTAAATAGCCCTGTGATTGTTCCAGCTGTTAAATACTGCCATTACAGATCCCCAGAGCTGTTCCCACGCAGAAACAGGGAAATCATTATTTGTCTTTTCCTTTACAGCTACCTTAAACCTACTTACCAACTCCCTCAAATCTGCTACGGAAAATTCTGTATCCAACTTAATTCCCTTCTCGTGCTTCAGTTCTTCAATAATCTTTTCAAAAGGATCAATTTCTTCTTTTGAGTCTGGTTTCATACCCAACACAACGTCACCATACATCTGAACAAAACGGCGGTAGGAGTCCCAGGCGAACCATTCATTACCTGATTTCCTGGCTATTCCTTCCACAGCTTTGTCATTCAATCCAAGATTGAGGATGGTGTCCATCATACCCGGCATTGAAGCCCTTGCTCCTGAACGAACAGATACGAGCAGTGGGTTTTCCTGATCACCAAACGTAGTACCTGTTAGCTTCTCAATATTTTTGATAGCCTGCTCAACTTCAGGCTTTAACAATTCAACAACTTTATCACGACCCAACTGATTGTATTCAGTGCAAACCTCTGTTGTAATAGTAAATCCTGGGGGCACAGGTACACCGATAAGATTCATTTCAGCCAGGTTGGCTCCTTTTCCTCCAAGCAGATCCTTCATGTCTGCCCTACCTTCGGCTTGCCCGTTACCAAAGGTATATACGCGTTTGCTACTCATATTTACAATAAATTTTATGGAGTTAGTAAAATCAATATTACAAATAAACAGTTTTTTTTTTACTTTTTAACGTACCGTGCAGGTAAATAATAAGTTGATAAAAATCCCGGGCACTAACCCGGGATTATTACTGACAATCATTCCATTAGCAACATCCACTATTGTTTTCACGTTTACACCAAACAACGCTAAATGCGAGGTATTGAAACTCATAACAATTCGACAGCAGCCGTTCAAATTCACAGCCCTTAGTTTACTGGATATTTACTACTCGATCTCATAAGAAACTCAACATATTGTGCTCTATTGTAGTAGTGTGGATCCTTCAGACTGCGTTTTGAAAGCTTTCCCTTAAAGTCAGCGGTACTCTTGTAGCCCTTCTTTGCCATCCAATCACCTATCTCTTTGAGGATAACAGGAATTTCCTTGCTCCCTTTCTTGTACAGGGTGGTTACCATCTGAACCGCATCAGCTCCGGTAAGTACTGCAGCAATCACATCTGCCGAACTTAGTATCCCGGTATTGGCACACAGTGATGCATTCACCTTACCTTCAAGCAATCCCATATAACGCAATGACAGCCGGCTGTCGCCTTCCTTACTCAGGTTGTAAGGCATCTCAAGCTTTTCCTCTTCAATATTGATGTCAGGTTGGAAAAGGCGGTTAAACAATACAAATCCCTTTGCACCGGCAGCATCAAGCTTTTTGACAAAGGAAAGCGGGTTTGTATAGTATGGACTCAATTTGACCGCAACGGGTATTTTGACCTTTGCCACTACCCTCTTCAAAGCCTCTATCTGCTCGTTTTCAACACTCTCAGGTAATATATCCAGTTCGGAAATTGTCGAGTAAAAATTAAGCTCCAGAGCATCAACCCCTGTCGATGCAAGGTGCAATGCATACTCCTCCCAGCTCTCCTTGTACAAACAGTTGAGACTGGCTATCACAGGTATTGAAACAGCTTCTTTAAGTTCCTTAAGTGCCATCAGATGCGCCTTAGGACCAGAGTGTTGTATGCTGGGAAAGAGGCTAATCATCTCAGCATTCCTCTCGGCATATTCAGCCAGGTCATCTTCTAGTTCTGCAGCCTCCATGTGCAATTGTTCCTCAAAAAGAGATCTGTACACTATAGCTGCCACTCCTGCCTCCTCAAGTTCAAGAGCTCTGTGAATATCAGCAGTGAGCGGACAGGCACCGGCAATCAATGGGTTTCTGAGTTTAAGTCCCAGATAATTGACAGAAAGATCCATAGGCTTGGTATTATTTGGTTTACTGATTCAATTTACAACTTTATCCTTAAATATACAGAAAATAATACCTCTGACAATGAAACATAAATAAAAAGGATAATATTGCCCGAAATACAAAAAAAAAGAGGCCACCCTTGTAGGGGTGGCCTCCTGAATTATTGCTTAGACCAGCTTAGTGGTCTTATGCATATCATATCGACTGCTTATTCGACTACCTTGTAGTCCAGTTCAGCAAGTCTCTTGTAGTTGCTATAACGCCACTTGGCATTGCGTTCTGCTTCGACAAACAATTCTTTTGCTTGTTCTGGGAAAGCCTTCATCAGTGAAGTGTAACGAACTTCTCCCTTGAGGAAATCCTGAAACTTGCTCCAGTCTGGTTCTTTAGAATCCATTATAAATGGATTCTTACCTTCCATTTCCAGCAGCGGGTTGTAACGGTACAATGACCAGTAACCGCATTCAACGGCACGCTTAACTTCATCCTGAGCCATACCCATACCTGTACGCAAACCATGGTTGATACATGGAGCATAGGCGATAATCAGAGAAGGACCAGGATAAGCTTCAGCTTCCTTAAGTGCTCTGAAGTACTGAACCTGACTTGCTCCCATACCTACTTGTGCAACATATACATAACCGTAGGTAGTTGCCATAAGACCAAGGTCTTTCTTCCTGATTCTCTTACCTGATGCGGCAAACTTAGCAACAGCCCCAACTGGTGTTGACTTGGATGCCTGTCCACCGGTATTTGAATACACCTCTGTATCAAGCACGAGTACATTTACATTCTTGCCGCTAGCAAGTACATGATCAAGACCACCGAAACCGATATCATAAGCCCAACCGTCACCACCAAAGATCCAAACTGACTTCTTAACCATATAGTCTTTGAGGTCTAATAGCTGAGTGGCAACAGGGTGCTTTTCATTTTTCAATGCTGCAATAACAGCTTCTGTCAGTTCGCGTGACTTATCACCGTCTTCCTTGGCTCCAATCCAGGCTTCAAAAGCATCTCTTGTAGCAGGTGCTACTTCTGTGAGGTTTTCCCTCATCAGTCTTTCTATCCTTTCACGAAGTTGCTCAGCTGCAGTAGCCATACCAAGGCCATATTCGGCATTGTCTTCAAACAAAGAGTTACCCCATGACGGACCGCAACCATTCTTATTGACTGTATATGGTGTTGAAGGAGCAGAACCTCCATAGATTGATGAACAACCTGTAGCGTTAGCAATCATCATCCTGTCACCAAAGAGCTGAGTGATCAGCTTGATATAAGGTGTTTCACCGCAACCGGCACAAGCTCCAGAGAATTCGAACAGTGGTTGTGCAAACTGTGAATTCTTGACGTTCATCTTCTTGTCCTGCAGGTGTTCCTTGATACTTACATTCTTAGACATATAGTCCCAGTGTTCGGCTTCCTTCATCTGAGTCTCAAGTGGTTTCATAACAAGAGACTTAACTTTGGAACTACAAACCTCAACACAGTTGCCACAGCCAGTACAATCCAACACACTGACCTGGATGCGGTACTGAACACCGTCATAACCCTTACCGTTAGGTTTGATTGTAGCAGCATCAGCAGGCATTCCAAGCATTTCCTTTTCGTCAATCAGAAAAGGACGAATAGCAGCGTGAGGACAAACATAAGCACACTGGTTGCACTGAATACAGTTTTCTGACTGCCATTCAGGTACGTTAACAGCAATGCCACGTTTTTCATATGCTGCCGTACCAGCAGGGAAGGTACCGTCTTCACGACCCAGAAAGGCACTTACAGGAAGATCATCACCCTTTTGTGCATTGATTGGGAATACAATATTCTTGATAAAGTCGGGCACATCCTTACCAACAGTTTCACCCTCATCCTTAAGGCTAGCCCATTCAGCAGGAATTTCCACTTTGGTCAGTTCACCACCGCGTTCTACTGCAAGGTGGTTCATTCTTACTACATCTTCACCCTTCTTGCCGAATGATTTGATAACAAACTTCTTCATCTCATCGACAGCCTGTACATAGGGTATCACGCCCGAGATTTTAAAGAAGGCCGACTGCATGATAGTATTGGTACGGTTGCCCAGTCCAATTTCATCAGCAATCTTTGTAGCATTGATAATATAGAATTGAATATCGTTAGCTGCCAAATAACGCTTTACGTTGTTAGGCAAACGATTCCTTGTTTCATCAGCATCCCACAAACTGTTGAGAAGGAAGGTTCCACCCTTCTTCAGTCCCTTAAGCATATCGTAACGACCAAGATAAGCTGGTACGTGACAAGCTACAAAGTCAGGAGTGTTTACCAGATATGGTGAACGTATTGGAGTATCACCAAAACGAAGGTGAGATACAGTTATACCTCCCGACTTCTTTGAGTCGTATGAGAAATATGCCTGAGCATATTTATCTGTGTTATCACCAATAATCTTGATTGAGTTCTTGTTTGCTCCTACAGTACCATCTGAACCCAGACCATAGAACTTAGCTGCAAAGGTTCCCTTTGTGCTTAGGTCAATTTCAGGCAGCAATGGTAGTGACCTGAAAGTAACATCGTCTACAATCCCAACAGTAAACTGATTCTTGGGCTCGTTTAACTTCATATTTTCAAACACAGCAAGCATATGTGCCGGTGTGGTATCCTTTGAAGAAAGGCCATAACGGCCTCCTACTATTACTGGAGCATCCTTCTTGCCATTGAACATTTCGCAAACATCCAGGTACAAAGGATCGCCATTTGCTCCCGGTTCTTTGGTACGGTCAAGAACAGTAATACGCTTAACAGTCTTAGGCAGTTCATTGAAAAAGTACTTAGCTGAGAATGGACGATACAGGTGTACTGAAATCAAACCGGTCTTCTCTCCCTTGCTATTTAAATAATCTACAGTTTCCTTGATAGTTTCGGTAATAGACCCCATTGCAACAATTAAGTTTTCTGCATCAGGAGCACCGTAGTAAACAAACGGACGATATGTGCGACCAGTGATCTCAGATATCTTAACCATATAGTCTGCTACTATCTCAGGCAATACATTATAGAATGGATTGGCAGCCTCACGAGACTGAAAGTAAATATCAGGGTTTTGAGCTGTACCTCGTGTTACAGGACGTTCAGGATTTAAAGAATTGTCACGGAAACGCTTCAGAGCATCATAATCCAGCAGCGCTGCAAGAGAATCCTGCTCCATAGCTTCAATCTTCTGGATCTCATGTGAAGTACGGAATCCATCAAAGAAATGCATAAAAGGTACCCTTGACTTGATGGCTGCAAGGTGAGCAATACCTGCAAGGTCCATAACTTCCTGTACACTTCCTGTTGCAAGCATAGCAAAACCTGTCTGACGGGTGGCCATAACATCACTATGGTCGCCAAAGATTGACAAGGCCTGAGCTGCCAAACTACGCGCAGTAACATGTAGAACGCCAGGAAGCAATTCTCCGGATACCTTGTACATATTTGGAATCATCAGCAGCAGACCCTGTGATGCCGTAAATGATGTTGTCAGAGCACCGGCCTGCAATGAACCGTGAAGGGCACCTGCAGCTCCCGCCTCAGACTGCATCTCTTCGACCTTAACAGTCTCTCCGAATATATTCTTCCTACCTGCGGCTGCCCACTCATCTACGTACTCAGCCATTGTGGAGGACGGTGTGATTGGATATATAGCTGCTACTTCGCTAAACATATAAGCGATGTGGGCAGCTGCATAGTTACCGTCACACGTAATGAATTTCTTAGCTTTTCCCATGTGTCTATTCTCTTTATAGTTATAACTCATTTAATTCAATCAAGAAAGCCAAACAACCACAGGGGTACTTCTTTGCCAAAGCCAATCTCTTCCATTTCACAGGCCCACCATAGGTCCTGATTCTTGGCTCCCTTGGCTCTGGAGCTATCCCTGCGTCCTATATTGAACTGGAACTTTTCGTCAACAACAAAATCGTTACGCCTGCTATATCCCACATTATGATTCTGCGAGACCTGATTGCAAAAGAAAGTCCTGTTAAGTATTTCATTGTGCACATCACCTGACACCAAGTACACCAGGTTTGGATTCTGCATATAAATCTCTGCCGGCTTTTTCAGCGGTGCCGGTTCACCGTCAAACAACTGATTAATCAGACAGGCCTGTTGCAGATACTTCAAATAATTAATTACTGTAGCCCTGCTTGTTTCAACCTCACTGCTTAGCTTACTAATATTGGGTTGGAAAGGAGCACAACTAGCAATAAGATAAAGCAACTTCCTCAACTTGGGAAGATATTTATGCTCTATCTGTTGCAAAAAGCTTATATCTATTTCAAGCATCAGGTTTATATTCCTAAGAAGATTTTCCAGATAGTTGCTCTGCTCCTGAAAGAAAGGATAATACCCGTGGTGCAAATAGTCCGTAAAATATGCAAGTGGCTTTACCTTATCAACGATATTGCCGGCAATACTCACATGGTCACTAAGCAGTTCCTCAAGGGTCACCCTTTCAAAGCTGTTACCAGACTTGAAGTTAAGATACTCCCTGAAAGAAAATCCTTCAAGAGTATAGATACGAGCCCTACTTGTAAGTTCGCTGGAATCTTTGTCAGCAAGCATAAGAGGAGAACCGCTGAAAATTATCTTCAGGTTGGGCAAATTATCATAACACCAGACCAGTTCCTCATCCCATCCTGGATACTTAAAGATCTGATCCAATACCAACGTTGTGCCCCCGGTTTTCTGGAATTCGTCTGCGAATGAACTAAGCGTCCTTACCGAAAAGTATAGATTATTAAGATTTACGTACAAACAGGTTTTATCAGTACCGAAATTTGTAGAAATATAATCCAGCAAAAACATAGTCTTTCCAACCCCTCTGGTACCAACAACACCTACCAGCCTGTCATCCCAATCGACAATATCCATCAACCCACGTCGTACAGGCACATGCAGGTGCTCCAACAGATATTTGTGCGTCTTAAAAAAAGCCTGCATCATACTTGCAAAATTCTCAATTCTTACAAAGTTAATATTTGTTTATCCAATTTTGCCATCTTCAGATAGCAAGAAGACCCTTAATATGTTATTTATAATTAGTAAAAATAAAAATTTCACCTCTTCCCGGCTTCTGACGCATTTTTTGGAAATATCTGGTAGAGAAACCTACACAAAGCAATTAAGGCAATTTAGACCGCTTGTAAATAAGATAAATAAGTACGTAATAATGAGGAAGTCTAGACATAAAAAAAGGGACAGCCTCAAGGCTGCCCCTTATATCACTTCCGGTAAGCACTTTTAAGCAAACCGTGATTTAATTCTACCAGGCCGGAATTTTCGCTTTATAACCTCCATCACCGGCAGGTATCTTACTACTTAGAATTCATAGAGATAAGAAACTCTTCATTTGAGCTGGTCTTGACCAGTCTGTCCCTAAGGAATTCCATAGCCTCTACTGAATTCATATCTGACAGGTAGTTGCGCAGGATCCAGATACGGTTAAGCACTTCCTTGTCAAGCAGCAAGTCTTCACGACGTGTACTTGAAGCCATAATATCAACAGCAGGATAGATACGCTTGTTGGACAGTTTCCTGTCAAGCTGCAGCTCCATATTACCTGTACCCTTGAACTCTTCAAAGATCACATCATCCATCTTCGAACCAGTCTCAGTAAGAGCTGTTGCAAGAATGGTCAGTGAACCACCGTTTTCAATGTTACGGGCTGCTCCGAAGAAACGCTTAGGTTTGTGCAATGCGTTGGCATCAACACCACCAGACAGCACCTTACCTGATGCAGGTGACACGGTATTGTAAGCCCTTGCAAGACGGGTGATTGAGTCGAGCAGTATTACTACGTCATGACCACATTCAACCATACGCTTGGCCTTCTCGAGTACGATATTGGCAACTCTTACGTGTCGCTCAGCCGGTTCGTCAAATGTTGAAGAAATAACTTCGGCATTCACGCTCCTTGCCATATCGGTAACTTCTTCAGGACGTTCGTCGATAAGAAGGATCATCATGTAAACCTCGGGGTGATTGGATGCGATTGCATTTGCAATATCCTTGAGGAGAACGGTCTTACCGGTCTTGGGCTGTGCAACGATCAAACCTCGTTGTCCCTTACCAATTGGAGCAAACATATCTACAACCCTTGTAGAGAGGTTTGCCTTTGGACCTGAAGTGATGTTGAACTTCTCATCAGGAAATATCGGAGTCAGGTGATCAAATGGGATACGGTCACGCACAAATTCCGGAGAACGACCATTGATTGACTCAACCTTGATAAGCGGGAAATACTTCTCCCCTTCCTTTGGAGGTCTGATAGCTCCCAATACTGTATCACCAGTCTTTAATCCGAAAAGCTTTATTTGCGACTGGGAAACGTAGATATCATCTGGGGAGTTAAGATAGTTGTAATCAGAAGAACGTAGGAAACCATATCCGTCAGGCATAATTTCAAGGGCTCCTGAAGCAGAGATAATACCTTCAAATTCGAATGCTTTGTCTTCTCTGCGGTTTCTTGGACGATCAGTCTTTTCCTGATTTTGCTTGTACTGGCCAGCTCCGTTTGCCGCATGCTGATTACCTTGTTGGCTATTCTGCGGGTTGTTAAGTTGGCTAACCTGTGGAGCATTAGGCTGGTTACCTTGTTGATTACTAGCCTGATTGCCTGACTGAATATTCTGTCTGTCACCATGCCTTTCACCCTTCTGCCATCTGCGATTCTCATCATTCCTATGCACAGGCCTGTTTGGCTTATCCTGTTCCACAGGTGCTTCAGCTTTTGATACCTCTGTCGGTTCAGTTGCAGGAGCCTGATTGACTGCTGGTGCAGTGCGATGATGATGTTGTCTTGGTGGTTGCTGAGCAGGTGCCTCTGGTGACTTTTTCGTTTCAGCGGCCTCAGGTGCAGTAGCCGGTTTCTCTGCGGCTTTGGGTTCCAGACCTATCTGCCTGTTTGCCTCAGGTCTGCTATTCTCAGTTCTGGAATTGTCAGGTCTACGACTGTCGGGTCTGATATCCCTGTCAGTTCTTGGAGGCCTTCCTCTACGACCATGGCTTTCCCTTTTAATATCGGGTGACTTGGCTTCCCTTACCTTTTTTTCGGAGGCTTGAATAGCCTGAATATCAAGTATTTGATATATCAGCTCCTGCTTTTTAAAAGATTCAACTCTTTTAATACCTAAATCCTTTGCGATGGTACGTAATTCCATCAGCAATTTCTTGTTTAGTTCAAGAATGTCATACATATGAAAAAATGCTATTTGAAAATTCCTTTGATAAATACATAGATTTCAGTCGGTCACGACTATTTGCACTTAAAATGCCATATCAGGACCCAGAACTGAACCTTTAGAAGACACTATTTTAGTTACATAAATTGAGTTATGGACAAGAGTTTCGCTTAAAACGAAATAGATCGGAAAACATGATGATTGGTTTAATCCCTGTTTGTTCAGACAGTTATAGGATTGCCCTGAGATTGAAACACAACTTTGGACTATGCAAACATAAACATAATAGCCAAACCTGCAAAATTTTATCAGCAATTCAGTAATAAGCTTTATTCATTACGCTGATAAATTTACTGAAAATTT
>CAYNFX010000064.1:0-10990 GCA_964396555.1 uncultured Alkaliflexus sp.
GGCTCATCATAAAGTTCCGGCACTATGGCCTCGATGCGCTCTGCAAACTTAGCCTTAGCCCTGATAAAGTCAATAATACCAAGAAATTCATATGAGTAAAGCAGTTCCTCAAGGTAGTTGCGCAAAAATCCTGAGATATCAGTCAGAATGCGTATCAACTCCCTTCTTTCGGCATATTCAAGTTCCCTGATCTCGTTGTTCATCTCAACGATCTCAGCCGGTTCTATATAGGTAGTCTTTCCAGTTGTTGATTCATCATGGATAATACCGGGCAGACGTCTCTTATTTGCAGAAAGTACCGGTATAACAGCCCGTCCGTCACGGATACTTACGGATACCTCAGCTTCGACAAGGCCTTCGCTCTTGGCTTTCTTGAGGATGGCTGCCATCCTGCGCGACACATTTTGCTGAATTGAAATAATATCCTTGCGAACTCTCAGCAGTTCGGGTGATGCATTGTCCTTAATCTTGCCATGCTTGTTGAGGATGCTATCTATCCTGTCAATAACTGCAGGATACACCATAACATTTGCTGACAGTGCGTGCAAACGTGGAAATTTGTTCTCGTCCCTGCTTTTTATGAATCTGATAAGATCCCTGATTGTACCCAGGGAACGCCTCAAGTCAAACAATTCTTCCTCATCCAGAAAGAGCCCTTCTACCCTAATCTTCCGTAAAGGCTCACGCACATCCATATAGTAGGAAACAGGCAGTTCACCCCCATCTTCTTCAATATGCAGCATCTCATTAGTCTGCTCGAGCAAGGACTTCACCTTGTCAAAAGCCTGAGAATAACCCATCTTAGCGACCCATTCCTGCCCAAGTGGACTAAGACAATGACCGGCCAACATCTCTCTGATCCTGGCGAAATTCAGCTTCTCTTCAAATTTATCCGGATAAATCACTTATGCCTCCCTACTGTTTGAAATATTTGCAAAAATATACAGATTACACCTAACCACCAATTTCCTCCTCCTTTCCTAATTTTTATCCCTATCTTTGCCAAAATTTACGCGAATTATGTCAGTAGCAAAAGAGGGGCCGAAGAAGATCACGACCCATGTACTAGGAGAAATGAAGGTCAGGGGCGAGAAGATATCAATGCTTACCGCCTACGATTATTCAATGGCAAAAATTGCAGACAGGGCAGGTCTCGATGTGATCCTGGTCGGTGATTCTGCAGCTAACGTTATGGCAGGCTGGGAAACCACACTTCCGATTACTCTCGACCACATGATATATCACGCCTCATCGGTTATGAGGGCAGTTGGAAGGGCTATGGTAATAGCAGACCTTCCCTTTGGTTCTTACCAGGGTAACAGCGAAACTGCAGTTGCTTCTGCAATCAGGATGATGAAGGAATCCGGAGTTGATGGTGTAAAGATCGAAGGTGGAGAAGAAATCCTTGAATCTGTGAAACGAATACTGTCTGCAGGTATACCTGTAATGGGACATCTGGGACTTACCCCTCAGTCTATCAATAAATTCGGCACTTACGCCGTTCGTGCCAAGGAAGAAAGAGAAGCTGCCAAACTTATACGTGACGCACACCTGCTTGAAGATGCCGGAGTTTTTGGTCTCGTGCTTGAAAAAATTCCTGCGAAACTGGCAGAACAGGTGGCCAGCGAACTCAGTATTCCGGTAATTGGGATAGGTGCTGGAGGAAAGGTCGATGGTCAGGTACTTGTAATCCATGATATGCTAGGAATTACCCAGGATTTCTCTCCCAAATTCCTTAGGCGTTACCACAACCTGAATGAAGAGATAAGCAAAGCGGTTCGAGGTTATATTACTGATGTCAAATCTGGTGACTTTCCCAATGATACCGAACAATACTAAGACTTTTAAGATAAAGAAAGCCTGATAAATATGGACCTGGAAATATTATACGAAGACAATCACCTAATTGCGGTAAACAAAACCGGTGCAGATTTGGTACAGGGCGATGAAAGCGGTGATGAACCTTTGTCTGACAAGGTCAAAGCCTACATCAAGGAGAAATATAATAAACCCGGAGATGTGTTCCTGGGTGTTGCTCACCGGCTTGACAGACCTGTAAGCGGTGTCGTGCTGTTTGCACGTACTTCCAAGGCCCTGACTAGGCTCAACCAGATGTTTCAGGACAGGGAGGTTAAGAAGATCTACTGGGCCATCGTCCAGAATCTTCCTGAAGAGGAAGAAGCAACCCTACGCAACTTTATTTTGAAGGATAGCATTAAGAATAAATCTGCTGTCCTAAACAAAATGAGACCAGGAGCAAAGGAAGCCATATTGAAATACAAGCTAGTTTCCAGTTCGGCTCGCTATCACCTGCTTGAAGTGGAACTGGAAACCGGACGCCATCACCAGATCCGTGCCCAGCTTGCCAAGATTGGCTGCCCGATCAGGGGCGACCTGAAATACGGCTTTGCACGTTCCAATCCCGACGGAGGAATATCCCTGCACGCAAGGTGCCTGAGTTTTATACATCCGGTAACGAAAGAACCTATTGAAATTATTGCTCCGGTACCTTCAAATGATGCTCTATGGAAGGAATTCCAGAACGTATTGCAACCTTCAAAGAAATCTAAACAATCGCCGGGTAAAAAATAGACAATTAGGACAGATTGCCAATTAATACGCTTGTGGCTTAGGCCACAAAAAACGCCCCTCGCGGGGCGTTTTTTGTATTAAAACTCGAGATTGATTTCCGGTATATTTTTTTCTCGTGCAGATCAGGCCTCTATACCTGCCACTTCTATTATACTGTTATCCCCACCCGTAAGCATGAGATAGGCTTCCGTTAAAACCTAAATACCACCTGTCCGGTGAAGTTTCTTCCAGCCTGCGGAAAGTAGCCATCAAGCACTTCCCTCTTACCATCAAACACAAAGCTGTATACCCAGGCATTTGACATATAGGACTTATCAAACAGGTTTCCCACCAGAAAGCCCAGTTCAATACGCGTATTATTTCCTAATTTAGTGGGAACCTTGTATCGTAGTACCAGGTCGCTTAACATATAGCTGTCAAGCATCCTGTCACGACTTGAGCTGTTGTCGATATACTGATCACCCACATACCTTGTATCAAGTATAGCACTGAGCCCATTGAGCGGTTCTGCCTCTAGTCTGGCGGCAAAGGTTGTTGAAGGTGAAAAGGCAATATCTGTGGTTCCCAGGTAGTTGATCAATTGACCTCCATTATCCCAGTCATCCACATACTCTGTAAACTCTTTAATCTTGTTGGCAGAAAATACTGCATTGGCACTGGCAGTCAGCCACGAAGTAATCCTTGAAAACCCAGCAAGTTCGATACCAGTACGATAACTCTGAGGCACATTGTTCATTATATAGGCACCCACATTGTTTATCTTGCCGGTCAGGACTAGTTGGTCCTTGTAGTCCATGTAAAAACCATTGGCCTGAAAGCCAAAGCTCTCTCCCATCCATTCAAAGCCCAATTCGTAATCAATAAGCTTTTCTGGCTGGGGAACAACCTCATTATCGGCATCTCTGAAGTCACTGCGTGATGGCTCCTTGTTTGACACAGCAACTGAAGCAAACAAACGCCTGTTATGGTCTATCTTCCAGTTGACACCAAACTTGGGATTGAAAAAATCATAGTGAGCAGTGCGCGTGAGATCCCGCATATCATCATGAACCCCTTCTATATCGTAGCTCACATGCCTTCCCTGAAAGTCTGTGTACATGCCAAGTGCACCAAACAGGGTATAGGTCACCTTTGTATAATAGTTCAGGTCATCTTTTACACCTTCATTCTCATACCACCTATAATTATCAGGTACACCGGCATTAATCTTAGTCCATATCACCTCACCGTAGTGGTTGCCCTCATACCTGTTTAAAGCACCTCCTGCCACCAGATGCAGATTGCCGTATTCATATACACCTGAAAATGTGGCGCCATAGAAATGATTATCAAGCCACTTCTGATTTATCAGATCAGTTCGGCTATAACTTACCCCATCAACAACAACCTCTGACGGCAGGGGCAGGTTATACTTTGAAAAACGCTCGTTATACTTGTACGACTCGTAGTAACCCTTGCCTCTTGTATAATGCACTGATGCATTCAGTGAAAGCAATGCCGATGGTGCATGTGTAAAGTGAAGCTGATAGTGGTCCTGCTGATAGTTGTCTGTCTGGTTGGAATACAGATACCTGTTGAAGGTCCTTGAGTCCGACTTGCGCAGGTTATCTGCCTCCTCATCCGACCAACCGTCAAGAACAATTAATTTCTCAATACCTTCACTGTCATCATTTAGCTTGACAAGAGGTACACCATTCCATGCCTGATAGGTCTTTTCCTTGCCCGAGAAGGTAACAAGTCTTACAGAAGTAGAACTACCATACCAGGCACCTGACAGATAGTAGGACTTGAGCTCTGAAGAACCACGGTCAACAAATCCATCGCTAGTAATATTTGACAGTCGGGTATCAAAGGCAAAACCACTACCCGGAATCCTTGTACTAAGCTGGATGGAATTCTTCCATGTATTAAATGATCCGTAGGAGTTGTCAACAACCACCCTGTCTTCCGAAAGGCCGTCTATCGTACTGATATTAATAGAGCCCCCGAAGGATGCCGCGCCGTTGGTCGAAGTTCCCACGCCACGTTGAACCTGAATATGGCTTACCGATGACGCAAAGTCGGGCATATTCACCCAGAACACACCCTGCGATTCGGCATCGTTAAGCGGAATTCCGTTGACTGTAACATTGATACGGGTTATATCTGAGCCCCTGAGGCGCATGGATGTATAACCAACTCCGCTACCGGCATCTGAACTAACTATAAGACCAGGAGTCATGCCTAAAAGATAAGGAAGGTCACGGCCGAAGTTTGACTTTTCAAGATCCTCGGAGGTAACCTCAGTATAGGCCACTGGATCATCCTTCTTGGCCCTGATACCGCTAACCACAACCTCTCGGGCCATAAAACTGGACGTTTGCATAACGATGTCCAGCACATTGTCTCCCCTAAGTTCCACCTCCCCTTTCCAGGTCTCATAACCCAGAAAGGATACTGCAAGCTGATAGGTACCGGATGATAGTCCGCCAATAGTAAATGTCCCATCAGACTTGGTTACGGCATGCTTTTGTCCCAAACGAACAAAGGCATCTGACAATACCTCACCCTGTTCATTGTGCACCTTGCCGCGCAACTCGTATTGCGCATGCAATGCTGCCGAAATAATCAATAAAAACGCAAATAAAAGAATCCTCTTCATTTTCAAAGCAGTTAACGGTTAAACATAAACTGCAATGAGGACTATTGAGAGACTGATAACCTTCCCTTGTCGGCATTACCCGACCAGGTTCCAAGGGTATGATCTCAGCCCTATAGGGCACCCCATTGTAGAAATTACTAAACACAATAAACTCACACCGCGCGCACGATGTATTCTAATGGATTGACAAAGTTGGAGGAGACTTTTCGGAAAGTAAACGATTTCGTCCCTTAGCAGCATTACCTGCTCAGGTTCAAAGGGTATGATCTCAGCTCGAAATGAGCACCCCCAATTGTCAGCGGCAAATATATGATACTATGACGAATAAAACAAAACAAAAATGCCTGACGGCAGTCAGGCATTCCTCCTTAAATACTATGTAAAGCTTTAATCCATCACTTTTCCAACTCCATAATTTACTTTCCGAAACCGTTGCAAATGACGGTTTGCGGGTATCTATGCCTTACTTGGAAACTTTCAGAAATTCGTTAATTACCTTTTCAAGCTCCTCCTTTGGCAGGAGACCGCGGGCACCTGCAGGATCTGCACCCATTGGAATAAAAAGCATGCTCGGATAGGCTGTAACACCGAAAGCTGCAGCCAGTTCCCTGTTCTTCTCAGCATCAATTTTGTAAACCTGAATCTTGCCCTTATACTCTTCCTGCAATTCTGCAAGGATAGGAGCCAACCTTTTACAAGGACCGCACCACACTGCATAGAAATCTACTATTACAGGCACCTTACCCTTAAATTGCCAGGAAGTTGCATTCTTATAATCAAAGACATGCTCTATAAAACCTGCCTCATCAAGTTCAATTACTCCATTATGAGCATGTGTTGTTTTGCTTTCATTCTCTCCCTCCGGACTGCCTGCCAGCAGTCCGATTGCTGCACCTACGAAGAACAAAGCAGTAAAAAATACTCTTTTCATCATATAAAAGTTTATTCAGATCAACTCATCCTTATAACGGGAGATCCAGCCTTTTGTTCGCTCTCCTGCCTACCTTAACAACTAATTAATCCCAAATTTATACACTATTTGCACATCTGCAATACCTGTATGACAACGGCAATTATCGCGCCTGTTTCGGCAAACCGTCAAATTGTTGTATTTTTACTGGTTCATGATCATACTATAATAGCGTACGCCCCTGGTCACCAGGATAATAATATGGAGCAACTCAGAGAAATGCTGCTGCAACACCTGCAGCATCCGGTTTTTAAGGTTATTACAGATACTGCCGAAGCGGAAGGATTGGAGACTTATGTCATCGGCGGCTATGTTAGAGATATATTCCTCAAGCGCCCCAATACCGATATTGACATAGTAGTATTGGGTAGTGGTATCCATTTTGCCGAAAAGGTGGCTGCCAGGCTGGGTAAGGTAAAGGTAAGCTGCTTTAAGAATTTCGGTACTGCCATGTTCAAGTACAAGGGTGTTGAGTTTGAGTTTGTCGGCGCCCGCAAGGAGTCTTATATGCGCAACAGCCGTAAACCCATTGTGGAGGATGGAACTCTTGAGGATGACCAAAACAGAAGGGATTTTACTATCAATGCAATGGCAATTAGCCTCAATAAGGCGACGCTGGGCAACCTGGTCGATCCCTTTGATGGTATGACAGATTTGCATAATCGCATCATACGTACTCCCCTTGACCCTGACATCACCTTCTCTGACGATCCGCTAAGGATGATGAGGGCAATTCGCTTTGCTACCCAACTTCAGTTTTTTATCGAAGACAGAACCTTTGATGCAATCGAAAGCAACAAGGAAAGAATCGGCATAGTCTCTATGGAAAGGGTAAGTGAGGAACTCAACAAGATAATGATGGCTGATAAGCCCTCCATAGGATTCAAGCTACTGGACCGCTGCGGTCTCCTGGCCTTAATATTCCCAGAGGTCCTGGCACTTAAGGGTGTGGAGACAGTCAATGGCAAATCGCACAAGGACAATTTCTATCATACCCTCGAGGTACTCGACAATATCACAAAGGAAACCAACGACCTGTGGCTGAGATATGCTGCATTGCTCCATGATATAGCAAAGCCGGAAACCAAACGCTTCGACCCACAGCAGGGCTGGACTTTCCATGCTCACAACCACGTGGGACAAAAGATGATTCCCAGAATATTCAGGCGCCTTAAGCTTCCGCTAAACGAAAAGATGAGCTTTGTGCAAAAGTTGGTACAACTGCACATGCGCCCCATTGCTCTTATCGAAAATGAAGTTAGCGACTCGGCAGTGCGCCGCCTTCTTTTCGAAGCAGGAGACGATATCGACAAACTGATGACTCTTTGCGAGGCCGATATCACCTCCAAAAACAGGGAGAAGGTAGAGCGTCACCTGCGTAATTTCAAGATAGTACGTCGTAAGCTCAGGGAAATAGAGGAAAAGGACCATATCCGCAATTTCCAGCCACCCGTCACCGGGGATATGATAATGGAAACCTTTGGCCTTACGCCATGTGCAGAAGTGGGAGCCATCAAGAGTGCCATTAAGGAGGCCATCCTGGACGGAGTAATTCACAATAATTTCGAGGAGGCTTATGAGTTTATGCTACATAAGGGAAATGAATTGGGACTTACTCAAAAAGCTTCATGCACCACTAAACCGGTAGATGACAATAGACCGAAACAGCGTATCGGGGAAAAAAGTTAGAACTTCCCCTTAACGGGGCTAAATTACGATTATAATAGAGTTTCATGTGATACACAACTAACCGGAAGTCTGCATACTTTTGGCATATCACTTTTGTACTTCCAGGTAGATCATTACCGGCAGGTGGTCGCTGTATCCCCCTTGATACTTGATTCCAAGATAACTCCTGAAAGGTTTCTGACCGCCATATCTTTCATCCTGTTCAAGCAAAAAGGGCAGCTTAACTATACGTAGTACCGGTTCCTTCAAATAAATCCGTGATGCGGGATTTAGTAATCCACGCGACACCATTATCTGATCAAATACCTGCCACTGATAGCGGTACTTAAGGGTACCTGATCCTAGCTCCAGTTCCAGTGCAGGAGCATAGAGTGGAGTATCCTCATCCAGTCCACCTGTTGAAAGACAATCCCTAAATAGCTTAGAGTCAGGATCCTCGTTGAAGTCACCCATCAGTACAATATTTGCAAGAGGATAAGCCCTTCGAACCGAGTCCACTGCCGAAGATAGAACCCTGGCTGCCTGTATGCGTCGGGGCTTACTTGTTTCAGCCCCTCCATATCGTGATGGCCAGTGATTGACAAACAAATGCAGGGTGTCATAATTGTCAACTACTCCCATGACATACAGTATATCCCTGGTGGTGCTACCGTCATTCAAAAGACCTACACAAACAGGTCTGTTTTCAAGCACTTCAAATCGTGAGGCCATATACAATAAGGCCACATCTATTCCGCGCTCATCGGGCGAGTCGTAATGCACTGCCTTGTAACCTGTATTGTTTAATCCGGTATCATAAAGGAGCCTTCCCAGCACCCAGGCATTCTCAATCTCACAGAGTCCAACCAGCACAGGAGGATTCCAGCCACCGGCATTTAGTATGACACGGCTAAGATTCCTGCATTTCTCATCCATCCTGTAGCGGGTCCATCTCCTCGGGCTGTCCGGTAGGAATTCATCGTCGTTAGTGAGGGAATCATCCCTGACATCAAAGAGGTTTTCTACATTATAAAACATAATACCTGCCGGCATTATGTCTCTCTCTCCATCCTCCCGAACTGAGGTTGAAACCACTTCTTTATGTGCGGCACCTGACCACACCAGCTCATTACTATAAGCTGGCTTATTGTTTCCTGCTAAATAAACAAATAATAAAAGGAAGGCCGGGATTGCGCACCTTAACCTGTCCAACATAGGCTATTGATCCTGTTCGATTCGTTCTATATATCCAAGATCAGGCAACCTGTCGCCTTCTGTACGACTGTTGCCCTTATAGTCAATTGGATACTTCCTGGCAGTCTCCAAACTACCTGCATCAACTGCAACAGACAAAGTATCAAGTTCGTAGTTGTAATTCTGATAATTGACGAAGGCCGGATTATAGTTGAAGATAACCTCCTTAAAATGCTTGGTATCAGAAAGTATATCCGCACTTAACTGAGTCCTTATAAGTGAGTTTTCAAACTTGTAATTAATAATGAACTTCTGCCCATAATTAGCCTCATCCTTATTCCTGGGCTCAAAATCAAGACCTATCTCATTGGGATTGGTACCCCAGATAATACAATTACTAAACAGAGCCTCTTCCATATCCCTGATCTCAGGCTTATTCTTATCCTTGTCTATGTAGTAGTTGGAAAGCAAAAGCGCTGGTATATTACGGTAACTCTTCCACTTGTAATAGTTAACGATAGTACAGTGGAAAAACTTGTAATAGCCACCATAAGTAAGGGCAACTGATGCACTGCCAGCGTCACCAAACAGACAGTTGTCTGCTATTATCGAAGATGCCTGTGCTACAAGTCCCTGTTGCGCCACATGTTCTATCCTTGTGTTGGACAACCTTAGCGGAGGGCCTCCCTTCAAACCAACAGAATCAACTGACAGCCCAACCGTGGCATTCTTAATGACGGCATAAGCTATTTCATGGTTCTTACTGCCGGGCATAAGGCTTATACCATTCCATTGGCCGGGTTTATCCTGATACCACTCCTCCAGGCGTGAACCCAAAAAAAGTACTGGATTCTCCCTTGTACCCATCACTTTTAATGAAGCCCCATGACTGACGACAAGACTAGCGCCTTTATGAAAGTACAATTCTGCTCCTTCTTCTATGGTAAGGACCTCGGACGAATCCACTATCAGCCAGTCATAAATCAAATATGGCTTATCAGCTTTTAAAGTCTGTGTGCCGACAGTCGCTTTACGGAGCAAAATGACATCCTGCCCGTAAGCGACAAGCTTAACTGTCTGAATACGTTCTCTGGTCTGAAATATTATGGAGTCAATTACAACGAAGGAAGGATCACTGCTTTCGCCAGGATTAATTGTTACTTCTGCAAACACATAAAGACTATCACCTGCCCTAAGGTGCACATCCTTTAACTCAGGATCAGGAACACCGTTAATATTGATCCTGAACTTTGAATCTTCACCTCCTGCCAACTTGATAAGATCAATAGTCAAATCAGTATCATAGGGGTTGATAACCCGAAAATTACGGGTAGCAGAACCTATTGAAGTAAAGATTGTATCAAACATAACTGTGTCTGAAGAAAACATAATGCCTTCTTCGCCGCCCCTGAACATATAATCACGTTCACATGACCAGCAAAACAACAAAGCCGGAACCATCCACAATATTTGCAACAATCTCTTCATATTCTGCGACATGTACTATCCCATGCTTGCAATAAGAGTACAGTATTTTACGTAAAAACAGTTTTACAAATTTACGGCATATTTTTACATTAATTAACTCTAAACAATAAAAAAATCAATTTTTATCTTTCTTTTTTTGGCAATTTTCATACCATTAGTAAAAAGGATGCTGCAGAATTTAACAAAAACAATGTTTAGAATTCTTAATATCAAACAATTCAGAAATCAGAAAGTTCTATTTCAGTTAAGATCTTTTGTCCTCAAACGGACAAAAGGCCGTTCATTTCCGAAAAACTGTTTTGGTAAAACAAGAATTTAGTCCTTACTTTTACACTCTGGCTTTTGGCTGGAATAACTAACAGGCAGTACGACTATGGAAGACTTAACAAACTACGGCGCTTTCAACCAGTTCAGGGACGACAGGCCATACACCTTCG
>CAYNFX010000065.1:0-10561 GCA_964396555.1 uncultured Alkaliflexus sp.
TTCTTCAAATGCTTGAATTCGGGTTCCAAAAGCAGGAACTGACCAGTATAACTCTTCTTGACAAGTGCTATCTCCTCAGGCACTCCGCAGGCAAGTACCTTGCCACCTCGACTGCCTCCTTCGGGACCTATGTCAATAATATAGTCGGCTGCTTTAACAACATCCATATTGTGCTCAATAACTATTACTGTGTTGCCCCTGTCTACCAGTTTATTAAGAACCTCAAGCAGCACCCTTATATCTTCAAAGTGCAGACCTGTAGTTGGCTCATCAAGTATGTAGAGGGTCTTGCCTGTATCCTTTCGTGCAAGTTCCGAAGACAGTTTTACTCTCTGAGACTCACCTCCCGACAGGGTAGTTGATGACTGACCAAGCTTGATATATCCCAGTCCAACTTGCTGCATCATACGGACCTTCTGGTATATTTTGGGTATGTTTTCAAAGAACTCAACCGACTGGTTGATGGTCATGTCAAGCACGTCACTGATGGACTTGCCTTTAAACCTGACCTCCAGAGTTTCCCTGTTGTAGCGCTTGCCTCCGCAGTCAGGGCATTCAACTGTCACATCGGGCAGAAAGTTCATCTCAATAATCTGCATTCCACCTCCCTTGCAGGTCTCACAGCGTCCTCCAGCAATATTGAATGAGAAGCGCCCCGGCTTATAGCTTCTGATCTTCGACTCGGGATGCTCTGCAAAGAGCTTCCTGATCTCATCAAAGAGCTTGGTATAGGTAGCCGGATTGGACCTCGGCGTGCGTCCCAGTGGTGATTGATCCACATCCACCACCTTGTCGATATTCTCAAGACCTATTACTTCCTTGTATGGCAGTGGTTCTGCTACACCGTTATAAATATGCTTATTGAGTATGGGGTACAAAGTCTCATTAACAAGGGTTGACTTTCCGCTACCAGATACTCCGGTGACGCAAATCAACTTGCCAATTGGGAATTCCACACTTATGTTTTTCAGGTTGTTGCCAGAGGCTCCAATAATCCTGATGCTCTTGCCGTTGCCTTCGCGTCTTTTTTCTGGCACAGGAATAGTTTTGATTCCCCTGAGGTATTCTGCTGTAAGCGATCCTGATCGCAGTATATCTTCCGGACTACCCTGGCTAACAACCTTCCCTCCGTGTCTTCCGGCAAAGGGCCCCATATCAATTACCTGATCGGCAGCCATCATCATATCGCGGTCGTGCTCGACAACAAGCACTGAATTACCATTGTCACGCAACTGCTTGAGTGACTCAATTAATCTGTGGTTATCCCTCTGGTGCAGACCTATTGACGGTTCATCTAGTATATAAAGTACATTGACAAGCTGGGATCCGATCTGGGTTGCAAGTCTGATGCGCTGGCTCTCTCCACCTGACAAGGTGGATGCACTTCTGTCGAGTGAAAGATACTCCAATCCCACATCAAGCATAAAGCCCAGACGAGAACGGATCTCCTTTAGTATCTCAGTTGCTATCTGTCTTTGCTTGTCGTTGAGTCTATCTTCAAGTCCTACAAGCCATGCTGATAATACTGACAAGTCCATTTCTGCCAGCTGTGCTATATTTTTATCCTCAAGGCGGTAATGCAAGGCTTCCTTGTTGAGTCGTGCACCATTACACTCAGGACATTTTGCTTCAGTAATATAGCGACCTGATAGTCCTTCGTCATCCGACTCACCTTCCTGCTTGTCCTGTAGGTATTTGATAACTCCGTTGAAGTTCATGAAATATCCGGAAGCAGTGCCCAGTGGGGTATTCTTCAGCGACAGTGGTTCGTTAGTGCCATAGAGTATTGCATCAAGAGCCTCTTCGGGTATGTTTTCTATGTTTGTTTTAAGCGTGAATCCGTATTTCTCAGCCAATGCCTCTAGTTGCCAGAATATCAAGCTATCGCGGTGCTTACCCAACGGAAGTATTCCACCTTTGTAAATACTTAGCTTAGGATCCGGGATGATCTTGTCAAGGTCTGCTATTTTTATAACTCCCAATCCCTTACACTTGGGACAGGCTCCCTGTGGTGAGTTGAATGAGAAGGAGTGAGGCGCCGGTTCACTATAGGAAATACCACTTACAGGACACATCAGCAGTCGGCTGAAATACCTGGGCTCCTTGCTGTCCTTCTCAATAAGCATCATTACGTTGCCGCCCTGTTTCATTGCCAGTTTTACAGACTCCTCAAGCCTTTTGCGGTCTTTGGCCTCAATAATAAGTTTGTCAATGACAACTTCAATAAAGTGATTCTTGTAGCGGTCGACTTTTAAATTATGCTTGATCTCAGTAATCTCACCGTCAATACGCACATTAATAAAACCTTTGCGACGTAGGTGCTCAAACAATTCCTTGTAATGACCCTTACGACCCTTTACAACAGGAGCCAGTATATAAACGGCTTTTCCTTCGTATTCGGTAAGTATCTTTTCTAATATTTTGGAATCGGTCCAGCGAACCATCTTCTCTCCTGAGACATAGGAGAAGGCCTCGCCGGCTCTTGCATAGAGCAGGCGGAGAAAGTCGTATATCTCGGTCACGGTTCCCACTGTTGACCTTGGATTGCGGCTTGTAGTCTTTTGTTCAATTGAAATTACCGGACTTAACCCGGTTATCTTGTCTACATCAGGTCGCTCCAGACTGCCAAGAAATTGTCTGGCGTATGCCGAAAAGGTTTCGATATACCTTCTCTGACCCTCTGCATAAATTGTGTCAAAAGCAAGAGAGGATTTCCCGCTACCACTCAAGCCCGTGATTACCACCAGCTTGTTGCGGGGAATGCTGACGTCGATGTTTTTTAGATTGTGAACCCGTGCTCCATAGATGTCAATCCTTGCAACTTCTCCTGGCTCCAGGACATCCGTTGTTCTTGATTCTCCTAACATAAAGTATCCCGTCTGCGATTAGAAAACCGCAAAGATAAGAATAATTTATGTCTGTTTATTACTATTTTATGGTTGGACTTCAAAGGCTCCGGGCTTGGGTAACCTTATGGTATACTGCTTACCTGAAGCATTTGTAAGGAAGGTTTCCCTTAGCCATGGATTTAGGTCCTTCAGTTCACGATAAGTGATTCCATGTTCTTTTGCAAAATCAGCAAAGTCAGGCACTGGACCGTTGATTATCAGTGTGTCGGTAGCAATGATGGGGTAGTAATTCTCCTCTTCTACAATAAAGCCGAACTCAGCCGGATTTGAAACAATCTCGCGAATGGCTATAAGGCGGAAAACATAACGGGCAGTTTCCTCATTAAGGAGCAGTTCGTAGTAGTTATTTGTCTTCTGCTTATCGACCTGGTTTTGAATACCTCGTGCTCCTGCATTGTAAGATGCTGCAGCAAGGGTCCAGGAACCAAACTTGTTGTATGCATCCTTCAGGTACTTGCAGGCTGCAATTGTAGCCTTTTCAATATGGTAGCGTTCATCTACTTCCTTGTTAACCTCCAGACCATTTTCCTTGGCAGCTGCACTTAGGAATTGCCAGAGGCCAACTGCTCCTGCCGGTGAGACTATCCTTTCCTGAAGAGAGCTTTCAATCATGGGCAGGTATTTGAAATCGTCGGGCACTCCCTGAGCTGCCAGGATGGGTTCAATAATTGAAAAATACCTTTGGGACTTCTTGATAAGCAACAGTGTTGAAGACTGCCAGTATGTGTTGACAAGCAACTCCCGGTCATAACTTTCTCTTACGTATGTTTTATTCATCGGAACTGCTTCACCAGCAAAGCTCAGCTTTTCCGGTATTGGAAATGCATGAATGCGGTAATCCTCCGTAACAGGATTCGCCTTGGCTGTAGCTGGGATTTCTACCGGAACCGAAGAACTGACGAATAGGTTAAAGATGATTACAACTGAAAGAGTGGTTAGCATAAACAGGTTAAGGAAACGTGAACGGGATAAATTCAATTTCATACTGATAGGAAAAACTGGTTGGGAAAAATCATGTCTCATTGCTACGAAAAGTAGCAGGCATATGTTACAAAAACTGCTCTGTAAGGGCAAAGTGAAATCCAGGGTTAAGTATGTCTGCCAGAAGTTATGAATAAGCTTCCCCTCGTGGGGAAGCATAGATTACTTTATCTTGATGCTGACCGGTTCGGCACCCATAGTGAATTTGATATTTGCTTCCCTTGTTTTGGCTGTGTACTTGAATTCAACATTCTTTCCGTCAACCTTTATCGTAGCTGGTCTTTCGGATAGGTTCTTTACCTGAAGTTCTATTTCTCTACGTCCGGGTCGATACAGGTAAACCCCGTTGTTGTGGGAAATATCTATGCTCAGTTCCTTTTCTTTGTTTTGAGCTTTAAAAGTAAAGAGCTGATAGTTTTTATCTCTCAAGGCCCTCGGGTTATATCCGTCATCCAGATAAAGCTCTCCCTCAGCCGAACTTACGTCATCATGGTGGTAATATGCTATTGTGAGGTATTCTGAATTGATCATAGAGAGCGATGTTTGAGGCTTCACCATGGGGATGAAACTTCCTGCCTTTACAAATACAGGCAAAGTGCTAAGTGGAGCTGGCATCTCTATTGACCTGCCGCCTATATATGCTTCACCTGTGAACAGGTTTACCCATTGTCCTACTGGAAGCTCTACCCTGCGTGAAGTAGCTCCCTGATCCAAAACCGGAGCGACAAGCATATTATCGCCAAAGTAATACATGTCATAAATGTCCATCAGATACGGGTCATCCTGAACATACATTAGCGGCCTGACAAGCGGCTTGCCGCTTACTGTCTGTTGGTATGCCATTGTATAGATATATGGCATCAGGCTGTAACGCAGGTTGATAAGGTCACGCATTATCTTCTGGGTTTCCGGACTATACTTATAGAGTTCAAGGCTTTTATTGTCGCCGTAAGTCCTGAATATGGGTGAGAATATGCCCATCTGAGCCCATCTAACTAATAGTTCTTCATCCTTGCTGCTTTCGGCGAATCCACCAATATCAGAGTGCACATAGGGAATACCTGATATGGAAAGGGTAAGCATTATTGGAAGTTGAGCCCTTAGTCCGCTCCATGAACTCTTCACCTCTCCGGTGCGAGGGAATACTGAATAGCGTTGCGAACCGGCATATCCGCTCCGGGTAAGATTGAAAAGCCTGATCTTTGGATAGTTTTTTGCGTAATACTCGCTTAGGACCTTGGCCCAGGTATGGCCATAGAGGTTATGCAAAGACCTGGAATCACCTGTTTTGTAAAACATATCTCCCGGATGAGCTTCCGGCTCGCCAAGATCACTCCACCAACCTGCAATACCTTCATCTGCCCAGGGTTTTATCTTTAGCATGTACCAATTGGTCGCATCCTTGTTGAATACATCCAGTATCGATGCCTTACCAAACCAGAAGTCACTGATCACATAAGGACTACCTGTGCTATCAGTTGCAAAATACCCTTGTCCTGCTGCTTCGGCATAGTTGGCTTCTGATGTTAGGAAATAGGGCTGGGTCATCAGGATTGTGTTAATGTTCTTTTGTTTGAAGTTACTTATCATCAAACTGTGTCTTGGCCATTTTTCTTCATCCCATGCCAGGCGGCCCATATGTAGGTCCTCAGTTCCCTTACCGTACCATGAATGGTCAAGAAGCACTGCATCAAGAGGGAATTTTGCCTTTTGTATTGAATCAGCGGCTGCAGTTACATCAGCCTGGGTACTGTATAGCTCACTGCCATTGAGATAACCCAAGGCCCAGAGCGGGGGAAGCGGCTGAGTGCCTGTTATTCTGGTATATTCGCTGAGCAGGGCACTGTAAGAACCTCCTGTTATAACATACATGGTAAAACTGCTTTTAGGAGATTCGATTCTGAACCTGTTTTTTACACTCTGACCGATATCTGCTATGGCTTTTTGAGGTGAGTCAAAAAAGACCATGTACATCTTTGAAACATAGAATACGGGTAGGGAATAGTTGAGTCTTTCAGCACCCCACTCATATCCCCAGTTGGCTTCATTGCTTAGCAAAAGTCGCTTGCCCCTGCGGTTCATATCAATTGCCCGTGCCCCACCCCCAATCACTTTGTCACGGGTATCAAGACGGAAGTTCACGCCATAGGATCCTCCAATTGCAAAGGGACCACCTATCACAACCTCCTCCTGCATGGAAGCTCCTGTTGAAATCCTTATTTCAAATTCAGCTTTATTCACGCTGAAATATGTGTCTCCCATACGAACATCCATCTTGTCTGGGGAGTTGCGTATTATGACTTGTGCATCAGCAGGTTTAGCAATCACTGCGTCACTGGGACTAATAAAATTGGAGTCAGCAGCAAAAGAGAATTCGGCGGTTCCTGGAGAAAAGCTACGTATCCTTAGAAACCCGTCGGATGTTTTGATTATTAAATGATTGGGAAATTGGTAGTAGTCTATGAAATGCGATGCTTTCTCCTGAGCTGTCAGGCCGATAGGCAATGACAACAATATCAAGAACATTGGTATTGTAAACTTAATTCTAAGCGAGGTTAAAGGGGTCATAGGGAGTTTTTTTTTAAGGCACCCTAATTTATTAAAAAAATCAAAGTCAATCATAATTATTCCTTATTGAATGTCCGCACAATTTGCCCTACTGTTTTAACGCTGTTTTTGGTTGTTTAGTATAGACTACGGCAAAGGTCATGCAAAATGCTTACCATATTATTTCCAGTTTAGATTTTAGTACTGTTTTCCCGGCTTTATTCTCACTTTATGCATGAAGGGATGCCCAATTCGAAATTCCATTATCTTTGTCTATATGATTACAGATGATTTCAGGCATAAAGGACTAAGGGCCAGACTTGTTGACGAATTGAGGAGGAGGGGTGCAGGCAGTGAAGCTGTGCTTAAGGCCATTAATTCTGTGTCTCGTCACCTTTTTCTTGATAGTTCCTTTGTGAAAATCGCCTATAGTGATGTTGCATTTCCAATTGGGGCTGGACAAACTATCTCCCAACCTTCAACAGTAGCCAGGCAGACAACCCTTCTGAAAGTCTCTCATGGTAACAGGGTACTGGAAGTTGGTACAGGTTCAGGCTATCAGGCTGCAGTGCTTAGTGAAATGGGAGTGGAGGTCTATACTATTGAGAGGCAGGCCGAACTATATCGCAAGACATCTGCAATGCTCCGTAATCTTGGCTATTCGAGTATCAGAACCTACCTTGGTGACGGATATGAAGGACTACCCGATCTGGCTCCTTTTGATGCCATACTTGTAACTGCAGGTGCTGCACAACTGCCTCAAAAGCTGCTTTTTCAAATGAAGGTTGGCGCGGCTATGGTGATACCGCTGGGACGAGGTACTCAAATTATGACCCGGATTTGGCGTATCAGTGAAGAAGAATTTGAAAAGGAGGAGTTTGAGGAATGCGCATTTGTCCCTATGCTTAACGGTATAGCAAGATAACTTTTCAAACATTTCTGCTCCTTTTTGTTTATTTATAATAGTTATTTAAAACAAATAAGGAATGAAGGTTTCGATACTTACATTTAACCCTTTTAGTGAGAATACACTGATCCTGTCTGATGAGACAGGAGAGTGTGTGATAGTGGATCCGGGAATGATGTCGGATGATGATAATGCCCGGTTATCAAAGTTTATTGAAGATAAAGGGCTAAAACCTGTTAAAATTCTTCAGACTCACTTGCATCTGGATCATGTGTTCGGGCTAAAATACGTGACTGAGCGCTACGGCCTCGAGGCCGTAGCTCACAAAGATGACCTGCACCTTATTGAGATGCACAGGGATTATGCAATGAACTTTGGCATAATGGTCCAAAGTGAACCGCCTTATCCTACAATCTTGATTGAGGAAGGCGACATTGTGAACTTTGGTAATACCAAACTGAAGGCGCTCCATATTCCAGGGCACTCACTTGGCAGTCTGGCGTATTACAATGAGGAAGACAAAATTGTTATTGCCGGAGATGTGTTGTTTAAGGGAAGCGTTGGCAGAACTGACCTTCCGGGAGGTGATCATGGGAACCTGATATCAGGAATCATGAATAAACTGATGACGCTTCCCGATGATGTTGTTGTTTATCCGGGGCACGGTCCGGCAACTACAATAGGAGAGGAGAAACAACACAATCCTTATTTGTAGGTATAAGGGTGATAACTTGCCTAAACAGTAAATTATAAGGCTTAAGTTGCGGGGGTAATTGCTCAAAAGAGCTATCTTAACGTTCTGAATGGATCACTTGATTGTCTAAATTTTTGATATTCCATATGTCACATTTACAGTTTGTTGATCGTCATATAGGCCCCCGCAAAGCGGATGTAGACCTGATGTTGGAAAAACTGGGAGTTTCATCCCTGGATAAGTTGATTGACCAGACGGTGCCTGCCTCGATACGTTTGAAGGAGCCCCTCAATCTTGGAGATGGTATTAGTGAAGATGCTTATCTGCAAAGGATCAGGGAATTGGCTATGAAGAACAGGGTGCTCAAGACCTATATAGGCATGGGCTATTACGGAACTCATACACCCTCAGTGATAATCCGCAACGTGCTTGAAAATCCTGTTTGGTACACTTCCTATACCCCTTATCAGGCTGAGATTTCTCAGGGAAGGCTTGAAGCCTTGTTGAATTTCCAGACCATGGTCAGCGAACTTACAGCCATGGAGGTTGCAAATGCTAGTCTTCTGGATGAAGCAACAGCGGCAGGTGAAGCTCTGATAATGATGCACAATACCCGAAGCAAGGATCAAATTAAGGGAGGTGTCAACACCTGCCTGATTGATGATGCTATCTGGCCTCAGACTCGTGCCGTTATCGAGACTCGTGCACTGGGACTTGGAATAGACCTTGAGTTCGTTGCTGCAGATGAACATAAGTACGATCCTAACAGACACTTTGGACTAATCCTTCAATATCCCGATGCTATGGGGCGGGTATCGGATAATAAGTCTTTGGTTGCAAAGGTTCATAATGCCGGAGGTAAAGTGGCTGTTGCTACCGACCTGATAGCTCTTTGTATGCTGGTCCCCCCGGGTGAGTGGGGAGCTGATATTGTATTCGGTTCCTCACAGCGTATGGGCGTGCCCATGGCTTATGGAGGTCCTCATGCTGCTTTTTTTGCGACCCGCGATGAACTGAAACGTTATATGCCAGGCCGCATAATCGGGGTAAGTAAGGATGTTCGTGGAAATACTGCATTGCGTATGGCTTTGCAGACGCGTGAACAGCATATTAAGCGTGAAAAAGCTACTTCAAATATTTGTACTGCACAAGCCCTGCTGGCAACAATGGCAGGCTTTTATGCTGTTTACCACGGTCCTGACGGGTTAAAGGGAATAGCATCACGCATACACAGGTATGCGTGTGCCCTGGCTGCAGCACTTGAGCAAATAGGACTTGACCGTCAAAACAATCTGTTTTTCGATACACTGCACTATAGGCTACCCAAAGGTCCGACCTCTGAAAAGCTTAGAAATATGGCCCTGGCACGCAATATTAATCTGCTATATACAGGTGTCAGCCAGTTTGGTATCAGCATAGATGAGACTACTACACTTAAGGATGTAGATGAACTAGTGGCTTTGATAAGTGAATGCATCGGAGCCGAGGTTCCGGTAGTCAGTATAGAGGTTACTCCTGCACTGCCACAGTCATTTATTCGCAGCTCGGAATATATGAATCAGGATATTTTCAATAGCTATCATTCCGAGACAGAGATGATGAGGTATATCAAGAGATTGGATCGTAAGGATGTTTCTCTGGCTCACTCGATGATTCCTCTTGGTTCATGCACTATGAAACTGAATCCGGCCACTGCAATGTTTGCAATTACCTGGCCGGAATTTGCTAACCTTCACCCCTTTGTGCCGCTTGATCAGGCACAGGGATATCATGAGATGATGTCAGATTTGAGGTCCGACCTGGCCAATATTACCGGATTTGCAGATGTAAGCCTGCAACCAAATTCTGGAGCCAACGGTGAGTATTCTGGATTGATGGTGATACGAGCATGGCATGAACATAGGGGAGAGGGACACCGAAATGTTGCCCTGATACCCGCATCAGCTCATGGAACCAACCCGGCAAGTGCTGTAATGGCCGGCCTTAAGGTTGTTGTGGTGGACTGCGATGACAAGGGAAATATAGATATGGAAGATCTGCGCAGTAAGGTTGAGGAGTATTCTGACATCCTCGCCTGCGTAATCGTGACATACCCATCTACTCACGGCGTGTTTGAGGCTTCAATCAGGGAGTTGTGTGATATGGTTCATAAACACGGTGGACAGGTGTATATGGACGGTGCTAATATGAATGCTCAGGTAGGACTTTCAAGTCCCGGTTTTATAGGGGCTGATGTATGCCACCTCAACCTGCACAAGACATTTGCAATACCTCACGGTGGAGGCGGTCCGGGGGTCGGCCCTATAGGTGTTGCACCCCACCTGGTTGATTTCCTGCCCGGACACCCGGTTATTGATAATCGCAGACCGGCTACATTAACTGTTGCTGCTGCTCCATGGGGTAGTGCTGGTGTTCTGCCGATTACCTATGGCTATATCAAGATGATGGGTGGTGAAGGCCTTACAATGGCGTCAAAAATTGCGATATTGAATGCAAACTATATTGCAGCATCACTTGATTCAG
>CAYNFX010000066.1:0-10361 GCA_964396555.1 uncultured Alkaliflexus sp.
CGTCGGTAGCATTCATCATACCAGAAATCCAGTTTGTGAGTGCATAAGTCAGAGTATCAGCTATTTCTTCTTCGGTCTGAGGCATTTTGTTACCTGATTCTTCTATTTCCCATGAAATATCATCGAAATAATAGGTATTAGCCTCCTTAAGGATTGCAAGGTTAAATGCAATTGTCATCATACCCTTGTCACCTCCTGCTTGAGCAGAAGAAACAATTCCGGAAGCCTCAATAGTCTTCCATTCAGTTGTGAAGTTAAGTTGGCCTAAGAAATCCCAGTGTTGATATTCACCCGGATTGAAGTGAGCCTGTGATGAACCAGTCGCTGCTTTCTCAGCCTTATACTTCATTGAAAACCTAAACTTAGCATTCGCTGGAAGAACCTTAGATGATTTTACAAAGAACTGAGTATCCCATTCGTTAGCGGGGTTATCTCCTGACCTCACTACAATTGCTCTACTTCCATCAACACCCACGCCTTCTTCAATAGTTGACGCGTGAGGCCCTCCTGTAGCTGGTTCTGTCGAATAATAGCTGGTAACGTCATCACTTTCGACATCGTTGTTTTTAAGCAATTGTGTCCACCATACATTAGGTCCGGCTGCTACTTTCGAAACCATAAATGTATATGCATGCCATCCGGGCTTAGACCATCCTGTCAAATCATCTACATCAAATGTGCCGTTTTCAACAAGATTTACATCAGATCCTGTTTCTGTAAGCACGATATCATCGAAAGACAATTCACCCTTAAAGGTACCGAAGTTAAACTGCAGGGTAGTTGCATTAATTGTCGGTGTAAAGGTAATTGAGACATCTGTCCATGTCTCACCCACACCAAAATCAGGACCATAATTGGTTGTAGATCCATCAAACCTCCAGAATGCTACTGTCATGTTTGCAGAAGCCATTGCCCTCAGCTTAATTGTATATTCAACACCTGAAGTCAAAGGCTGGGGAAGCGTATAAGCTAACTGCCAATCCCAGACATTTGCATTTGCCGATGGTGTAGTAATATACAAAACAGTTTCCTGCTCAGAATCATCAGATTCTATCTCCTTGTCAGCCATAAGCAAAGCAAGATACTTCTTGTTTTGCTGAGCATGCCATAGAAGAGTATGGCCATAAATTTCAATTCCGGCTTCTTTAGCAGCTCCAACAAATTGAACTACAGAACCAAAGTTCATGGCTCCGTTATCTCCTACGACGGAGCCATATTTCATAGCATTACCGGCAGTAACCATATCAAAGTTTTCGTTAATCCAACGGTAGTAACTACCTTTTTGGATATAGTCACTTACAGTAACTCCAGCCCCCAACTTAAAATTGGGATTTGCGCTTCTATCTATGTATGATTTCAATGCATCATAATCGTTAAGATACTCCAGTTCAGCAACTGTTCCTGGCTTATCAACAAGAATACTATCAATGGAATCATCCGCACATGAAACTGCAAACATCAATAATAAGATGAAAGCACCTAAGATATTAATTGTATGTTTCATTTTTCTGGATTTAAGCTTATTCTATTATTTGTGTGTCAAACCACTCAGATTTCACACCCCTGTCACGAACCACAAGCGTATCTTCAATTTCAAAGGTGACATCAGCAAATTCGATGGTGTAATCAAGATAAAGAGCATCCCTATCCTTCCTACCCCAGCTATTCTTTTCACCCTTTACTACGAAGCTTCCTGTACCACTAGCAGTAACACCGACGGTCTCAGAGCTGATAGTACATTCACCTTGCTCATTAAAAGTAAGTATCAATGTACATGTACGAGCGTCACCATTCTGATCGCGGCCTGTATACTCCCATGCAATGGTATTAAGGTCCCTGGTGCTAATCTTATCCACGACTTCATCCCTCTCAACCCACTGAGCCTGTCTTGTAATAGTAGTGTCTTTATCACCTTCATAAGTAATCACATCCTTTCCTCTGCGCAAGTAATTAGCATCATACTTATTTATGTACTTAACAGCATACAGAATGTAATCTTTAGGAAGCACGTCCCAATCTGATGGTCTGGTACGACTTGGATTTGCAACCAATGCCTTACCTGAAAGTATTGAATCAGCATTAACAACATCCGTCATTACAATCGGAATTACATAATTTGTTGTTAATGCAAGTGGATCAGCAAAGAATGCATCTGTAAGCTGAACAGTCACTCCACCTATTACAGAACCCTTCTCAAGAACAATTTTATCACTTGAAAGCGTGTAATAGGTCTCAGGCATAGCCAATACAGGAACATCAGGATCAGCATCCGCATTCTTCTTGAATATTAATCCGTCAACTAATGAATTGTCAACCTCTATGCCAATTTCAACATTCTTTTTGTTGGCATATACACCACCCATAGTAGCCATTATCATAACCTTATGCTCGTTGTCTAGGCTGGTATCGTACACATCTTCACCCAAGACAACAGTACGTACAGGACTCTGATAGGCAAAATATACGGTGGAATAGTCGAAATCGGGGAATTCCCAATCTCCATTCTCGCAGGAAGTAAACAAGCTGCTTACCAACGCCGTAATAAATGCTATAAATAATATCCTTTTCATTTTCAGTCTAATTAATTAATTATGGCTACCATCCTTTGTTTTGAACCAATTCACTGAACTTGTTAACCTCACCAAAAGGAATGGGTCCGTAATACATATGATCTTTGTAAGCGCGACGTTCAACATCTATAACTTCGTGAGTCGAACCGGAAATTCTAACTCCCTTTGCAGGTTCAGTCAACTTTTCAATAGATACTTTCCAACGACGCAAATCCCAAAAGCGGAATCCTTCAAAGCAAAGCTCTAAACGACGCTCGTTACGAATTAACTCACGCATAGCATCTTGATCATCCTTAATGGATTCCAGATACGGGTCACCTCCGGTAATACCAGCCCTTACACGAATTGCCTTAATTACATCATAGGCAGAAAAACCATGAGGACCTGCAACACTAGGGCCATAAGCCTCATTGGCTGCCTCAGCATAACCAAGGAAAAGCTCTGTATAACGAATAAACGGCTTATATCTCCAACCATTATTTACTGAGCTAGGATTAGCATTTACAGCCGGGTTCATAAGCTTCCTAAGGTAATAACCTGTCCTTGTGGAAGTCTCAATCTTATTAATACCATTATTATCAGGAGAATCTGCACTTGTATTAATAGCCGTATTATTTGTTCCGGCTGTGCTTCCGTTATAAATAATATATCTGCTCAAACGAGGATCCCTATTCGCATAAGGATTATTTGAGTCATAATTAGAACTTGCATGATCAATCGGGTAACCATTTACAGTTGGGAATGCATCAACCAGGTTTTGGGTAGGATTTATTCTGCCACTGCCAAACAAAGTTGGAGGATAGTTTTCCTGCTCCAGATTTGCATTCTGCTCCTTATTACTTCTCCAAAGGATTTCCTTGGGATTCTCACCAGCCTTAAGATTGTTGATGGCATTATTATCCTTATACCATTCACCTCCACTGGGGTCAATATTTCCAACAGGATTTGAGCCTAAACCAGTAATTAAAGCCTCAGCCATATAATTAGCAGCATCTTCCCAATCAATACCTGAACCTTCAGAATATGCAGGACTAGCTGCAAGTAAGGCAGCTTGTGCACGTATTGCCCTGGCAATTCTGGCACTCATTCTGTTTTTCACATTGTCCCCAAACACTCGAGTGTAAACATCAGCTTTGATTCCCCTATCTTTATATTTCTGAGGAACATCAGCATCTGTCTTCTTTTCACCAAATTCTTCAGGCAGATAATAGATTGCTGAATCAACATCGGCAAAAAGCTGTTCTATACACTCTTGAAAAGAATTCCTTGGTATGTTGAATTCAGAATTATAAAGATCCTCCGGTTCAGTTAAAATTGGAATACCCAATATCTGACCGTCAACTTCAGAAGGTCCCGCGTGATGAAGCAGCAAATGATACATATAAAGTGCACGCATTCCATAGGCATCACCTTTAAAGCGCTCACGGAACAATTGAGATGCTAGAGGATCATCTGCCCAATGTACATCATCAACAATAGCCAAAAACTGATTCAGGTATTGCCATGAAGCACGAAGATACTGCCATCTGTCCATTGGATTATATGTTGCACTCCAGGCACCTGTGCTCATCAGTCGATAATTGTTGCTCGGCAGGTTTGATACGGCGTCATCAGTAGCCACGTCATTAAATGACCATGATCCAAGGGGGTTACTGATATACGCATGACCTAGTAGTCCCAATGCCCAGGAAGGCATCTCCTTCAGGTCTTCGCCTACTTTGTGGTTTTCAATAGCCGGCTCAAATAAATCCTCGCAACCGGTAGAGAAAACAAGTGACAAAGCAAACAGCGTAATTATAGATGATTTTATTATTTTCTTCATAACTATATACGTTTTATACTGAATACACCGTTAAAAGCTACCCTTTAGACCAACATTGAAGAAACGAGTCTGAGGCGAACTTCCGACATTTCTTTCTAAATGCTCACGCTCTTTAGAGATGGTCAACAGGTTGTATGCACTCAGGTACACACCAAGACCCTTTACAAAGGTACCCTGAAGGGCTGTTTCGGGAATCTGATAGCTCAATTGGACCTGCGATAAGTTAACCCTGTCAGTTTCGTACAACCAAAAATCCGAATTGCGGAAGTTATTTGCTCCGGTTTCTGTTGTTAGACGAGGATAAGTCGCAACATCCTTAGTAGCTTCAGTCCAACGACCACGTACTACCTCACTGTATTTTGCATCGCCATATACCCAGTAATAAGAACCATTCTTAAAGCCTTGGCCACCAAAAAATCCATCAACCATTGCAAAGACAGTGAAATTACGATACTTAGCAGTTAAGTTCAAACCAAGACGTGTTGGAGTATCCCAGCGTCCAAGATAAACCTGGTCATTGTTATCAATGATATTGTCACCATTTTGATCTTTATAACGAATATCACCGGGGCGAATCACACCACCAAAGATTTGAGTTGGAGCCTCTTCAATTTCTTCCTGATCATTGAAGAAACCTATGCTCTCCAATCCCCATAAGCCATTAACATGACGACCTATCGCGCTTTGGTAATCATAGGCTATGTTCTCGTCTCTTCTGGCTGCTTCAACAACTGAATGCATTCCACTGACACCAACTGTTAAGTCAACTTCACCTACATTCTTATTATAATAAACGCTAAAATCAAATCCTGAACGATCGTCAATATTATAGTTCAAATATGGAAGAATTGATGAAGTCGGGTATCCAACCTGGGTAAAGTAATTAGGGTACTGAGAATTTGGCAAAGTAAGATTACCATCCATTTTTCCAATAAAATAGTTGAAATCAAAGCTCAATGCCCTATTCAATAGAGAACCGCGCAAACCCACATTCAACTCCTTACGCTTAATATAAGTCATATCAGGATTCTCACCACGCTGAAACTCTGTTGCAGCTTCACCTCCAAGGTCACCCCAGTTATACCAACCTCCTCTTTGAACAACTTGCTTGTACAGATAATAACCCATCTCATTGCCATCTGCCGTAATATCCATATCCTGGCTGATAATACCACCTGACACGGTCAGCATCAAATCGTCAAATGCAGAATTACTTAAGAAAGCTTCATTAACAGGACGCCATCCCAAAGTTACAGTCGGTGAAAAACCGAGTCTGTTTTCCTTTGGCAACTGAGCTGAATATGGAAGTGCTGCACTAAAGTCAACATAGTACTTATGCGAGAGATTGTAAGCAATCTGCATACCAAGATTGGCATTAGATAATCTGTGATACTCTCCGCTAAAAGTCCTTTGCCATGCATTTGCAACTACCATGGCAAAAATATTATGCTGATCATTAACAGTCTTGTTATAATCAAACTGACTACTAAAGTTATAAGTATAACGGTAATTCTGATAACCTATACGCTCAGTATCAGCCTGCCTGTCAACTCCATATACAGCCAGGCTGCTAATCCTGTCAACCCCACCATAATTATTCCATGAAGGGGCATAAACTGCATAAGTATTTTCATAAGCCTGTTCATATTCAGTAGAATAGTCAATGCCGTATTTTGCTCTGAAAAATAAACCATCTACCAAAGAGCGTAAGTTAAAGTCAAATCCTGTATTAAACTGGAACTGACGACTAACGTATTTAGCTTCACCGGCAGCATAGGCAGCAGCAATTGGATTCGATGTTTGTTGTTGAGTACCACCGAGGAAATACTTTCCATCAATAATATTGCTGCTTGTATTTATTGCATCCCATGAACTAGCATCATCCGGGTCAAGCATAGAGATTGGTATCAAAGGAGCTACACGATTTGGACGCAGAGTAGCTGCGCTACTCCACCAACCGGTTCTTGCCGACTTCGCATTATAGAAGGTAACATTGGCGTCTGTCCTTACATTAATGTTTTCGTGCAACTTCATATCAACATTACCACGAGCAAAAAGCCTGTTAACATTATCATCAGATGTATTACCAACTTTAAGCAAAGAACCTTCCCTTAAATATCCTGTAGAAGTGTAGTACTTAACCCTGTCATTACCTCCGGTAATTTCAGCGACACCTTCGGAACGGTTAAACATATCCTTAAGGTATTCTGAAGAATACATATTTAAGTCAGGATAACGATACGGATTAGTTCCAAGAGAAGTAAAGTAAATATCCTCCTGAGAATACATAGCATTCTTACCGTCGTTTGCCATTGCCTCATTGTAAAGCGTCATGTATTCTGCTGCACCAAGGTATTTTGGAAAAGCCTTGGGAACATGTACACCTGAGTTAACCCGGATACTAATCGTAGGGTCACTTACTTTACCACGCTTGGTTGTAATCATTACAACACCCTTGGCAGCTTTGCTACCATAAAGTGCAACAGCAGATACTCCCTTTAGAATAGTAATCTGATCGATTTCAGTAGGTAGTACGTTGTTGGCATCCCTAACCATACCGTCCACAACGACCAACAAATCATTCATTCCCCAGATATTGCCATTCATACCTCCAACGAGGTTTTCAACAAATGCAAAACTGGTTGATGTATAAGCCTTCGTGGTCATTTCATCAACATCGATAACAGAAACACCTCCCAAAAGATCTTTCTCATCAATCGTCCGAAATGCAACCTCGACTTTTTTTCGAACAGTATCGGTTTGCAATTCTTCAGCCTCTATTTGATCAACCTGCGCAGAAAGCTGAAGCATATTTAAAGATAGCACGATACATATTGCGAGACCATTAAATATATGTTTCATTTTAGTCTGTTTTATTTTCTCAAGATTTTACCAACCCGGGTTTTGTCCGAACCCTTCATAAATGCTAACATCAGTTGTCTTTATGGGAAGCCAGTAATGTCTCTCAATTAAATTACGAGTGATAATAGGCTCTTCCCTCCAACCCACTACTCTGTTTTCCTTAGGATCAACGCTTGTATCAAGCGGCTGGGCCCTGTCAAAAAACTGTCTGGTCTTAACATTATAGGGAGCGACATTTAGCAAGCGCCAGCGACGAAGATCGTTAAAACGATGACCTTCAAAAGAAAGCTCTACAGCACGTTCACGAATAAGCTCTTTCATAAACGCACTAATGCTACCAGTTAAAGATGAATGAACCTCTCCTACACCAGCTCTGGCTCTAACTACATTTATTGCTTCTACGGCTGTTTTTGAGAACTTAGGAGATTTTCCATTAGCTCCACCATAGCCCTGAGCTGCAGCTTCAGCATACATCAGATAAACATCAGCTAAGCGCATCCATGACAAATGCAAGTGGCTGCCTTGGCTATAACCAATTCCTGCATCATACTTGTTTGCAGTAAGAGGAATAAACTTATAGTTCAGATAACCGGTCCTACTTCCGATTTGCGCATCAATATAGTTACCACCTGTATATAGGTGAGCGTATTGGTGAACTTTTGACAACGAGTCATTAGCATTACCAATAACCTTTACACCATCATATACAAAGTTCTTGTAAAACCTTGGGTCCCTGTTCTTCCATGGATGCTCCTGATCAAAATCAGTATCAGGGTGATCCAGGGGAAGACCGCTCTCCATACCAAAATAATTCACATAATTGGCAGCAGGAGTAAGTACAATACCGTCACCCTCAGAAAGTTTCTGATACTGGTAGGAGTTCATCTGTCTCCAATATGAATCAGCTCCGTAAGTTGGGTTACGTATAATGGCCTCCTTTTCACCCGGCATTCTCCAGCCTTGATTATTTGTATAAAACAAGTTTGAATACTTGTCAAAAGTTGCGAGCTCATACTGAGTTTCTCCATTCTCAACCATTTGCAGAACCTCACCAAAGGCATCTGCAGCCAGCTCTGCCAATTCCACATCATATGATCCGGCTTGCAGCGCATTTGTTGTATTACCTGCCATCAATGGACTGGCTGCATATAGATATGCTTTTCCCATCATAGCCATGGCCCATATCTTGTTGGCGCGCAGCTCGTTATTACCGTAAGTAGCACTACCGGTACTTGTATTGTCCCAGTTTACAGGCAATAACTCAGCAGCTTTCTTGAAGTCTGCAGCCATTTTAAGGGCATTTTCCCTGTATGACTCCCTTGGATAGCGCAAAAGTTCATCACTTGGCAGAGGTTTATCAATATATGGCATTCCGCCCCAATACTGAGTGATTTGGAAATAGAACCAGCCTCTAAAGAAATAAAGCTGTCCTTCAATAAAATCTCTCTGCTCCTGGGTGGCATCAATAAGCAAACCATCTTCAAGAGCCTGTAGACCAAGATTGGCTGTTCTTATACCATGCCATGAACCGCCCCAAATAGCTTTTTGAAAGCGGTCACCGCTTGCACTCCAGCTTCTATCCAGAAAGCAATCCCCCTTACCAATATGGTCACGATAGTTTCCTCTGTCTATACTATGACCCATCAGATACTCGCCATTACCAATAGTAATAACCTCGTCTTCTCCCCAGTTAAATGAGCTAACCCAAAAATGCTTGGCAATATCAGGTGTCAAATGGTACATCCGTTCAACATATCCCTGGAAATTTCGGAAGTTCTTGAACGCATCTTCCGGGGCAATAACTGATTCCGGTGCCTTGTCCAGATAATCTGTACAAGCACTAACACTCATTACGAGTGCAACAGCTATCCCATATAGATAATATACTATTCTTTTCTTCATCGCATTCAATTATAAAGATAATCTTAAACCTATGTTATAACGCTTCTGAGTAGGATAAGCACTCCATCCTCCTGTGTTAGATTCACGGTCATCCGGCATTTCAGTCCACAGGTAAAGGTTGTTACCGTTAACAAATACCTTCAGTGAGCTCAAGCCAAGTCGTTGCATAAAAGCTTGTTTTGAAAAGGTATAAGATAACTCTGCATACTTAAGGCGCAGATAAGATCCGTCAAACAGGAAGCGGGTTCCATTAGTGTAAGGGCTAGCCTGAACCTGCCATCTTGGGAGTGGAACATCTGCATTTACATTATCCTTAGACCAGTAGCTGCCCTCTTCAAATACGGTATTACGTACACCTCCAAGACCTTCCAATCCAACGGAACGCGTTACATTAGAAGCTCCGTAGAATTGAACAAAGCCGCTGAAACCTTTATAATCCAGCCCAAATTGGAAGTTTGTTGTATTCTCAGGCACATTGGAGAATCCATAAGGAATCCGGTCGAAGCTTGTAATTACACCGTCTGCATCATAGTCAAGGATAATATAGTTACCCGGCATTCTTTCAGCATCAAGTGCATCATGTGAGGTAGAAGCGTAGAGTTCATCCCAGTTATTAAAGTATCCATAATCTACATAAGTGCGAGTCTGTCCGATAGATTTGTTTGCCTGCTTTTGATATTCAGGAAGCAATTCCGGATCATCTCGTTCTATAATCTTGTTTGACGCATGTGTATAGAATACATTACCCCATAGACGCCAGTCAGAAGCAATAGGTTTATTCCATCTTAACTCCAGTTCATAACCTTTGGTCTCAACCTCACCCATGTTAATACGAGGCGGTGTTGCTCCAAAGTAACTTGGAATAGCACGATCGCCACCGGCAAGTAAGATGTCAGTTCTGCTTTCCTCAAAATAATCAAGCGAACCAGCAAGTACTCCACCAAAGAATGCGTAGTCAAGAGCTACATCAAGTTTTGTGGAGACCTCCCACTGAATACTGGGGTTTCCAATACTAGCTTCATAATACCAGTCATATGGGCCGTCAGATCCGTTTACACCATTTAGACCTTGACGGAATCTGCCTCCTGAACCCCACTGATCCATATACAACCAACGATCAGCACGGTTAAATTCGTTCCAACTGGTTCTGTCGTCACCAATCTGACCATAAGAAACCCTAAACTTCAACATATCCACCCAGCCAG
>CAYNFX010000067.1:0-8182 GCA_964396555.1 uncultured Alkaliflexus sp.
AGAGCCTCTTCCATTTTGACGGTTTCAGTAACGTCAAATTCAAGGCTTAAGATCTTTAATATCTCGTTGTTATGGTCAACAACAGGACTATATGTAGAGAGAAGGTAGATGTCGTTTCCTGGTTTTGTTCTTCTTCTTACCCTACCCCGGAAGGTCCTTCCCTGTTGCAGATCAGCAAGTATTCTGTCGAGTTCCGGCAGATCTTCCTTAAAGAAGAAAATTTTGAGGTTTTGATTTTCAACCTCTTCTGGTTTGTATTTGAATGCGTTCAGGAAGTTTTCATTGACTGAAAGCAGGCTGCCTTCAGTATCAAACTCACATGATATTGCAGCATGTCCGATTGCATCCAGAATACCTTTGAGTTCAGTTTCCCTGCGATCACTCTCTTCCTGTGTAGCACGCATTTCCTCAAGGTTCTGGCGCAATTCCTCTTCCTGCTGCGACATCTTTTCAGCCTGTATCTGAGTCTCTCTAAGCAGCTTGTTGGTTTGGATATTATTCCTTACCATTGCAATTGTTGAGGCGATACTTTCAGCTGATTTCTCTACAAGTTCAATCTCAAAAGGCTGAAGCTTCTGGAATGATGCCAGTTCGATGACACCATAGAGTTCATCGTTGGTTTTGAGAGGAACGAGCAGGATGGTACCCGGATTGGCTCCTCCCAATCCGGAAGTAATATGAATATAATCGTGAGGTACGTCAGTGAGGTAGATTGTTTCTTTTTCAAGGCCACATCGTCCTAACAGTCCTTCACCCCAATTAACCTTTTTGTCGGCATATTTGCGACGGTCGAAGGCTATACAGGAGGTCATCTCGAAATATTTCTCTCCTGCCTTGGTAGTATTAACCAGAAATACACCACCCTGGTTGACCTTCATATAACTGACAAGGTAGCGAAGAATTTCGTATGAAAGCTCTTCAAGGTTATCGCTTGACCTGCGTAGTATTTCTCCAAACTGAGCAAGACCATGAGTAACCCAGTTGCGTTGTTCTTCCTCTATTCTTCTTTGTTCCTGTTCAGTGTTTGTTTTTATCATATACTCCCTGAAGCGTAGGAGGGCTCTTCCGGTAGGATCATTTTTTTGAAAGTCGAATTGTACATCAAGTTTGCCCTGTCTCAGGTTTTCTATGAAGTTTAGAACTATCCTGGTTCGATTAGCCTCTTTACTGAGTTTAAATGACTGTCTTCTGATAATCTGGGAGAATTTAACGGACAGATAATAAGCGAAGACACCAAAAATTACCGGTAACGCGATTACGGCCCAGGAAGCCGGGAAAAAGTGGAACAGCGCCTGAATTCCGTTTCGTCCTTCCCTCAATACCGGAGAGTCAAGTCCAAGCAGGATTATCAATACTGCTGTAACGACTCCAACGCTTGCGCCATGTAATGCAGATTTGGAAACTAACGTTTGATAGTTGACCTTCTTCATTTTTATATTTTTATCCTGGTTGGCTTTCATATCACGATCCTACAAAAAAGTGTTTTACTAGATAGGACGCCATATCGTCAAGGCTGATAATATCTTTGGCAGCACCAAGTTTGGCAGCTTCCTTTGGCATTCCGTATACGATTGATGACTGTTGATCCTGGGCAACAGTATGTGCACCAACTTCCTTGAGCTCAAGCAGTCCCTTAGCTCCATCGGCTCCCATTCCTGTAAGGAGAATTCCGGTGGCGTTCTGACCAGCATATCTTGCTGCAGATCTAAAAAGCACATCTACAGATGGCCTATGGCGGTTGACCAACGGTCCTTTTTTGACTTCTACTGAGTATTCCTTACCAGTACGCTTAAGCAGCATATGGTAGTTTCCCGGAGCTATAAGGACTCTTCCCTGATACAATTTATCTCCGTCCTCGGCTTCTTTTACTTCGAGCTGGCTTATCCCGTCCAGGCTTTTGGCAAAAGACCTCGTGAAACCTTCAGGCATATGCTGGACTATTGCAATTCCGGGCATCCTGGGCGGTAGCTCTGCAAGTATCTGCCTAATTGCCTGTGTTCCTCCAGTTGAAGCACCAAGTACAATAATCTTTTCAGTATCAATTATCCGATTTGCCAATGGGGCCTTTTCCAGAATAATATCAGCTGAGTACTTGGGTTTTACGACAGCAGGTGCCGGAGCATTTAGCTTTAACCTTGACAGTTTGGCCTGCGATGCTGCTTTGACAGCATCGCAGATCAGAATTTTTTGTTCGTTAAAGAACTGAGCAGCATTCATGGCAGGTTTCCCAATTATTTCGGAAGCCCCGTATTCAAGTGCCTTCATTGCAGTCTCTGTACCTTCATGGGTAAGTGAAGATATTACGACAACTGGAATAGGATGCTGAGACATAATCTTGCGCAGGAAGGTCAGTCCATCCATCCTGGGCATTTCAATATCTAGGGTAATGACATCAGGCATCTGTTTCATCATTTTTCCTACGGCTATGATAGGATCTGCCGCAGTGCCGATGACTTTAATCTGAGGATCAGACTCAAGAATAGCTGTAAGACTTTGTCTTACTACAGCCGAGTCGTCAACCACCAATACCTGAATTTTCTGATCCATGAGTTACTGAGGTAAATTCGTTATCTGTTAATTACACATCAGTACAAGAGCCAACAAGACTCAACTTACTGTTCACTTGATGCTTTTCTCAATGAACTTATGTCTTACCTCTCCTGTGTCGGTAAAGAACAGGATTTTTCTTCCCTTCCTTCCTCCGGTACTTGATGCAATTATGGGAATACCCTTTTCCTCTAACATGAGCCTGGCCACCCTAATATTCCGTTCGCCGATAAGCATCGAGCTCCCGCCCTTTGAGATGAGATCCCCTCCCCCAAAGATCTTAGCCTGCATATGTTCTTTCTTTGCACCTAATTGTATCATCCGTTCGAGTAGCTTCTCAATAGCTATATTACCAAATTTTGGAGATGCAAGGTCGTTCCCGTTCCAGTGAGGCAGCATATAATGATTAATGCCCCCAATCTTAGTAACAGGATCCCACAAGCATATAGCCACACAAGAACCCAGAATGGTCTTCACCATATATGAGTCTTTACTGGCAAATAAGGTAGAAGGATACAAAAAGTGTTGTAAATAATGATTCATTTACTATTCCTTAAAAAATCTCATCATCACCATCGAAGAACAAATCACTTCCGTCTCCGCTAAACCCTTCAACTACATTCTTTGCCTCAGGAATACGAACTGTAAAAGTAGATCCTTCCCCTTTACGACTATCTATTTCAATTGAGCCACCAAGAACGTCTAGCAACGCTTTTGAAATTGAAAGTCCAAGTCCATGGCCTCTGTTGATAGAGTTGATGCCAGAGTCGAGTCTCTTGAATCGTTCAAAGATGATTTTTTGATTTTTCTCGGATATACCAGTACCAAAATCCTGCACTGAGATTAAAAGACTATCATCTTCGGCCGTTACCGAAATGATTACTTTGCTATCTTTATAACTGTATTTCAGAGCATTGTTGATCATGTTGCTCAGAATAAGCTTAAGCTTTTCGCTGTCGGTTTTGAAATAGAAGTTCTTTCCAAAGCCGTATTCAATATTATAGTTGAACACTATTTCAATAGCCATTTTCCTGGCTACCAGGCTGAAAGAATCGATGATAGTCTGTATTAGGTTTCGAATATTAACTTTGGCAATATTCGGAACAACCTCACCGGCTTCAATCTTTGCAGCAACAAAGATATTTCTCAGCTGAAAGTCAAGGTTGAATGCTTCGCTATGGATCAGTGCAACCATAGACACAACTTTTTTCCAATCCTGCTTTTCAACTGAAAGTATGGCCTTGGAAAGCCCGAGTATTGAAGTAAACGGGTTGACTATTTCATTTGAAATATTGGAGATGAAATGGCTTTTTAAGGATTCTGATTCCTTGTATCGCTGAGTTACTTCCTGAAGTTCTTGCGTGAGAGCATTAATTTCACGTTCATATTTATCGCGATCATTAAGCCGATCTTTCAGTTCCTTTAGTAGCTGTTTATCCGAAATTCTCGTCATAATCTTTAATTATTGATAGCTTTAGTTTATTACTTTCTCAAAAATGGTTGGTTTTATATGTTTCAAAGGCACATCCATACCTGATAGGGACTCAGAATGGCCTATAAAAAAATGTCCTCCCGGCTTTAGGTGATAACAAAGCTTGTTAATCACTTTTTCCTGTGTTTGTCTGTCAAAGTAGATAAGGACGTTCCTGCAAAAAATAACATCGTACTGTTCCTTTATACTGTAAGCAGGGTCTATAAGGTTCAGATAGTTCAAACTAAGTGATCGTTGAAGTATTGGATGCACCCTAACTGTTGGGTTTGAAGGGTCCTTACTCTTTAGAAAATACTTCTTTTTAAGTTCATATGGGATATTTTCAATCCTGCTGGCCTGATACACTCCTTTGGCAGCGCGTTCAAGCATCTGGGTAGAGATATCAGTCCCATGGATCGAGAATTTGAAGCCAGGGTTATTAAGAGTAAATTCATTTAGAACCATTGATATTGTATAGGGTTCTTCTCCGCTTGAGCAGCCTGCACTCCAAACCTTGAATACCTGATTGTAATTGTGTTTTACAAATTCAGGCAAAACATCCTCATTGAGGTAAATAAAGTGTACGGCTTCTCTGAAAAAATCAGTCTTATTTGTTGTTACAACGTTCAAAAAGTGAAGTAGTTCCTTGTCCTGACCTTCCTTACTAAAAAAGTACTCTTTGTATTGGGAGTAGGATGTCATCTTCAGCTCACGTATACGTTTTAACAGGCGACCTTGAAGCATAACTCTTTTTATAGGTGGCATTTTTATTCCGTACTCGGAATAAATAAACCTGCTAAAAGCATCGAAGTCCTCCTCGGTCAGCTCTGCCTTAAAGCAATCCAGTCCGCCTTCAAAAAAACTATGTTTTTGCCTGTCACTCATTTCTGAACAAATATGACACTACGGTTATTTCATTCCCTTGATAATATCCAGAATATGGACCACCTCTTTATGGTTGAAAATATTATCGGGATTCAATATGTAAATGAAACTATCCTGGTCTGAAAATGTACCCATGACATATTCAGGTCTGTATTCCTCTGGTATGAACTTAATCTGATCATCTTCTGACTCGAATACGTCTGATACAGCATCGGCAAGGATGGCTATTTTATACGTAGTTCCCAGGGCGTTGTTCATCAGTTGCAGAATAATGATGCAAGTAGAAGGACTGACTTCAACCTTTTCCATGCCAAATTTCAGACCTGTATCTATAACAGGTATAACCTCGTTATTGTATTCGGTCACTCCAGCAACAAAGGGCAATGATTGGGGAAGAGGTCTTGGTTGTTGATACTCCTTGATCTCTAACACCTTGGCCACATTGATGGCAAAAGACTCATTCCTGAGTTTAAATGTGAGATATGAATTTATTTCTACGGACATATCTATTTCCCTATATTATTTTTCAATTGTCTCTATCAGATTGTTGATGTCAATAACATGGATGAAATCGTTATTGAAAACCAGAGTTCCCAGGAAGGAATCAATCAAACCCTTCTTTCCTTCAAGAACAGTTTCCTGGAGTTGATCATCTTTCGTCTCAATAACCTCCTTTACCATGTCAACCAAAATGCCAATCACAGCATCCTCCTGACCTTCAGGGTTTAATACAATAATAGAGGCGTCACTTCCGGTACTGAGGTCTTCTTTTTCCATTATTACCCTCATATCAACCACAGGGATGATATTACCATGAAGGTTAATAATTCCTAGCATAAGGTCGGGAGTATTAGGTACAGGAGTGAGCCTTACTGTTTTGTAATCCAGTATATGCAAAACCTGCATCGCATCAACGGCAAAGTTATCTTCCCGTATTTGGAATGACAGTAATGTTATTTCTTTGGCTTCCATTTCAAATATTTCAATTTCCAGAGCTTAAACGGCGCTTACTTTTGAACTTTTACGGTGTTGTACCATTCGTGAAGTATCAATAACCAGGGCTATTGTACCGTCGCCCATAATAGAAGCACCTGAGACTATCTTTTGTTTTCTTAGATATCTTCCTAAAGGTTTCACAACGGTCTGGTATTCACCAATAATTGCATCGACGACCAGTCCCATAAATTTGTCTTCGGCCTTGACCATGATCATTTTAACCACATCATCTTCTATTTCAGCATCTCTGTTTACATTGAAGACTTCTCTTAAGTCAAGGAAGGGCTTTTGCTGATTATCAATTTGAATTACATTGTTGAACGAACGTTTCAGATCCTGAGGTGCCAAAGAGTAAATCTTGTCAATTGAAGAGATAGGAATTACATAACGGCTGTTACCAACAGCTACGAGCAATCCATCAATAATTGACAGTGTAAGTGGCAACTTGATTGAGATAAGAGTACCCTTACCTAATTCAGATTCTACTGAGACTTCCCCTCTGATACCGGCAATCTTTCTTCTCACCACATCCATTCCGACTCCACGTCCTGAAACTCCTGATACCACGTCGCGGGTACTAAAGCCACTTACAAATATCAGATCTATGACTTCCTTATCGGTCATCTGGGTGTCAGCATCAAGTATGCCTTTGTTAATAGCCTTTTGTCTTATCAAACTGGCATCGATACCTTTTCCGTCATCTGTAATTTCTATAAAGACATTGGCCCCGGAGTGATATGCCTTGAAGTGGATAATACCCTTGGGGGACTTACCAGCTGCAATCCGTTCATCCGGAAGTTCAATACCATGGTCAATTGAATTGCGTAAGATGTGAAGAATTGGGTCTGTAAGGTGCTCTATTATGTTCTTATCCAATTCCAGATCACCACCTTCGATGATAAAGTCAATTTCTTTTCCCTGTTCTTTTGAAAGGTCGCGCACCAGACGCTGGAAGCGCATAAGTTCACTTTGAAGGGGGATAAGACTTATTTCAAAGGCATTTTCCCTTAACTGCCTGGACAGCTTTTGAACATTCTCACTAATTGAAGCAATAGCAGGATCTTCATGTTGATCTGCATATAATTCAAGCTGGGCTTGAATGGTAACAAGTTCGCTAACCAGATTAACCAGCTGGTCGATCTTGTGTGATGATACCCTTATGCTGGAAATCTTGTGTTCCTTGTTGCCTAATGCCTTGGATTTGTCTGTTACCTGTTCCTTACTTTGTTGTTGTGACTGCCATTGTTCCTGTTTAAAGTCCTCTTTACGAAGCATTATGTTGGAACTGGCAGCTTTTTCAATAAGAGCTTTGATTTCCGGCAAATCGATTATTGAATAGTTTGCTACCTGGTCTATGTGTAGTTCACATTCATCTTCAACAAAGATGAAGACATCCCTGATTTCATTTTCAGGTTGTTCGGTACTTAGCAGAATCTGCCAGTTTGTATAATTTGAAGTAGGTTCAAACAGATCCAGAGATGGGATTTTCTGGGTATATGCAATAGTGACGGCCTTACCCAATGCATGTAAATCATCCAGCAGGTAGAAAGGGTTTGTTCCATTTTGGAGCAAGTCTTCCTGAGGGATAAAGCTGATCAAGTAGGTTTTGGCGGCTGAACCATTTTCATCCTGATTTGTCTCAGTTCTCAGTTCATGAGTAACAGCCTGAGAGCCTGTTGAGTCTGTGAAGGCTTCTATCTTGTGAGTGAAGTTCTGCAAGTCCTGAATGTCAGAAGCAGAAGTAAGGTCTCCAGTCTTTAAGAGAAACCTTATTTGGTCTATCGCCTCGAAAGTAAGCGATATAAGGTCTGAGGATACTTTGAGCTTTCCATTTCTTACCCAGTCAAATAGGGTTTCAAGATGATGGGTAAAACCACTCAAATGGTTGAACCCAAACATGGCGCCGCCACCCTTCAGAGAGTGCATTGCTCTGAAGATTCTTTCAATGAGATCTTTGTTGTCCATATCTTTTTCGAGGATAAGCAATGCTTCCTCAAGATCCTGGACATTATCTGTTGATTCCTCAACGAATTTCGCTCTAAACTTATCAATCATAAGGTAAAATGCATTATGGCACCAAATAACTCAAACTCCTAACTATAAAAGCGTTAATCACATCTCTTTGTTCTCGTCCTGAAACGCTTTTATCATTGCATCAATTGTCCTTCTGGTCTGCCACAGAATCTGCGGAGTAAGTTCCCTTTTCCCGTTTCTGATCTCATTGTATGTAAGTTCAAGTTTCTTCGAAAGTTGCGAAGCATTATTGAAACCCAACATTGGACC
>CAYNFX010000067.1:8282-10226 GCA_964396555.1 uncultured Alkaliflexus sp.
AGCCTGAGATTCAGTTGTCAGGAAAAGGATTGGTACGTGTTTGTATGTTTCCATTTCCCTTACTTTTCTGATAAGTCCCAATCCATCAAGATTCGGCATGTGAAGGTCAGTGATAATGATGTCAATTTGTCTTCCATCCAGGAATTTAAGAGCATCTTCCCCGTCAACTCCTACAAGTACGTCGTAACCTTCATTTTGAAGTGTGAAGTTTACTACTTCGCGTATACTTTCAGAATCGTCTACTATTAAAACGGTTTTTGCCATAGCTGTTTATTTTGCGATTGTTTCTTTATAGTTGGATATGTTAGTTAACTTCCAGTAGTTTTTCAAAACCGGCATTCCTGACAAGTGAGCTTAGGTCGTCTGAGAGTCTCAGAGAGTAAGTCACGTCATAGCCATTTTTCGAACCGCTGTTTTTTATTGCTTTGAGTAATTGTATAAATGTAATGTCAATATTCTCGACATTGTCTGCTTTAATTACCACCTTTTCAGGTTTATTGCTCAATCGGTCCTTAATGTTCTCAGTGGCCTTTTTGATAGAGGTTATTGTAAGTTGTCCGCTGAACTCAATGTTCAGGGTTCCATCATTTTGCTTATACTCGATATTGAAATTGTCAGGCATAATAGTATTGTTAAAAGCTGTACACTGGCTTCTTAAAACTTCTCGTAATTTTCAAGATCCAGATCAAAGTCCTTTGAAAAGTCGCCAAGATTACCCCCGGCAGGCTTTGAGGCTTTGGTTTTATCTGTTTTGTCAACCTTTTCCTTTACACTGAATCCTTTGGGCTTTGATTCTGTCACAGTCTTTGTTCCTTTAGAAGGTTTCAACGGTTGAGCTGGCTGTTCTACCTTATGTCCTTTACCTGGCATGCTTTCTTCTTCTCCGATTTTAAAGTAGCGTACGGCTTCCTGAAGGTTCTGAGCAAGATTCAGAAGTTGTTGTGAGCTTTGAGTCAGTTCGTCAGAGCTGGAAGCATTTTCCTGGGTAATCATATTAAGTTGCTGCATTGCCATATTGATCTGATCTGCACCGGTCTTCTGTTCAAGACTAGCAGCAGCAATTTCCTTAATAAGCATAGTAGTCTTTTCAATGTCGGGGACAAGCAATCTGGACTTTTCACCGGCTTGTTGAGATACTTTTAAGCCTTTAGATACCAGGTTTGCTATTTCATCAGCAGCTACCTTACTTCTTTCAGCAAGTTTTCTGACTTCGGCAGCAACAACAGAGAAGCCTCTACCATGTTCACCAGCTCTTGCCGCCTCAACAGCAGCGTTAAGTGCAAGGATATTGGTCTGGAAAGCTATATCACTGATTATGCCAATCTTCTCAGCAATGGCTTTCATTGAAGATGTGGCCTCGGTTGTAAGCTGGCTTGCAGTGTTCACGTCCTTGGCTGTTTCAACAGTAATCTTTTCAGTTTCAATTGCATTCTCGTTGTTCTGCTCGATATTTGCAACCATTTCCTCTATAGAAGTAGATACTTCTTCAGCAGAGGCAGCCTGATCAGCAGATCCACGAGATAACTGCAATGAGCTGTCTTTCAATGTCTCACTGGAATAAACCAGGTTGTTGGCATTTTCCTTGATAGACAATACGGTTTTCTTGAGAGTAAGGGCCATTGTACTTAGCTCGGTAGCCAGGATCCCAAGTTCATCATTTTGATTTACATCAACAGATGCAGTAAGATCACCTGCGCTGATTGCCTTGGCAAATTCCACTCCTTTGGTAAGGGGAGTAACTACATTGCTATATAGCAGGATTGCAATTAGCAGAGCTGCTGCAATTGTAATAAGTCCCATCATAATTACTGTCAGAAGCAGAGTATTTGATGACCTTTTAGTTTGTTCTAGAGCAGCTGCATTCTCGTTGGCATAGAAAGCATTAAGACTTTTGACCTTTGTAAGAGCTTCATCAGACAATTTCATAATATCTCCACCCTCAGT
>CAYNFX010000068.1:0-9877 GCA_964396555.1 uncultured Alkaliflexus sp.
AAGATATTTTCAATACCATAGGACACTTCCATATAAGGCTTATCCCAGCTTAGTGTCCTAAAATCTGAATAGGGAGTTCCATCATCCATAAGGCGTGGCAACAGACCACCAGAATTGGTATCCGGGTCATAAAAACCATTACGGGCTTCATCAAAACTGCCCCATGCTACCGAAGCAGTGGCAACAGAACGCCATCTTAATGTTCTTATCAGCGGTAAACGGTCAAGTATAAATCCATCCTGCCTGAATGTAAGGAATAAAGTTGCCGCATCGTCGGCAACAAACTCGCCATAATCCATCATATTGAAAGTATTGGCTGTACGAAACCAGGACTCATTTGCATGAAAGAGAGTTAACAGGGGATAGGGCAAAGGTGAGTAGACTTTGTTCCATGCAGCATTGTATGATAAGCTTCCAACGCTTCCCAGCAGTATGTTCTGCCTAATACCTAGCATCAGCTTATGATATTCGAAATCACTTCCAAACACGCCCTTAAAACCATAGGTATAAGACAGCGTATAGACAGGAGCATTTGACAGAGATACAGGGAAGCGATTGTTTTTATCCACTATAAAGCTGGCCCTGGGTTGATATATAGAAGTAAGGTTGACTTCACTAACTGACATATCTGACGACAGCCGGCTACGTGCCTCATCTGTGTAATATGCAAAATTCAGATCAGGCGATGCAGGAGTATAGGTCTTGTTCATAAACACCAGTTTCTGGGTAAAGTTCTTGAACAAGTCAGTCTCAAACCAGCCCCTCACTATCCTTGTGTACATCATTTTGTCAGTTCCCCCGAAGGATGATGCAAAAGAAGCGAAACTGCTCTGGCTGTAAAACACATCCTCGGCACCCATCCTCTCAACATCATAACGGTATTGCACGCCAAGTTTTGTCCAGCTTCTCCTTGACAAAAAACGCTCCACGTTTAACTCAGATTTCAGCCGCTCATCCTCAGTGCCATAAGCAGCATAAGCAATAAGCACCCAGTTCCGGCTAAAACCGGGAGTAGTCCTTCCTCCAAGCCTGAAACGATGACCTTCCACTTCGTTGTAGTTGTACAGCAATAACCAGGGTCCAAGATCAAAATCACCAACATTGTAGTACCCTTTAACAGCCATACTAAGAAGCATTCCCCAGGTACGCATCCATTTGTCCGCCCTCAATGCCTCAATCGAACTGATGGTAACCAGGTCATGGCTGTCAAGTTTTCTTGGTCTGATCCTCTCCCACTCTTCATAACTATAAAACTCGGCATCCGGCCTTACTTCGAGTTCGGTATCGTAAAACCTCATCGGATGTGAAGTCAGTTCAAAACCGCCTTTCTCAACATAGTTACTAAGGTAGATATTGACCGCGTCCACTAGGATGCGGGTCTTGAGCGGTAACCAGACACCCCCTTCAACTGGTTCCATATCCTGCCTTATCCTTATCCTGTCGATAAAGTTGATATTGGCATCCTTACCAAGCTCCAGTGCAAGCCTTTTTACGGCAAAGGTCGTGTCGTTTATCCAGACAGTTCCGTTAAAGGTCAGATCCCCGCTACGCTTGGGCACAACCCTCAGCTCATAGCAGTAACGCCCGTCAATATACAGGGAATCGACAAGGTAGTACTTGTAGTAAAAGAGTCCTGTCGTGGAAACCGGCGACACAAAATTTCGCTCAAGCAGGCGGATATTATTGTCGTAAAAGTTGAAGTTGGCTGCCTTCTGGAATAATCCGGTAAGCATTGATATCTCTTCGACATCAAAGAGACTAGTTGAACGGGAGGCCTTTACAATGATCTTTTCACGTTTCGGGAGACGAAGGTAATGAACGTCTGAACTTGCCTCGTTCATGTAAATCGGCAGAGCCGCTTCGGAACCTTCCTCAGCCCTTATTGATAGCCGGGCAAATATACTTGTGCTATCCATGTCCTTGGGAGCATTACCAAGAGTACGAAGATAGACCTCTGTCTTGGTATAAGCTTCAAGACTGAACTGATCCAGACGCTCAATATTATTCTTATCCCTGTTGGCCCATACCTTGCGCAAAAGCTCATGTGCCGGGTTCTCACCCGGCACAACGACAACCTCCGAAAGGGTAAGAGACGAAGCATAGAGGCTGAAATTCAGCACCTGCTCCCTGCCCCTTTCAATACCTTTTCTTTCCTCCTTATAACCAAGGACGGAAACTGTAAGCGAATCTCCAGGATTATCTGTCTCTAATAAATAATGCCCTTCAAAATCGGTAACTGTCCCTACGTGCGTTCCTTTGAAGTACACATTTGCAAATGCGAGGGGCTCTGAAGTCTGGGCATCAATAACCCGCCCCTGAACAATGGTCCTTTGCGCTGTAATGGGCACAAACCCTGACAGCAGGATCAGCACAGGTAGTATCCTTAGCAATTTTCTCCGCTCTTATTCTATTTCCAGTTTGGCCGAACGCTTACCTACCTTGTTACAGCGGGCAATAACCTCAACAACATCACCGGACTGTAGCGAACCTATCTCATAGGTAAAGATTGCAAGTTCACTGTCCCCTTGCTTTTCAGCCTTTAATAATTCCTTTTGTTCCCCGTTAATCAGGATCTCTACCTGATCAACATAGTGACTAGCCACATCCTTGACTGCATGGACAGCATTGATAGACAAAATACCACTCTCAGCATCATAACTGAGGTCCACATTCTTGGGAGGATGCGCATAGGCTAGGAGCCCGACCATCACCATAACTAATGTTACAAATATGCTTCTCATGTTCCTTATATTTTAACGTTCAACTTGCTTTGTACTTTTTCTGCCAGGCTTTGTATTCAGTCTTCTGTATCTGTTTCAAAATCGCATAAATACCTCCGGCCCAATGATTCCTCAGTCCAAATCCGACAGGTACACCTACCATACGTTGGGCAAGCAACACTTCCCTGCTGGTAATATCAAAGAATACAATATAAAGCGACGCCTCCAATGCAGGTTTATCGAAACTTTCTATTACAAATACGAGGCCAAGTCCGCTATCATGCTCCCCACCCTGATAACGCTTTACAGCAGAAGCGATAACCTCTTCGGGATTTTCAAATCTATAGGATCTATCAACAATAATCTTAGATGCATCGATCTTGTTATTAATCTCGGTCACCGGTTGAATATTGTTTTCTACCGGTCCCTTATTAAAGGTAGTGCCCAAATCATACTTGCGCGGCTCGACAAGTATCAGTTTGTTCCATGCCGGCATAAGGTTATCCCGAATATCCTCACCCGAACCGGGTTCAACTCCATAAATAGAATTAAAACGGGCATAGGAAAAATCAAGGCCGTACCATATGATTTCACCTGAAGAAAACACATCATTAATAGTTTTCTGTGCATATACAGAATTAACGGCAAGAAGAAACAAGGAATACACTAACAGCTTTTTCATGTCTCTGGATTTTATGGTTCTTAATATTATACGGCTAAATATACGCTACTACAAACCATAAAATCAAGTCAAACCTTTCTCTCTGACCCTAAAAAAATGTAATATTTCCTACTAATGAGTGAGCCAGTTTCAACCCCGGCGAGTTTTAATAAAAAAGCCTCCCCGGCGGGGGAGGCTTGACTTATTGATAAAAACACTTCAACGTCTCAAGATGCTATCAACTAACACTCTGGTACACAACCAGTGTAACCCGGCTGACAGAATCTTCTAGCTATATATTCCACCATTTACAGAAATAACCTCTCCAGTAATATAGGATGCCTTAGGTCCTGCAAGGAAGCATACTACCTCTGCTACCTCCTCCGGTTTTCCAAAACGGTTTAGAGGTACAGTAGCCTTTAGTTCTGCTTCATTCAGACCATCGGTCATCTCAGTGGTAATAAAACCCGGAGCAACAGCATTCACTCTGACACCCCTCTTTCCAACTTCTGATGCCAGTGACTTGGTTGCTGCTATAACGCCACCCTTAGATGCTGCATAGTTGACCTGACCTGGTTGGCCTTTCTGACCTGACAATGAAACCATGTTTATTATACTGCCTTTGCGCTTGATAAGCATGGGTTGAAGCAAAACTTTTGTAACGAAGAACATACTGTTGAGATTTGTTGATAAGACGGCGCTCCAATCCTCTACAGGCATAAAAACCATCAGGTTGTCACGCACTATACCGGCATTGTTTACAAGCACCTCTATGTGCTTGTCAGGATTGGCTGTCAGCCATCCACCAAGTACTGCAATTACCTCATCATTATTGCTTACATCAAACTTAAGCAGTTCTGCACTACCTCCTGCACCTGTGATCTGAGCAAGTGCAGCTTCCGCTTCTGAATCATTAGAGCGGTAATTAATCAAAACATGAAAACCTTCTGCAGCAAGCTGAATGCTTACCGCCCTGCCTATTCCTCTTGATCCTCCTGTTACTAAAGCGAATTTCATATTATTCGAATTATCTCGTATCGTTTACTCAAATCTGTTGTTGTAGATGTAATCACAAATCAAAGCCAGCTCTTCATACTTGGGCTTGTCTTCTACAAAAACCGGAACTATAGATCGGATAGCCTTATATGCATTCTTAGTGCTGTCAGACAACCTGTCTGCAATCTGCAGGTAATCTACTGCCTGTACAAGAGCAAGCATGTGAATGGCTTGAACCTGATATGCATTATCAATAACTGTCTTGGTTATCAGTGCAGAGTTAGTCCCCATGCTCACAATATCCTGATTGTCATTGTTTGTTGGTATGCTGTGAACATACATTGAGTTTGAAAGCATCTGGTTTTCTGCAGTTGTTGATGTTGCAGTAAACTGTATACCCTGCATTCCAAGGTTCAGACCCAGGGTTCCGAAGTTGATAAAGGGAGGTAAGAGTTTGTTGAGATTTGGATTAAACAGAAAGGCCAGTTGACGCTCAGAAAGCATTGACATCCTTGTTACAGCCAGTTTTAGCTTGTCCATCTCAAGTGAGATATAATCGCCATGGAAGTTTCCTCCATGAAACACATTCTTGTTCTTATGGTCGATTACCGGGTTGTCGCTAACGGAGTTAACTTCATTCTCGACAATTCTAATTGCGTTATCAACTGCCTCATACACCGGCCCAAGAATCTGTGTAACACAGCGAAGCGAATAATACTCCTGAACCTTTCTATCAAACTCCTTTTCAGCCTGATGTCCGTTACCATTGTAAAAGTGCTCCTCACGGCGCGAAATGAGCTTACTGGACCTAAGCACTCTACTCATCTCATCAGCAATGTGCATTTGTCCCTTGTGCTTCTTAACACCGTTGAGTTCCCTAGAAAAGTAGTCATCAAAAGCCCCCACTATCTCGTTCATCATTGCTGATGAGCACAAACACCATTCAAGCAATTGCTGGGCTTTAAGAACATTAATAGCACCAACACCTGTCATTACTGAAGTACCATTGATGAGAGACAGTCCTTCACGAGTCTTTACCTCTATCGGGTTAAGTCCTTCCTCCTTGAAGACGTCGGCTGTATGCCTGATCTCTCCCTTATATGAAACCTTTCCCTCACCAATCATAGAAAGTGCAAGATGTGACAACTGTACCAGATCACCACTGGCTCCCACACCACCATGTCTTGGGATCACAGGAATAATATCCCTGTTAATCATATCCTTAAGCAGAAGTATAGTGGACGGATGAATACCTGAATAACCCTTTGAGATGGCACTCAGGCGAACAAGCATCGCAGCTTTTACATTCTTGTCATCAATTTTCTCACCGGTACCGGCAGCATGACTGCGAATCAGGTTATACTGCAGGTCCTTCACGCAACTGTCTTCAACCCTGTATTGAGCCATAGGACCAAAGCCTGTATTGACCCCGTAGATCACTTTGCGCTTTGCAAACTCACACAAAAAATCATAAGAAGCTTCAACATCTTTAAGGCTTTCCTGACTAATCTCTATAGTAGCTCCTTTGAGCACTACCTGCTCAAAGTCTTCGACAGTCAGATCCCTTGATGGGGTAATAGTAATCGTTTCCCTAGTTTTATTTGGACTGAAATGATTCTGAATCAACATTGTAGTAAGTTTTTTTTATAATTATAGACCTATCACCTTAGTCCCTGACAACCAGCATCAAAGCATGCTGGATTCCCCTGAAATAATTGTAGATCAGTGTCCTTTTAACTTCTTTCTTACCCTGCTTAAGCATAAGCTCATCAGGTAGTTTACTGCCCCGTAACATATCTACTGTCATTTTGAGGGCAAAACCGGTCACCGTTGGATATTCTCCAACCGCATTTTTGAAACTATACAGACTGCTTGAAGGGAAAAGCTTTGAATGAAGATCACTATAGTAATGATCACTTCCTGCGTCTCCGCTAAAACCTGCGACCAGGGCATCTATATCATCTACTTCAAGACCATTCTTTGTAACAAACGCTCTAACGTACTCATGTAAATCAGCTTCTTCGACATTAGTGAGTCCGGCAACATCAAGCACTCTGACTGCACCCGGTCCTCCTCCTTGTTTGCTTAACACAAACATTGCAGACCCTTCACCTGCAACAGATCCCGGTGTTCCTGAACCGATAAGTTTCTCACTACTGGCCTCAGTCTGCTTATAGCGTCCAGCAGCGTAGCCAATATTATAATTATAGTCTGATATTTCTTCAACATTTCCTACCAGCAAACTTTCTGCCTTGCCCTCCTCAAAAAGCATCTTTGCGTCGATAAGAGCATTCTCAAAAGACAGACCTCCGCTGACATGAGTGATATTGTATCCACTATTGCCAAAAACAAGAGCCAGATGTCCCGACACAGCATTAGGGGTGCTTTGCACAAAGTTTGTTGGAGTCAGGGTTCCTTCATTATAATCAACTATCTGATTCAGGAAACTGATGCATCCCTCAAGACCACCCTCGGAGGTTCCGATAATTATGCCGTCAACAGGGGCATTTCGGCTAAGTAGTTGTACTCCACATGCAATACCCATCCTCAGAGCCCTACCCATCCTTCTCAACTGAGACGCAGGAATAAGTCCTTCATAGGAAGGTTCGCACGCAAAATACTTATTACCTTCAACTACCCTGAGTGTCTCAGGATAGCCTTCCCAGGTATCCAGTGGCGATATGGCTATAGAATCTAGTATATACATATCAGAGCCTTTTAAATATAAGAGAAGTGCAGTTCCCACTGAACCCGTATGAGTTGGACATCACATACCTGAGATCCGCCTTGCCTGTCTCCAGTACCGGAACCAAGCCATCAGATCCTTCTGGTTTGCTAAAATTCAAATTGGGATAAAGCTCCCCATACATCAGGGCAAATAATGAGTATACAGCTTCTATGGCACCAGCAGCACCAAGAGTATGGCCTGTAAAGGATTTTGTGGAACTAAAAGGAGGAATCTTTTCGAAAAACCTGCGAAAACTTTCACTTTCCACCTTGTCGTTGTTATCCGTACCTGTACCATGGGCATTCACATACCCGATTTGCTCAGGATCAATCCCTGCGGATAACAGTGCATCCTTCATAGCCCTTAGGATACCAATAGCATTATCGGAAAGCGACGATGTATGGTAGGCGTCATTTGCATTACCATAACCTGCTACCGCAGCTAATGGCTGTTTATTTCCAAGGCTTTCCCGTGATTCAAGCACAAGGTAACAGGCTCCCTCTCCAAGGTTTAACCCGTCACGATCTGCATCAAAGGGCTTGCAGTAGCTATGTGACAAAATTTGAAGAGAATTGAAACCGTTGACCGTATATTTTGAAAGTGCATCAACACCCCCTACTATCGCTCTCTTGGCCCTTCCAGTACGGATCAAACGTGCTCCATGCATGATTGCATTGGCAGATGAAGAGCAGGCCGTATTTATTACATCAACAAGTCCCTTCATCCTATATTGCCCGGCTATCCTATTGGCATGAGCCCAGCAACTGTATGAGTTAAGAAACTCACCATTGTCGGTCAGTAGATTTGAATCCTTGTAAAGCTGATCGGTCAGGCACATCCCTCCTACCGTACTGGCCGATACAAAAGCCGTATCATAAGAAGAAATTTCTTCAGGACTTAAGCCTGCATTTTCAATTGCATCACCAAAAGCCTTAAAAGCGATAAGGTCTGTACGGGTCAGGCCCTTGACTCCATCAAAACCCAATAGCGAGCATAGCTCGCTGTTGGAAAGGCTAACCTCTCCAAACAAATACATGGATGCATATTTGGACTCAAACAGCACAGGCTTCCTTATGCCGCATTTACCCACACGCAGGGACTGAAGATTCTCATCCCTGTTGTTGCCTATGGGTGTAATGCAACCAAAACCGCTGATATAGACTTCAGTATCAGAGACCAACATTTCAAATATTTAGTCCGGTCAGGCTTCCTTCTTGTTTTCAATTATATAATCTGCCATGGCATTAATTGTAGCCAGAATCTTACGGCCATCAGCAGGGTTGTTTATCTTGAGTCCATACTCACGCTCCAGCATCACAATAAGTTCCAGTGAGTCAATAGAATCCAGACCAAGGCCATCACCAAAAAGTGGCATGTCATCGCCAATTTCTTCAGGTTTGTGGTCCAGAATGTTGAGGTACTTAACCAAATGTACCTTCAGTTCGCTTTTTAATGCTTCTTTATCCATTTCCAAAGGTTTAGATCAACTGATCCCTACGCAGTTTCAGGTAGGAGATAAGCTGGCAAAGTAAAGAAAAAATGAGTAATATGTAAAGTGGCTTGGCCAGACCGGCCCAGTCACCACCTCTCAAAAACAAGACATAAAAGGATTCAAGACACCAGTGCAAGGGCGAAAGCTGACTCAGCAACCTCAGAAATTCGGGCATAACGAAAGAGGGTACCCATATTCCACCTATTGCGGCAAAAATTATCACCGAGATAGCCCCAAAACCGTTTGACTGCTCCTGGGTTCTTGCAATAGCACCAAGCATCAGCGAATAACTAACTGCTGAGAACGAACTCATCAGCACCACAAGAAGCAAGCCTGTCACATTACTTTCAGCAAGTGTTAGGCGGGGCAAGCCCAACCATGGAAATACCAGCCATGCAACGCCAAAGATGAAGCTTACCTGAAGAACACCTACCAATACATATACAACCTGCTTGCTCAGCATTACCATAGCTATAGATGAGGGCATGGCCTTAAGCCGAAGAAAACTACCTCCGGCCTTCTCAAGCACAAGATTAGTACCCAGCGATATCACCATAAAAAACATTGCAAACACAGTCCATGCAGGTACATTATGCTGTGTACTGTTGGGTATAGGCAAAGTATCTGCACTGCTATAACGCTGTATCTCGATTCCACCAGATAGCATAGCTTTCTCAACCTCCTCAGGGATTTGCTCAACACCCAGCTGACTATACATACTGCCAAGCATCTGCCTTACCTCTATTATACTTAGGTGAGTGCGTACTACATTGGATATCGAAAGAACGTAATTCTCCTGCAACGCAGCATCATTAAAAAAAATAACCGAACCAGGATCGCACAAATTATCGCTTGCGCTATCTCCCAATCCCATATCTGCAAGTATCAGATTGCTAAGTTGCTCGGTATTTGTTGCAAGCCTATCTGAAAAGTCCTCTGGAATATAAAGCCCTGTAAGAGCTTCACCGTTTCTTACCATTTCATTCAGCTCCTCGGGTGTCCAACTGCCATTAGTAATTCCAAACATGCCACTTGAACCAAGCATATTCTCAAGTTCTTCGCCCTTCTCCCCTGTATCATGATTTGCGACAAGCATACTAATCATGTTGTCATTGACCATCCTGAAGGCACTATCCTGTATTACAGTAACAATCAGCACCAACAGCAAGGGCATAATAAACATAAGCGTCAAACCTGTCTTGTCATTGACAAGAAGGTAGTATTCCTTCTTTATGGATTCCCAAAACTTATACATTGTCTCTAAACTCTTTGCCTGTGAG
>CAYNFX010000069.1:0-4464 GCA_964396555.1 uncultured Alkaliflexus sp.
ACCGTCAGCAATTTTTTCACATCTGAATCCATGCTGCTCTGCGTAGTAGGACAGGAGCTCTGAATCTATAAAAAGCCACTGAAAGGACTTACCTTTTATATTACCATAACTCATTCGGTAAACCACTTCGCCATAATATTTGTCATTCAGATTTATTAGCATACTGCCGTCATCCTCCAGAAAGAGGTAACGTAAATCCGAACTGTCAAGTAAAACCTGCCCCTCTGGACTCAGCAGTTCGTCAATCTTCCTGAATAACCGCGGAAATCCATCCGTAGTGCCAACCAAACCTATGCCGTTCATCATAAACAGCATCGTGTCATATGTCTCACCAACCGGACAACTAAAAAAATCTGAGTTTATTACTTTCCTGACCCCTCTCTTCGAAATTACCTCACAACATTTTGCGGAAATCTCCAATGCAGTTACATCCAGGCCCATACTCTGAAGGTGTAGCGTATGACTACCCATGCCCGCTCCAACATCCAGAACCCTGCCCCGTGCATGGTTCATGGCCATTTGTTCTAATACAGGCATTTCAGCAAAACTGCGGAACAAGTGCTTTACGGGTAGTATATCGTTCTCCGCAATATCACACCACACTTTTATATCCTTCCCCTGGGACCCATTAACCAAGTAATCTAGCCCGGCCTCACCCATCACATCGTACTGCGGCTGAATCATAAAATCACGCTAACAATTTGACCGAAAGATAATAAAATTATACAACAACTACCTCTACTCCCATCTTTTCCATCGCTTCTTTGTACATCGGACTGATGCCGCTGTCGGTAATCAAAACGTCAATCTGACTAATATTACAGATCACCGCGAGGTGACGTTTACCCAACTTGGACGAGTCTGCTACAACGATAATTTTTCGTGCCATCTTAAGCATCGTCCTCTTAAGGGCAGCTTCTTCAAGGTCGGGCGACGAAAGCCCAAGATTCAGGTCAATACCATCGGCTGCCAGAAACAGCTTGTCACCAAAAAACATCTTGAAGTTGTCAATGGCAGTGGCACCAACCAGAGTCAATATACTATGCCTCATAATGCCTCCCGGCATTATGATTGTAATGTTCTCCATGTCGGCCAGCGAACTGGCAATGTTCAAGGCATTTGTTACTACCGTCAAACGGCTGAAACGTCCCAGGTGATTGGTTATTTCACGAGTGGTTGTTCCGCTGTCTATTACTATGGTATCCCCGTCTTCTATAAAACGGGCTGCCCTACGACCGATGGCTTCTTTCTCCTTTACATTCTTGCTCTTCTTTTCCAGAAAACGAAGATCCAGGGAGGCCTTCTCTGTCTTGATGGCACCTCCCCGGGCTCTAATAAGTAGGTTTTTGCGTTCCAGATAAGCAAGGTCATTGCGAACGGTTACTTCACTTACGTTGAAGTAACGACTCAGATCATTGACATTGACCTGCCCGTACTCATCCAGCATCTTTATTATCAGTCCCCTTCTACCTGCTGTTGTTTCAGGGTTATACCTGCTCATTTTCGAGTTTGAATTTTACAAGGGTCTTGTTCAATTTGTCAGAGAGCTCTTCAAGTCTGTGTGCTGCATTATTTATATCTTCTGAGGTTGAAGCGTTACGCTGGGTAACTGCATTCAACTGCTGCAGTGCATTGTTGATCTGCTCTACTCCTGTCTCCTGCTCCATAGATGCTACTGTGATCTCCTGAATCAGTGAAGCTGTCTTTTCTATCTCAGGAGTCAACTGCTCAAGCTGCTCCAGCGCATTCACAGATGACGCGTAAGTAGTCCCGGCCATGGCATTGATCTCGGCAGCGGCCGCCTGACTTCTCTCAGCAAGCTTGCGAACTTCGGCAGCTACTACTGCAAAGCCCCTGCCCTCTACTCCTGCACGAGCTGCTTCAACTGCAGCATTCAATGCAAGGATATTGGTTTGGAAGGCAATGTCGCTAATCACAGATACCTTCTGAGTGATCTCTTCCATATTTACGGTCGCCACTCTTGAGGTCTTGTTACTACCCTTCATACTTACCGAAGCCATCTTGGCAATTGACTCTGTGGTCCTGGCATTATCGGCTGTCTGCTGAATATTGGCGTACATCTCTTCCATTGAGGATGATACTTCTTCGGCTGCAGATGCCTGTTCTGCTGCACCGGAGGCCATCTCTTCGGAACGCTCTACAAGTACGTCACCGGCTTCATCCAGTGCCCTTGCACTTATTGCAATATCATTGATAAGTTCCCTAAGGTTGACAACCATGTCGTTCAAGGCTGCTGCCAGGCGTCCAACTTCATCCTTGCGGGTAGTGTCAAAACTTACTGTCAGGTCGCCTTCTGCTATTTGCTCGGCTCCTCTTACACCCTCAAGTATAGGTCTTGTGATAGATGGCGGCAGGAAGATAAAGGCTATCAGGCCAATAATTACCATAAAAATAACTCCAACAAAAATCAGATTCCTAACATTGGTGACCACGGTAATCGAATCGCTTCCTACGACCTTCATCTGTTCCTGACCAAGGTCAGAAACAGTACGGATTTCCCACATGATTTCTTTTGCCATTTCAAAGGCAATAATCTCTGATTTGCGGGCTGCAGTATAGTCGTCAATATAGGTCTCAGCAGCATTTACGAAATCCCTCAGCAAACCGGATACATTGCCGGGATATGAGTTAGATCTGATTATGCTTCGTAGGGTTGCCAGATCATCAAGCTTAGTCTGCATGTTGACAGAGTATCTTTTGATCTCGTCTGCCTCAAGCGAACTCCAAATACCCATGGCCAGTGCTCCTGCAGTTTGTACCGAACCGTTGTACCGGTTGGCATTGATTGCTGTGTATAACTTGCCACCTATTTCTTCAAGGGCCTTGCGACTCTCGCTCATCTGGCCCTGAAGGGCAAAGTGATTGGTTAGGTGTGATCTGTACTTTTGAATACTTTCTTTTAAAGGAATAAGAGCCTCGCTGTTTGACTCTTCACCAAGATTCGCATCCATCTCAATCAAGCCTTCCAGGGCACCTTCAAAGACCTCAAACTCATTCTCACTTCTAAATAAGAAATAATCATTAGCTGTGAAATCGTAAGACCTGATGTACTCAGACAATTTCCACCATGATTGAGATGTCTGTATAGCACCGTCAACATAGGGTATATACTGGTCTGTGAGCTTGCTTATATCCCTGTTTACCCTGATCAAGTTAAACATTGTGTACGCCCCCATTAGAAATGCCAGCACCAGCACAAAACCCAAAGCACTTCTAATCTTTGCGTTTATGTTCAAATCTCTCCACTTCATTTTCAATTCCAGTTAATGTTGTTATTCTATGTTATTATCACTTTTTTAGAAACCTTTTTTACAAAAAAGGACTATAAAAGTAGTGGTTTTATCCTTATTAAGACATTTACAGTGTTATTTTTGCAATTCGGCCTTAATGTACTTTATTAATACTTTATAATATTTATACCTTAATAAAATGAAAAAAGATTCAAAAATATTCAGGTTTATTCTACTCTTCTTCATGGTGTTTGCTATATCGGGATGTAAGAAGAGTGAAAGTATAAAGATCGGCTTCCTTTTCAATTCTGATATAACCTACCGCTTTGTTATTGAGAGTAATTATTTCGCAGAACGTGCCAGGCAACTGGGAGCCGAAGTAATAGTAAAACATGCCAACAACAACGCCAGCCTTCAATACGAGATGGCTATGCAAATGAAGGAGGAAGGAATAGACCTGCTGACTCTTATCTATATCAATGAGATTACTGCCGATGCTATTGTCCGCGATATGAAGGCCGATGGTATTCCTGTGATAGCATACAACAGACTAATACCCAACAGCGACCTGGATATGTTTATCGCCGGAAACAACGTAACTCTTGGTGAGGCCATGACTGGCTTTGTCACAAAGTTGGTACCTCGCGGTAACTATATGCTATTCGGTGGGGATAAGTTTGACCGTAATGCTATCGAACTCCAGGCTGCTATTGATTCAGTGCTTGAACCAATGATTGCAAGGGGTGATATCAAGGTGCTTTACAAGACTTTTACTGAAAACTGGGACGGTCGCAATGCAGCTTTTGAACTGAGACAGTTTATGCAAAACTCAGAGGAACGTCCAGATGTGATTATCTCATGCTTTGACGGTATGAGCCACGAGATGATAGAGGTGCTCAAAGACTGGGACCTTGACGGTAAGGTATTATTCACCGGACAGGATGCCCAGATTGAATCTGTTCGTGACATTGTTGCCGGTAAGCAACATATGACTATGTACCACCCCTTCAAGGAAATTGGCTACACTGCTGCTGAAGTGGCTGTGGCAATGGCTAAGGGCGAAAAGCTGGATAAGTTTAACATAGTCTATACTGACAACGGCCTTAAGAAAGTGCCTACTATCCAAATCAACTCTATTCCTGTTACCCAAAATGACATTGACAGGATTCTGATTGATGGCGGTGTTTATACAAGGGACGAAGTTTATCAATAA
>CAYNFX010000069.1:4564-9838 GCA_964396555.1 uncultured Alkaliflexus sp.
TCAAGTAATACTATGTTCTCGATGTGGTGGGTATGCGGAAACATATCTACAGGCCTTACACGTGTTACGCGATACCTGATGTCTAGCATGTTGAGGTCTCGTGCCTGGGTGGCTGAGTTGCAGCTTACATAGACAATCTTGTCGGGTGCTGCATTCATGATGGTCTCAACTACATCAGCATGCATTCCGGCTCGTGGCGGGTCTGTTATAATCAGATCTGGGTGGCCGAACTCAGTAAAGAGTTCGGGCTTCAGCAGATCCTTCATGTCACCGGCTAGGAATACTGTGTTGTCAATACCGTTGATCCTTGAGTTTTCTCTTGCATCTTCAATTGCCTCGGTTACATATTCTATTCCTATTACCCTCTTTGCACTGTGGGCAACGAAGTTGGCTATTGTTCCAGTACCTGTATAGAGGTCATATACTGTCTCATTACCAGTAAGCCCAGCAAATTCACGTACCAGCTTGTACAGATTCAATGCTTGCTTTGTATTGGTCTGGAAGAAGGACTTGGGACCTATCTTAAACTTAAGGTCCTCCATCTGCTCAAAAATAAAATCACGGCCGGCATAGCAGTGTGCCTCAAGGTCATTAAAGCTATCGTTGGCCTTGGTGTTGATTACATACATCCAGGATGTAACCCGGGGAAACAGCTCTATTAGTCTGTCGAAAATCATTTTTCTCAGTTCGGCATCATCTTCGGCAAAGACAATAACTACCATGGTCTCACCTGAAACTGCCGTGCGTATCATCATAGTACGCAGAACTCCTGTCCTGTTTCTCAGATCGTAAAAGGGGATGCTGTTAGCTGTAGCAAACTCACGCAGGGCAAGCCTGATTGCATTTGACGGTTCTGGCTGAAGGTGGCATTCTTTGATATCCACTACCTTGTCAAAACGTGTAGGTATGTGAAAACCTAGTCCGCTTCGTTCGGTAATCTCCTCACCTGAAGCCATTTCCTCTGGACTTAACCACCTGCTGGATGAAAAGGTAAATTCAAGTTTGTTGCGGTAATGCCTTTCATCGGGAGAGGCCAACACAGGCTCAAGTTCAGGAAGTTCCACCTTGCCAATGCGCTTAAGGTTGTTGTAAACCTCACGCTGCTTGTATTTAAGCTGCTCGCTATAGGGTATGGATTGCCATTTGCAACCGCCGCATACTCCAAAATGCTCACAGAATGGCTTTACCCGTATATCTGAATAGTGGTGAAATCTCAGCGGTATCCCCTCCATGAAGCTGTGGCGCTTGCGGGTTACCTGAACGTCAACGATGTCACCAGGTACTGTATTTGTAACGAAAACAACTTTGTCATTAAAACGGCCGAGCGATTTTCCTTCTGCAGCCATGTCGGTCACCTCAAAACGCTCAAGTATAGGTTTGCTTTTAGCAGATCTTCCCACTTTTTGTTCCTTTAAATTTCGCCGCAAAGGTAGGAATTTATTATCTGAAATCTATACTGGGATTATTCCTGTTACCATGTCTTCCAAAGATTAAATTGAGACCGGCTCTGACATTCAATTGCTTCTGATATGGAAACATTACAAATTCACTGTCATCCATTATCACATTTGAGTAACGTACAGGGACATAATCAGCTACAGCGTATATCTGCAATGGGCCCAATAGCACAGACAGTGCGGTTCCCAGCCCATTGGCTCCATTGAAACAGTAGCTGTAGTTTACATTTACCGAGACAAAGGAATATGGCTTGTAGTTGGCCGAAATATTCAGGTCTTCCCTGAAATTGTTCTTCTGCAACATGCTCCTCGAAATAAATCCAAAAGACATGTAGTGGTTGAGATGATACTCAGCCCCCAACCAGATACCAGGAACAAGTGAGGTACTGAACTTCCCGTGTCCTGTGCTGTAATTAATAATCGATTTAAGAGAATCACCTATTGCTTCAAGTGCATCATCAAGATCGTCTTTGTTGGATCCGTCAAGCTCCAGTCCTTCAAAACTGTAGTTACCCTTAAAGCTTAGCGAATTTAGATCGCTCTTCCAACTTATAAATCCAAGGTTGTTGACTGCAGCCGAGAAGTGCCATTTGTCATTGAACTTGTACACGGCACCAAGGTCTATTGCGAAACCTGGATTTCTGAAACCAGACAGGTAAGCTCTCATCTCACTATCTTCAAGTTCACGCCCTTCAATATCTTCAGGAAACTCACCTGGCACTCCTTCTGTAATCTCAACAGGTGCTGACACACGAATGCTTCCGTCAACCAGCACTTCATACTTCTCTCTTGAGGTGCGCAATTCCAGTCTGTTGATATCGGTCATGCCGGCGACCATACCAAACAAAGGTTTGACATTAATACCAACGTTGAGCTTTTCATTCCACTCACGGGAATAACCAATGCTTATCTCCTTATACAACTGAGTCTTCATCCGGAGGGTAGAAAAGTCAAAAACAGAGCCGTCGGCAAAGCCTTTCTCGGTTACCTTGAAAAGGTCACGAGGCAGTCCGGCATTCAGATCTCCCTTTATTGAATACGATATTGAAAAATAGTCACGACCCCTCCTGAATCCAAAGCCCAATATATCGACAGTGGTCTGCTCGTTTACATTAAAAACCTTACCGGTAGCACGATACAGCTTATCGTAATCAAAGCGCCTGCTCAAAGGTGATACCCACTCACTGCCCTTGTCCTGGAAAATATTTGAAAATGACAAATCACTACCCACCATCAGTTCGATACCTGGCAAGGTATAGAAACCGTTGGCCCTTGGCATCATTGCAGGGTTAATCTGCCTTACCTGTGGTATTGTCTCCATAAAATAGGTACTCATTGGCGCCTGCCCGGTTAGGGCCGGGCAGACCATCAACATCAATAGTGCTACGCTCCTGAGCACCGTATATCTTCTTTTTCCTGACATCATTACCAATTTTTACCGATTAGTTGGGTATAGTACCCTTAGCACTGAGTGAGATCTTAGCCCTCAGACTGCCCTTATTTGTGATCTCAACACTCTCTCCATTCTTTCCGGTCATCACTTCGTAGTGCAATATCAATTGCTTTGCCTCACGTTGCCTGAATGCCTCTATCTGGTCCTCTGTAAGGTCCACCTTAAATGATGAAGCCTCAGGTCTTGCAGCTGTTCCTGCTATAATAATGGAAGTTCCCTCATCCAGCATGTAATTAATTAAATCGCCGTTTCCGTCAATCACATAGGCACTTGCCGAAATGCTGAGCGGAAGTCCGTTTTCAAAATCAAAGTAGACTGAGGCCAGTTCAATGCTTTCTACTTCATTTTCTGAACCTTCTATCATATCGTTGAAGTCGAATTCTATCGTATCTCTCCTTTCATAACCTGTAGCGGAAATGGCAAATGGAATCTTTGCAACCAAAGCTGCTACAAGATCCTGGCCAGCCAACTTGTAGTTGAGAGGCTCAGACTCAGGGTCTGAGCCGGCATCAGGATTGCTTCTTGAGAAGATGTCAAGCTTCATCGAACGAGGGAAGCCGTTTGCTATATCCAGCACGTTGGAATCAGATTTATCATCTATTACCACTTCAGCAAAGCCGGGTTCACCACCCACTGATGCGGGCACATTGTCAATAACCAGTGTATTGCTGCCATCCACGGTCAGGTATTCATATGGATCTTCGTCGTCATCTTTATAAAACCTCATGTTTCTGGTCTCTACATAAAATGGTGTTCCAATGCTGTTGTGAAGCTGGATGCTGATTGAAATCCTATCTACCCTGACCCTGTCCTTGAGATCGTCTATCTCGTCGAAGAGTTCGAAATCTAGTTCAACATCTGTCTTGGTGGTCTCCTGAGTGCCGAAGTATCCGTATGCAGCTTCAGCCTCCATATCAGACAGGCTAAAGTAAACAGTGAGATCACCACCGTAGGATAATCCTTCCAATGCAGCCCGGGTATTAACCCTGAGACTACTTTGGTATGGTGCCTCATCATTGCTTTCCAAATCAATGTGCATTCCTTCGAGTGGCAGGCTGAACTCTTCGGGACTTACCATTCCGTTGCCATACACTGTAAAGGTTATGCTTACAGGTTCTCCTCCGCTTGTCATACCCGGACAATCTACCGTCACCGTGCCGCTTAGCCCATAGGGTGTCGCTATTGCAATTCTCAGCATTCCGGCAGTCAGATCCAGACTGTCGTACCGTACATCATTCCTATGACTTAGAATTGCCCTGTCGGAAAACTCAAAGCTGCCATTATCGCCTGAACCTGTATTGAATGGAGGAATGTAATGATTCCATGCACTGTTTACATCATTGAGGGTAACCAGATCATCCCAGTCTATCTCAACATCCTGACGAGTCTGGTAGTAGAGTAGTCCATCCTCGTCTGAAAAGATACCGTCTCCCTCCAGATCTTCGAGGAAATCCTGTAATGTATAACTGGCTGAGATAAACGGTCCGGCAATAGAAATTGAACGCATATCATCGTCCAGCTCATTGACTATTATATCATCTCCCTTGCAGGAATACAGCACTGTCATCGCGATTAATGATAGCCCTATAAAATCCCTGAATCTTATATTTCTTTTATTGCTCATACCTGTCTCTTTAATCTCACCTGCCGGAAGGCAGGTGATTGCTTTTTATTTTGATATAGAACTAAGACTTAGATTCAACTCACCACTTTCTTATCTGCTTAGATGTCCTGTCAATCAGGCACTGCCAGTTCGGTTATGACCCTGTAGATATCCATTCCCCCAAAACCTTCTGGACGGTTGCTCGACATCAGGAATGAAAGGGTGTCAGATGAAGGATAGTAAAACACATCGTGATATTCGGAATTAATTGGTTCACCCAGGTTTTCCGGGCGACTCCATTGTCCGTTAGCATCCTTTACGCTTTTGAACAGATCATAGCCTCCCAGACCGATATGACCATCTGAAGCAAAATACAGGGTATTACCATCAGGGGTGATATAGACTGAGACTTCATCATTTGCTGTATTGACTACCGGACCAAGATTAATGGCCTTACCAAAGCGGGATTTGCCCTTGCGTGGTGCATACCATATATCAAAACCGCCCTGTCCGGCATGATGATTACTGATAAAATAAGCATCTCCGTTGGCTGTTAATGAAATCTGTGTTTCCCTGTATATCTTCTTGTCAACTCCTCCTGAAGGGGTATAGACATGACGTAATCCCTTCTTAGCATGATTTTCATATGCTACTAACCGACCACCACGTTTCTTTCCTACATACAAGAATAGTTGTCCCTTACCAGGGTCATAGCCGGCCACGGCTGTATGTTTCTTTGCTGATCCAAGTCCTTTGACAGG
>CAYNFX010000070.1:0-9478 GCA_964396555.1 uncultured Alkaliflexus sp.
TATGGCGGCAGTTTTGATGACCATCCAAATCACGGATACTTTTGCATTGATGGGCTGATACGAGCTGACAGAGTACCCAACCCCCACTTCTATCAGGTTGCCAGGACATATCAGAATATAGAGTTTACCCTTAACGGCACTGATCAAATAAAACTGAAAAACAAGTATTTCTTTACCAGTCTGGATGAGTTTGACTACAGTTATGAATGGATGGAAGGCGGGGTGGTAATAGCAAAAGGCAATGTATCACCAACCGGAGACATATTGACAATAGAAACTAAGGTAGCAGAAAGAAGAGAACTGATTCTGAATGTTTATGCCCTTCTGAAACAAAACCATCCCTGGGCAGAAAAAGGTTTTGTAGTTGCCTGGGAACAGTTTGCTGTATCGCCAGGTGAAAAACCTGCGTTATCAAAAGACGCTGGCAAACCATCCTTAAGTCAAACATGCAAAGAGATCATAATAGAATCAGCAGGCTCAGTTTACATATTTGATGCAGAAACCGGAGCCCTTACTTCATGGACTGTTGACGGGAGGGGGATCCTGGCAGGAATAATGGAACCCTATTTCTGGAAGCCAGCCAATGCTAACCAGTTGCAAAACAACTACAACAACCGCCTGGGTGCATGGAGAGATGCAGCTGAACAACGTACACTGAAGGAATACCGAACCTGGCAGAATGAAGGAATATTAAGTATTGAGTATAAGTTTGATTTGCCCGTAGGGGCATGGTACACCCTAACCTATTCTGTTGACGGAACGGGAAAGCTAAAAGTTAAAGCACATTACAGCCCTTATAAAACAGACATCCCACTGATGCCTAAGTTTGGTTTCAGAGTGCAAGTATCACCAGCTTATGAAACTTTTGCTTGGTATGGTCGTGGTCCTCATGAAAACTATCCCGACAGGAAATCGGGCTATATGATTGGGAGGTATAAGTTACCTATTGACAGCATTATGGTTGACTATGCCAAGCCTCAGGATAATGCTAACAGAAGCGATGTTCGCAACCTTAGCATTGCAGGTTTCGATATGCCACTAATCAAGATCCAGGGCATAGATCTGTTTAATTTCAGGGCATGGACATACTCGGAAGAGGATCTTGAAAAGGCTGACTATCCCTTCCAGCTTCCTGAAAGGGATTATATCAACCTTAACATAGACAGCGAGATACACGGTGTCGGAGGAAACGACGGATGGGGTGCCAGAACTATGGATCAATATACGATTGACGGAAACAAAGAGCGCTCATTTGAGTTTATTATTGAAGCACTATATTATTAAACCGATCAGCTAATTATCATTTTTTGAAAGATAAAATAATGCTAGATTTCGGTGGGTCAACAACAGTAATACAATGGAGGATATGAAGCTAATATCATGGAATGTAAACGGTATAAGGGCCGTAACCCAAAAGAACTTTTTTGAGGATATTGAAAATCTTTCCCCGGATATTCTGTGCCTTCAGGAAACCAAGGCTCAGGTGCACCAGGTCGAAGAAAGCCTTGAACCACTGAAGGACAGGTACAATATATACAGCAATTCTGCTGAACGTAAGGGGTACTCGGGAACAGCGATTCTTACCAAAACGGCTCCCATAAGTGTCACCTATGATATTGGCAAACCGGAACATGATCAGGAGGGTCGTGTGATATGTGCAGAGTATGACAGCTTCTACCTGGTAAATGTATATGTCCCCAATTCAGGAAGCGAACTGAAACGACTTGATTACCGCCAGGAATGGGATCTTGACTTTTACAACTATCTTAAGAATCTTGAGAAATCCAAGCCGGTGATTGTATGCGGTGACCTTAATGTTGCACACAAAAGTATTGACTTGGCCAGACCAAAGGAAAACTACAATAAGGCTGCCGGCTTTATGCAGGAAGAGATTGACGGTATGGACCGCTATGTAGGTGGCGGTTTTGTTGACACATTCAGACACCTGTTTCCCGATCGTACTGATAAATACAGCTGGTGGAGTTTCAGAGCCGGGGCACGTGGCAAGAACATAGGCTGGAGAATCGACTACTTCATTGTTAGTCCCACTCTCCTACCTCGCATCAAAAGTGCAGATATCCTTGACAATATAATGGGCAGTGATCACTGTCCTGTAACCCTCGAACTTGAGTAATCTAAAATGAACAGAGATATTATATGAAACGCGTATTGTATATAGCAACATTGACCCTGGCCCTAGGCGCCTGTAACGAGAAAACGGAAACCCCGGAAGGCTCCTTTAACAACCGTGACCTGGTATTGAAATCGGATATAATGTCTCCGGAAGTCCTTTGGTCTTTTGGCCGTCTTAGTGAGGTAGCCCTCTCACCCGATGGCAGCACTGTGGTATATGGAGTTACCTACACCAATATCAGTGAGAACAAATCCTATACTGACCTGTATACAGTTCCTGCAATAGGTGGAGAAGTAAAACAGATCACCAATACAAAATTTAATGAAGCCCAACCGGGCTGGCGTCCTGATGGACAAAAAATCAGCTTCCTAAGTTCAGAATCAGGAAGCATGCAGCTTTGGGAGATGAACATCGATGGCAGTGCCCGTAAGCAAATCACAGATGTAGAAGGTGGTATCAGCGGTTACCTTTACTCTCCTGATATGAAGCAACTGGCTTATATCAAAGCTGTAAAGCTTGACCAATCTGTAAATGACCTATATCCGGACCTACCTATGGCAAATGCCAGGATTGAAGAGGATCTGATGTACAGGCACTGGGATTCATGGCATGACTATACATACAACCACCTGTTTATAGCTCCATACAGCGAAGAAAGTCTTATCACTTCAGGCAAAGATGTTCTGGAAGGAGAGCGCTTTGACACTCCTATGAAACCCTTTGGTGGTATGGAACAGATTGCATGGTCTCCCGACAGCAAGAACATTGTATATTCATGTAAAAAGCTGGTTGGAAGGGATTATGCCTTCTCTACAAATTCAGACCTGTATCTGTACAATATTGAAACTGGTGCTACTGAAAACCTTACCGAAGGAATGATGGGCTATGATAAGAATCCCGTCTTCTCTCCTGACGGTAGCAAGCTGATCTGGGAAAGCATGGAAAGGGATGGTTATGAAGCTGACAAGAACCGCCTCTTTTTGATGAACATGTCAAGTCGTGAGAAAGCTGACCTGACCGCATCATTCGATCATAATGTTGCATCACCTGTATGGGACAGAGAAAAACCCTTTATCTGGTTTGTTTCAAATGTAAATGCTACCGAACAAATTCATGCTATCGATCTGCAAAGCGGTGAGATAAGCAAGGTTACTGAAGGTATGCAAGACTTCGTTCAGGTATTCAATGCAGGAGAGGTATTAGTAGCAGTGCGCATGAGTATCAGCTCGCCCTCAGAAATCTTCAGCATAGACCTGACGAGCGGCTCTGCTACCAATATATCCAATATCAATACACCAATACTGTCTCAACTCACTCTTGGTGATGTTGAGGAAAGATGGGTCAAGACAACTGATGACAAAGATATGCTCGTTTGGGTTATTTATCCTCCCTATTTCGATCCTTCTAAGAAATACCCGGCCATCCTGTATTGCCAGGGAGGTCCTCAAGACGGAGTAAGCCAGTTCTGGAGCCTTAGGTGGAACTTCCAGATGATGGCTGCCAATGGCTATATAGTGATAGCACCAAACCGCAGGGGTCTGCCGGGCTTTGGAACGGAGTGGAATGAACAGATAAGTGGCGACTATGGAGGTCAGAACATGAAGGATTACCTGAGCGCAGTAGATGCCCTTTCAAAAGAACCCTTTATTGACGAGACCCGGCTTGGAGCAGTTGGTGCCAGCTATGGTGGCTTCTCGGTATATTGGCTTGCAGGCAATCACAACAAGCGATTTAAAGCCTTTATTGCCCATTGCGGCATATTCAACAGTGATATGATGTACACGACCACCGAGGAGTCGTTCTTTGTTGACTGGGATATGAAAGGCCCATACTGGAAGCATCCCAATAAGCAATACAGTGCCTCACCTCACCTCTTTGCCGACAAGTGGGATACACCAATACTTGTAATCCACGGAGAAAAGGACTTCCGCATACCCTACACTCAGGGTATGGCAGCCTTCAATGCCGCCAGGATTCAGGATATCCCAGCCCGCTTCCTGTTTTTTCCCGAAGAAAATCACTGGGTGTTGTCACCACAAAATGGCATACTGTGGCAAAGGGAATTTGCAGAATGGCTAAACAAATGGCTAAAGGAATAACAGGATTGACTTTAGAGTAGGTCCTGAGGTAGTAATAAGCATGGACAAAAATACAGACTTTTAAGAAATTTCAATAAACAGCCGCAGTGTCCCTGCGGCTGTTTTGATTAGTTGAGGAATTAGTTGCAATTTTGCCTTCGAAAACAAAATAAACTGAATAATGAAACCTACACTACTAATACTTGCTGCCGGAATGGGCAGCCGTTACGGGGGACTAAAGCAAATGGACGAACTTGGCCCCTCTGGTGAATCGATTATCGATTACTCTATATACGATGCGATACAGGCAGGCTTTGGAAAGGTTGTTTTTGTTATACGCGAAGATTTTGCTGAAGCTTTCAAGGAAAGATTCGAGCCCCGCCTCAAGGGAAGGATTGAAACTACCTATGTATATCAAAGCCTGGACAAGCTACCTGCAGGATTTTCAGTTCCCGAAGGCCGTGAAAAACCATGGGGCACAGGTCATGCAATGATTATGGCAAAGGACGTGATTGACACTCCATTTGCAGTAATCAATGCAGACGACTTTTACGGCAGGGATGCCTATATAAAAGCTGCTGAGTTTCTCAACGTAAGCAGCGAAGAGAATGCTTATGCTATGATTGGCTATGCACTTAGAAACACCCTTTCTGAACACGGTACCGTATCAAGGGGTGTTTGCGGAGTAGATGCTAACAACTTCCTCACCCATGTTGTAGAGCGTACCAAGATAGGATACGAAGGCGAAAATATTTTCTTCTATGAGGAAAACAACAAGGAAGAACTTAGGGGAGACGTTCCTGTGTCAATGAATTTCTGGATCTTCAAGCAGGGTTTCCTTGCCCAGCTTGAAGAAGGGTTCAAGGAATTCCTCAAAGTAAAAGGAAGCGAAATGAAGTCAGAATTTTACTTCAATGCTCAGGCAGATAACATGGTCAAAAACGGCAAGGCGACAGTAAAGGTCATCAACACATCATCCCGCTGGTTTGGTGTTACTTACCGTGAAGACCGCCCCATGGTTCAGGAGTCACTGCTTAAGCTCCATGAGTCAGGTCTATATCCCCAGAAAGGTCTTTGGGTATAATTACTTTTGTTTCAGATTTGAGTAGTATTCGCAGCAATCCCTGAGTCCACATTCATCACATTTGGGTTTTCTGGCAATACACACATAGCGTCCGTGCAGGATTAGCCAATGGTGTGCTATTACCAGAAGGTCCTCAGGGATATACTTCACAAGCTGTTTCTCTGTTTCCAAGGGGGTCTTGGCATTTTTAGTCAAACCAATACGTGCCGCGACACGAAATACGTGGGTATCTACAGCCAAAGCAGGCTTATTAAATACCACAGAAGCTATCACATTTGCAGTCTTTCGTCCTACTCCTGGCAGTTTTTGCAACTCATCCACATCAGAAGGTACTACTCCACCAAATTCACCTATCAGCTTCTGGGCCATCCCCACAAGGTTCTTACTCTTGTTATTGGGGTAGCTGCAAGAACGGATATATTCAAAGACCTCCTCCACTTCGGCCCTCGCAAGGGACTCAGCCTCAGGAAAACGCTCAAAGAACATGGGTGTTATCATATTGACCCGCTTGTCGGTACATTGAGCGGAGAGGATTACTGCTACAAGCAATTCATAAGGATTACTGTAATGCAGTTCGGTTTCCGCAACCGGCATATTCTCCTGAAACCAGGCTATAACATTCTTAAATCGCTCACTCCTTACCATCTGCATTTAGTATTCTCAAAAGATATCCCCCCTTACATCATAAGTAAAAGACTCAATGCCATAACGGCCATACCACTCACGAGTCCATATATTGAAAGGTGGTGTTCACCAAACTCACGAGCAGCAGGCAGTAGTTCATCAAGACTGATAAACACCATAATACCAGCTACAGAGGCAAAGATAATCCCAAAAAGCAGGGGTCCCATAAAGGGCATAAGCAGACCAAAACCTATCAATGCACCCAATGGTTCTGCAAGTCCTGAAATAAAGCTATAGCGAAATGCCTTACGTTTACTGCCAGTTGCATAGAATACCGGAATTGAAACGGCAATACCTTCAGGGATATTGTGAATTGCAATTGCAGCTGCAATTGCAATACCAAGGTTCGGATCAGCCAGGGCAGCAGTAAAAGTTGCCAAGCCCTCGGGAAAGTTGTGAATAGCGATTGCCAATCCCGTCATTACTCCCACACGCATCATCCTTTTTTCCTTTGTTTTCCTTTGCCTTTGTTCCTCGGTCATATCTTCCACCTTCCCAATCTCGTGTGGGTTTTCTCCTTTGGGGATAAACCTGTCAATAAGCGCTATTAATAAAATGCCGCCAAAAAAAGAAAATACAGTAATCCATGTTCCGGTAGTATCGCCATATTCCAAAGAAAGTTGGGTTTTCGCCTTCAAGAAAATCTCCACAAAGGAAACATAGATCATCACACCGGCAGAAAAACCCAAAGATATTGAAAGGAAGCGGGTATTAGTACGCTTGGCAAAGAAGGCCATTGCACTACCAATTCCAGTTGACAAACCTGCCAGCAGAGTCAATCCCAAAGCCAACATTATGTTACTAACCTCTATTTCACCCATATTATACTTCTTTAATAGATACAAATATTCTCTGTACCAGTTCTTCAGACAAGATCATCTTGCGATCCCCGACTTTTACTTCCCTGCTTTTGTCGAAATCAAAGTTTCTTAGGTTCCTGATCAGAACCCCGGGACGAATCCCGTAGCTTTCAAACAAGTCAAAAATTTCAGGTTCCCTTACGATTAGTCTTGACACCACATAATCCCTGTTATCCTCCACTTCACACAGAGATTCAAGCCCAATATGCACAGGCATCTCACCATCCCGGCCAGGAATGGGTTCTCCGTGAGGATCAAAGTTTGGAAAACCAAGAAAAGCCTCAATTTTATTCATCAAAGCATCAGAACTGTGATGTTCAAGACGCTCGGCTTCTTCGTGAACAGCCTTCAAGTCCAGTTTCAAAACCTGATGCAGGAAAAGCTCCCACAGACGGTGTTTACGAATAATCTTAAGGGCCTCTGCCTTGCCCTCCTCACTCAAAGTAAGTTCCTTGTACGGCTCATAATCAACAAGCCCACTGACAGCTAGCTTTCTGGACATATCAGTAACAGCCGCCGAACTAATATTTAGATGGGAAGCAAGAAGAGATCTGCTCACCTCGCCAGGCTTTTCCTGACTAAGGAGAAAAATAGTCTTAAGAAAATTATCAATCGAAATGGACATCTTATCAAACTGATTTGTTGCTAATTTAAGTACACTTAAATTATTTTGCAAGTGCCTCTAATTAATAAATTATGTAATCTTAAACTTAAGTAAATCGATTCGATTAAAATATTTCAGGTTAAGTCGTCCGGAAATACTAATATTACAATTTCAAACATACATGCTTCATACCTGTTTAATACCATGATGAAGCATTGATAATTATACTTTTGGCATTCGATAAATTTTAAACAAAAAGAAAATGAGATTACTTTCTCTATTACTATCCATTGCGGTCCTCAGCCTTGGTGTTGGCTGTGGACAAGCATCAAAAACCTCAGCTACTGATCCTAAATATGTCTTTGAAAATCCCTCACCTCATAAAAGCGTGGTTTTACCTGAAGAGGTTGAGTTTTCCTCAGCACCAAAGAATATTATATTGCTAATTGGAGACGGAATGGGTGTAACTCAGATCTATTCAGCAATGACCGCCAACCAGGATAATCTGAACCTGAAGCAAATGAAGCATATCGGTTTTAGTCAGACCCAAAGTGCTGACAACTACATAACCGACTCTGCCGCAGGCGGAACAGCTATAGCTACTGGCCAGAGGGTTAATAACGGTACTGTTGCAATGGATGAGAATGGAAATCCAATTAAGTCCATCCTTTACCTGAGTGAAGAAAACAACAAGGCAACAGGACTGGTATCCACATCTGCCATTACGCATGCGACTCCTGCTTCCTTTATTGCTCATCAGCCTAGCAGAGAGATGTATGAAGCAATTGCTGCCGATTTTGTAGGTAGCGGAATAGACATCTTCATCGGTGGTGGCCGTAATAATTTCGCAAAGAGGAAGGATGGGCGCAACCTACTTGAAGAGTTGCAGAACCTAAGCTACAAGGTATTCAACTCACTGGAAGAAGCAGCCTCCGAAGACTCTGCTCCCATGGCAATACTCACCGCAGACGAGCATAACCCTTCCTATCCTGAGCGTGGCGATATGCTTCCTGATGCCACCAATAAGGCTATTGAAGTATTGAAAAACAACGAAAACGGTTTCTTCCTAATGGTTGAAGGATCGCGTATAGACTGGGGCGGACACGCCAATAACATATCAGAGGTTGTGTTGGAAACCCTGGATTTTGACCGCGCAATTGGAGTTGCTCTTGCTTTTGCAGCCGAAAACAAAGAGACTCTTGTAATTGTAACCGCAGACCATGAAACAGGCGGTCTTACAATCGACAAAGGTGACATTTCTAAAGGTAAGGTAAGCGCCAAATTTGCATCAACGGACCACACTGCTGTTATGGTTCCAGTATTTGCCTATGGTCCGGGTGCCGAACTCTTTATGGGTATTCTCAAAAATACTGATATCTTTAACAATATGGTTAAGGCTTTCAGCTTTGAGCCAGTTGCCTCAGAATAAGGCAAACCAATAAAACGCATAATATAAAACAGGGCGTGATTCCTTAAGGAATTGCGCCCTGTTTGTTTATCAAAAGGGGCTGATCCCGGCAAGGATCAGCCCCTTATTTACCCGACTTTAATTGGATTATACCCTAACTATCATAATTATTCTCCAATCTTTTTAAAGCTGTCTTCTACATATTCAAACTCACCTACACCTACTAACTTGTACACAAGAGTGTGAGTGACATCAGTGACTGTTGGTCCACTGTAAATAGCTACATTAATAGTATAGGTTATGTCTACTCCCTGAATAGGGGCTACATCTGGATGCATGATTTCAAGTACTTCTCCCATAACCTCAATCAATCTTTCCTGAAGCAGTTGAAGCACCTGAGCATCGCTCATGCTTGAAGGATATCCTGAAGGACTTTGATTACGTGCAGCCTGTACCCTCCAGTCAACATTGTTGTAATATGCCGATGTTCCAGCGTAGTACTCATTATTGCCATAGCTTGATACATAGCCTTCACCTTTCTTGGAAGCACCACCTGGTACATCAATATTCTCCCATACCCAGTCAGATGCAGCCTGATAATACGCCATAATAAACGGATCATTCCT
>CAYNFX010000071.1:0-9407 GCA_964396555.1 uncultured Alkaliflexus sp.
GAATCACTGATTTATTATGGACTCCCTAAAAAATAGCATCTTAGTTGCATACGATTTCACTGAGGTCGCAATGAATGCTGTTGCCCACGCTGTATACCTGGCTAAAAACTTCAATACCGGCATCGCCCTATTGCACATAGTCAAGAAAGCCTCCGAAATAAAGGAGATGGAGCAGCAACTTGAAGTTGAGATCCAAAAGATCAATGAATTGCACAATGTGAAACCATCCGGTATTGTCAGAACCGGTACCATCTTTAAGACAATCAACCAGGTTGCCCATGACGTTGATGCAACTATGATAGTAATGGGAACCCACGGGATTAAGGGAATGCAAAAAATCACCGGCAGCTGGGCCTTGAAGGTAATCGTGGGTTCTAAAGTTCCATTCCTCGTCGTTCAGGACTCGCCTAAATCAAAAAACGAACCACTCAAGTTTGTCTTCCCGGTAGATTTCAAGACTGAAAACAAGGAAAAGCTGAAATATGTTCAGTTGATGGCAAAGTATTTCCCTGCCAAGATCTTGCTGTTCTCTGCTACCTCCAAGGAAGGCGTGCTCGATCCAAGGACTAAGGCCAACCTGGTGTTCTGCAAGACTTTCATGGAAGAAAAGAAGATCGACTACGAACTGGTTCTCTCAAAGAATACTGCTCCCTTCAGCCAGGAAACTATCGAGTTTTCAAAAGAAAGAGATGCAGACATTATCTTTATAATGACAACCAGGGATATCGCTTTCCATGATTACGTTATAGGTGCTCAGGAACAATACATTATTGCTAACAATGCACGTATTCCTGTAATGGTGATTAACCCACGCACTGACCTTATGAAGTACGGATACGGATATTTATAGCAAAACTTTTCTCCAAAAAAAAGAGGCTGACCCTGGTTGGGTCAGCCTCTTTTTTTATATGACTTAGCTTTTTCATATTTTCGCGATAAAAACTTATATTTCACAAGCCTTCCGGCTCTTTGCCCAGGCAATGCAAAAACTCAACGATGAAAATACTGTTCGCTACAAACAATAAACACAAGGTCAATGAACTAAGGCAGATACTCCCGCCCAGATTTGAGCTTGTCACCATGGCTGACCTCAACTGCTACGACGACGTGGAGGAGACGGGCAGTACTCTTGAGGAGAATGCGCTGATCAAAGCCCGCTACCTGTATTCACGCTTTGGTATTAGCTGTTTCGCCGATGACACTGGTCTTGAGATCCAGGCCCTGAATGGCGCTCCGGGTGTATTTTCTGCCCGCTATGCAGGGGAGAATAAAGACAGCCGGGAAAATGTAGCTCTTGTACTGAGAGAGCTTAATGGTGAAAGCAACCGAAAAGCCAGGTTCCGTACTGTGATAGCTCTAATTATAGACGGACAGGAACACCTCTTTGAAGGTACTGTCAACGGCAAAATCTCTACCGAAGCCAAAGGTGGCAGTGGATTTGGATACGATCCGATCTTTGTTCCTGAGGGTTATGAATTAAGCTTCGCAGAGATGGATGCTGATACTAAAAACAGTATAAGCCACCGAAAACTGGCTACAGATGAGTTGGTAAAATTCCTAGACCAGTTGTAAAGGCATGATATGAATGTAAAGGGGAAGTACACAGGCAATATAATAACCGCAACTATTTGCGCACTGGTCGGCTATCTCAATATATCCGGCAGCGGTGCCTTCGCTGCCTCAAACAACTGGAATACCCACTTTGCATACAACCAGGTAACCAAAATTGCTGAGACTCCTGACAGAATTGCCGGAGCAACCAGACTAGGTTTACTTATCGTCGAAAAAGCTGACAACTCGGTACGCAGCCTTACCAGAATCAACGGCCTATCTGACTACTTTATCAGCGCCCTGGCATACAACCCCTCTGACAAATCTTTACTTGTCGGCTATGAGAATGGCAATATTGACATCCTGAGAAACGGAAGGATAGACAATATTAATATCCTCAAGATCAAACAACTGGATTCAGATAAGAAGATAAACGATTTTCTGCCCCTGGGTGATATCGTGCTGGTGGCGACAGGATTTGGGATTATGGAACTGGATCCTGAAAGACTTGAGATTCGTTCAACCTATTACATAGGCAACGATGCAGTTGACCTAAAGGTCAACCGCATCGTTGCCGACAGCGAATTTATTTACGCTGCCACTGCTGCTGGACTAAAGAGGGTTGCAATTAATTCCCCAACCCGTCACCTGTATGAATCCTGGGAACATATCTCACCAACTTCTAATGAATATTCTGACCTGGCTTCTTTTGCCGGAGGTATAGTAGCAGCAAGGGGCAGCAGAGGGGCTTCCAACATCCTCGAATTCATGCAGGTGGATGGAACAATCCAGACCATTGCAACAATCGCAGGCTTTTACAGCCTGTGGAGTAATGGCGAAAAACTACTGGTCACAGCAAATGCTGGAATAAGATCCTACAATACCTCATTGTCACAACAAGAAACATACGGAAGTCCCACTATAGGTGAAACTCAGCAGTCTGCTGCATTCAGAGATGCACTTATAGCTGCCGGTGGAAAACTATGGTCTGCCCACAATACTTTTGCAATTCTATGCAACAAGGAACAGGACCAGTGGGATAGCTACCTGCCTGCCGGACCTGCAAGCAATATGACCCATGATATAATGTTTGCCGGTGATAAGCTTTGGGTAGTGCCGGGATCAACAACAAGTGCCTGGAACAATGCCCAACGTACACCACATATTTCGGTACTTAGCAGCAAGGGATGGAACATTCTGAATACCACAAACTCACCAATGCTTACGGGTGCTATCGACCTCCTTCATATTACTGCCAATCCCCAAAATCCTGATAATGTCTTTATTTCTTCTTGGGGTAGTGGCGTTTTTGAAGTTGATGCCTCTGGTAATACGCCTCAGGTTGATAGGCATCATTTCACTTCGGACAATGGCTTCCAGAATATTTTCGCCAACACCTCCAGATATGTAAGGGTTGCATCAACTGCTTTTGACAAAAACAACGTACTGTGGATGCCCAACTCACAGGTGCCCAACGGACTTGTGGCATACTTCCCGGCTGACGATAGTTACAAACGCTTTTCATACGGAGCAATATCCTATGTCTTTACGCTAACCCATTTTATGCAGGCTTCAAATGGCGATATGTGGTCGGTCGTCGTCAGACAGGGAGCGCAGAGCGAGTCAGGCATTCCGGTATCAACTGTAGGTCTGTTTATTTGGAATGACAATGGGACTCCCAAAGATGAACGCGATGATATTTATCGCAGCGCAGTTCCAATAATGTACGATAAAGATTCGCGTAATAAGGGACATCTCGAACTATGGGATGAAGAGGGCGTGGTGATATCCAACAAGATTACTGCCATCACCGAAGACCAGAACGGTTTCATATGGATAGGTACGGACAACGGAGTGGCCGTGCAATATAGACCACAAAAAATATTCACAACCGAAAAACCGGTCTTTTCCAAGATCAAGATTGCCCGTAATGACGGAACGCAAACGGCAGACTATCTGCTTGATGGCAAGGTAATCACGGCAATTACAGTGGATCCTGCCAACAGAAAATGGATCGGCACAGAAGGCTCAGGGGTTTACCTGGTTTCAGCTGATGGCTCCAGACAGATTGAATCGTTCAATACAACCAATTCTCCTCTGCCATCGGATTATATTAATGCGATAACAATTGACGAAAATACTGGCGTGGTTTACTTTGCTACCGGCGAAGGGCTAATATCCTTTGCAGGCACTGCCACTAAGAGCAGTACCACGTATTCCAGTATTTATGCTTATCCTAACCCCGTAAGACCAGAGTATAGAGGAAAGATAACAATTACCGGACTGCTTGCCGGAAGTACTGTCAAAATAAGTGATTCATCCGGCCGTCTGGTCTACGAAACCTCCTCCGTGGGAGGACAGGCACTCTGGGACGGACGCAACCTATGGGGCGACGAAGTCAAGTCAGGCATCTACCTCATCTTTGTTGCAAACGAGGATGGGTCTATGTCAGGTGTGACCAAGCTAGCAATTGTAAGATAGTTGATTAATAACATTCAAAATATAAGAGACTTATGCCGGGAAAACAGTTGACAATTGCAGGTATCCTGTTGCTTTGTGCGATTATTGTTGCCTCCGTGCTTTATCTGCATAAGAATCAGCAGCTTGATAATATCAACCCCGTTCTTGCAGTACCTAAAGGTACTGCAATCATGATGAAAGTTAACAAGCCGGAGGAGCTGAAAAGGGCTCTTTCCACCGGTACTGAGTTCAAGTCAGAACTAGGGAAGTTTGTTACTTACAAGTCCCTTACAGACTTTGTTAGCAGTATAGACTCAACTAATTTTTTCAACAAAGTTCCGGTAAGTGAGATTCTATCAAGACCTTTTATTGTTTCTTTTTACAGCGACTCAACAATAACCAGGGAATGGCTATTGAGTTCGGCTCTTAAAAGCAGATCAGAAATATCCGAATTGAGAAAGGCCTTGGAGCATCTTGAAAAGTCGACAATTGTCAAGTCTGCAAGCGGCCTTACTGTTCAGATTACCAAGGAAGGAGGATGGCCTCTCGATGCATTCCTGACTCTTTACAACGGCTATGTACTTGCGTCTCCATCTGTTGAGCTAATTGAACTGGCTGTCGGTGCAGTAAGTAAGAAACAGTCTCTCGCCGACCTGCCTGATTTCAGTCGCTTGCTTGATGAAAAGCCGTCTGGTAGTTTGGCAACAGTAATTGTAAACTATTCAATGCTTGACGGCTATGTTAAAGATCTGTTCAAGACCCCGCTTTTGTCGCGCTTTGCAAACAGTTCGGAGCTGGATCTTGATGTACGCAAGGATGCTATCTATCTCAACGGTTTCACCTACGATAAGGAAGATAGCTTTGCTTCCATATTTAAAGGTATTGAGGCACAAAAACCTGAATTAATCAATATTCTTCCTGCTGAAACACGCTTTATGGCCGGCTATTCAATGGTGGCCAACAGCCATTTCAGGGACAACCTTAACACCTTTATAGGAGAAACAGAAAGACACGCAAAAATCAAGGAGCTGAACGACAAGTTCACAGCCCGTCACAAGACCTCTTTCGACGAGTTGTTCTTCTCTGTTATTGATGGAGAAGGTGCTTTTGCCTACATCTCTGGCAACAGCAGTAACTCCTATCTCCCGGTTTTAGTATTCAAGACCACAGGCGAAGCCAGGACAATGGAGATGATGGAAGAGCTGATGAGCAACAATGGTCAAAGTACCGAACCTGCTCAGTGGATACGTTTGGATGATGATACCCGCTTCCCCTTATACATCACTCCTGAAACAGCAATCTTCAAAGCTTACTGGAGCATACTGTTTCCGGAAGTACCTGCCAGGTATTTCGCTTTCTTCCGCAACTATATAATCTTCGGAGATCAACCAGAGGCAATAAGTCAGGTACTTTATTCCAACATACTTAACAAGACCCTTTCAACACACCCTTATTATTCAACATTCGCTGAGAACTTCTCTTACAGGGAGAACTTCTTTATCTTCTGTGAAATAGCTCATATACTTAACCTTGCAGGAGATAATATGAACCGAAAACAGCTCAATCCTACTAACGAACAAAAGAATGCCCTAAACAACTTCTATGCTGTTGGACTTCAGTTTTCCTCTGCATCCGACATGGTCTATACCTCGGTATACGCCAACTTTACACCGCATAGAGACAAGGAACCACGTACAATTTGGCAAAGCCGGCTCGACTCTACTTTAGTTTCAAAGCCGGCTCTGGTTGACAATCATAATACTGGTGAAAAGGAGATCCTGGTTCAGGATAAAAAAAACAATCTGTACCTGATCAACAGTATGGGACGTATCCTTTGGAAACGTACGCTTGACGGACCAGTACTAAGCGAATTCTTCCTGATTGACTATTACAAGAACAATAAGATACAGTACTTATTCAATACAGCGGAAAAGATTTATATCCTAGACCGCAACGGCAACCATGTGGCTCGTTTCCCTGTCTCACTACCTTCCAACGCAACCAACGGACTGAACGTCTTCGACTACGACAACGACAAGGAATACCGCATCTTTATCGCTCTAGAAGACAAGATGTTTTACCTATACGACAAGACTGGCAATATCAATCCTGGCTGGTCACAACCAAGATATGAGGGTACCGTAACCCAACCTTTGCAGCACTTCAGTGCTCAGGGTAAAGACTACCTGGTGTTTAGTGACGAATATCGTAATTATGTCCTCGACCGCAGGGGAGATGAGAGAACAAAGCCTTCGCAAAATTTTACCCGCAATGCCAACTCTCCTTACTATCTCAGAGGGCGTACCGGAGACAAACCAAGCCTTGTGACAACAACTCAGGGAGGGGAACTGGCGCTTATCGAACTGCCTTCAGGCAACACTTCGCTGAAGCCATTGCTGTCAACTCCTGTCGCCCACCACTTTGCTCTTATTAATGAGAACTCACCCAACCCCGAATACCTCATCACCACAGAGAATGCCCTGATACTGTATGACAAAAACCTGAAAGAAATTATGAGAGTGGACTTCGAAAATAAAATCTTTCCCATAGCCGATATATACAGGTTCTCAAATACTGATGTTAAATTCGGTGTAGTTGAAAAAACCGGAGGCCGGATTCACCTGATCAACAGAGATGGAAGCCACTACCATGGCTTCCCGCTCAAGGCTGTAAGCCGCTTCTCTATTGGCTTCCTGAAGTCTTCGGCCTATAGGTTTAACCTGATTACAGGGGGTGAATTCAACTATTTGTACAATTACCGTGTTGAATAGATCATAAAAACAAACTATAGAACTATGCAAAAGAAAATAAGAATCGGAGTTCTGGGAGTATCCAACCACTTTGTCAAGAGGATAATCCTTCCGGTTAGCAAACTGGAAAACTGCGAGATATATGCCATAGCTTCCCGAGACATAACAAAGGCTCAGAAAGCCGCATCAGAGTTTTCAATCCCTGTAGCCGTCGGTTCTTACGAAGAACTGATAGCACACCCAGAGGTTGATGCTATTTACAATCCGCTGCCCAACCACCTCCACGCTGAATGGACGATAAAGGCTCTTGAGGCCAGAAAACCGGTACTCTGCGAAAAGCCGCTGGCAATGAATGCTGCAGAGGCTGAGATAATGGCCAAAACTTCAGAAAGAACAGGAGTGCCGCTTATGGAGGCCTTTATGTACAGATTCCATCCTATCTGGAGGCACGCCAAAGACATGATCAAATACAACCAATTAGGTGCTGTCACACACATCCACGCTATATTCTCATACAACAACCCGGACCCGGCAAATATCAGGAATGTTGCCGAATATGGAGGTGGTGGACTTATGGATATCGGATGTTATACCAACTCAGTGCCCAGGTTCCTTACCGGAATGGAACCCAAACGTGTAGTTTCTTTAATGGAATTTGACAGTAGCAATGACACTGATATAAATGCTTCAGGTGTTGTGGATTACGGCAGCTTCCAGGCTACCTTCAACGTCTCAACCCGCTCTGAACCCTTCCAAAGAGTTCAGGTTCTCTGCACCGGAGGTTCAATCGTGATCCACATACCTTTCAATATCTATTACGATGTCCCTGCAGTTATGACTATCAGCACAGGCCAGGGCACACGTGATGTCACCTTCCCTCTGGCTGATTCATACGGTATTATGTTTTCTGAATTCTCCGACGCAGTGATTAACAAGAAGCCAATGCCAATATCCGTGAGCGATGCAGTTGCAAATATGAAGTTACTCGATGCATTAGCCAGATCAGCTAAAAACAATGGCTGGGAGGATGTAAAATAAGCTTCTCTGATTAGGAAGTTCAAGCAATTGTGAGGCAGTAGATTCCTTTGAATCTACTGCTTTAGTTTTGTACCATCAACGAGCTTGTAAAGCTTGTCATTGCGTCTTACTTTGTCTGCAACAGGCATAGAGAAGACCTGTCCCTTTACAACTTCGCTTACAGGCTGCAGATCATAACGGAGCTCTTCAACACTTATCTCAACAACCCCGGTGGTAGGTCCTATTATCAGGACCTCATCATCCTTACAAAGGTTTTGTGCTTCAAGCAAAAACTCACCCACGCCAAGCTTTGGAAAGTAGTTTGTAACCTTACCAACATAGACTTTCTTCTTTGTGGCAACTGAACCGTAATTGGGACTCCATTCTCCTAGCTTCTGACCCTGGTAATATCCGTCCCAGAAACCCCTATTAAAGACAGTACTGAGGTTTTCGTCCCATGTCCTTATTTTATCCTCATTGTAGCTGCCATCAAGTATGGCCTTGATAGCCTCATCATAGGCATGACATACTGTCTTAACATATTCAGGACCTCTTGCCCTACCCTCAATCTTGAACACCCTGACCCCCGCATCTATCATCTTGTTGAGAAAATGAACGGTCTTCAGATCCTTTGGAGACATTATATATTGATTGTCAACTTCAAGTTCATAGCCGGATTCCTTCTCGGTAACTATGTATCCACGACGGCATGATTGCAGACAGGCTCCCCTGTTGGCCGAGGAGTTAAACTGATGCAGGCTCAGGTAACACTTGCCTGATACTGCCATGCACAGTGCCCCGTGTGCAAACATCTCAATCCGTACAAGATCCCCGGCAGGTCCTCTTACATCATCTTCAATTATTGCATCATGTATGGTCTTTACCTGATCCATATTAAGCTCACGGGCCAGCACCACAACATCGGCAAAGTGGCTGTAAAACTTAACCGCCTCTATATTGCTTACATTACATTGTGTAGAAATATGTACTTCCATACCCTGACGACGGGCATACTCAATTGCAGCAATATCACTTGCGATAACCGCTGAGATCTTGCTTTCCACCGCCACGTCAACCATATGACGCATCTCGTCAAGTTCGTTGTCGAAAAGGGCTATGTTAAGTGTCAGATAACTGTTGAGTCCATTGTCGCGACATATTGAAGCAATGGTCTTAAGGTCATCACAAGAAAAGTTGACCGACGATCGGGACCGCATATTCAGCCGTCCTGCTCCAAAATATACTGAATCCGCCCCTCCCTGAATGGCAGCCCTCAGCGACTCAAAAGAGCCAGCTGGCGCCATTATCTCAAAATCCTTCCTTGTCATCTTTTTCAGCTTATCGTTTCAAATGATCTGCAGAAACAACCTGCATTGTAGCCTTAGCTCTCAGGCTGTCAGTCTCGCTTACTTCACCTATCTGTACCACATAACGCTTTGCTGCATTGTCATATACCTGGTATGAATCCCGGGTTACATAGCCAAAAGCATCAGGATAGGTAAAAAATGCATATTCTTCGGTATCAGAGCAAAACAAATCCTTACTAAAGTAGAAGTCCGAGGCATCAATGCCAAGCTGCCCCAGCAGCGTGGCAACAACATCCTTCTGGCTTCCTATCTTACTAATCAC
>CAYNFX010000072.1:0-9399 GCA_964396555.1 uncultured Alkaliflexus sp.
TGTAGTGTCCCGTTTCATCTATGACGAAAAGGGAATGCCTTTCAGCGACGTGCTGGTTAGGGTTTATGATAACGATACTAACACTCTTCAGGGAGTATTCAGGCCCAATACATTGAGCGGTAAGTTTGTTGCAGTTCTTAATGCAGGAATGAACTATAGGATGGAGCTTGAAGCTCAGGGTTATGAAAAGTACAGGGAGACTTTTAAAATAGAGCTAAGGGAGGTCTACGGGACACGTCAGAGAGCGTTTTATCTGGATCCCATTATTCTGAAACCTCTTAAGAACCTCGAGTAAGAGAAGATTCTGAATGATACGCAACAATGATGTAGTCTTGCGTGCTGTTGAGCCCGAAGATGTGGAACTTCTATACATGTGGGAAAATAACATGGAGCTATGGCCTGTGAGTAATACTCTCAGGCCTTTTAGCAGAGCCCAAATTGAAAGGTATGTTAAGAATGCAGCACTGGATATTTACCAAACTAAGCAGCTTCGTTTGATGATTGATCGTGTCGAAGATGGTGAAACGGTGGGCATGATTGATATGTTTGATTTCGATCCTTTTCACGGCAGGGCCGGACTCGGAGTAATGCTCAATGCTAAATGGCGTTCCAGGGGGCTTGCTTCCGCAGCACTTTCGCTATTTATCGAATATGCATTCAATACTCTGGGTCTGCATCAGCTCTATTGCAATATTGCTGCATCCAATACTCCAAGTCTCAATCTTTTTGAATCAAAAGGGTTTATCCTTGTAGGCGTGAAAAAGGAGTGGCTCAAAACCACACAGGGATTTGAGGATGAACTGCTATATCAACTGCTTGCAAGGAAATAAATCTGTGAGGTCCTGGCATGATCTAAGTGGGACTGAGTTGCAGTTTGTGTGGGCCGGGAGACATGACGGGAGGACCCAAACAGGGCAGTTACAATCGTGACGTGGATAGGATGTGTTTTAGATGAGTCAGGTAGGCCTTTGTGATAAGGTAGTTCTAATCAGCTGCATTAATTTCCTCGTAAGAGGGAAACTCCTTCAGGAGTTTGGGCTCGCTTCCGTTTAGCTTTACGCAAAAATGCGTCAATCCGTTTGTAAGTATCGCGTAGTTTACCTTGAGCTGGATGTTATAACGAGCTGCCTGGTTAAGGGTGTCTGTGCTAATTATCACACCTGGCGCCTTACACTCCACTATCAGAGCCGGTGCACCCCTTCGATTGTATAATACGATGTCAGCTCTTTGCCTGAGGCTGTTTACAAGAACCATCGTTTCTATAGCCATTAATGATGCAGGATAGTCAAGTCGTATCATGAAGTGGATAAAATGCTGCCTTACCCATTCCTCAGGAGTCAGGGATACATATTTCTTCCTGATAATATCAAATATCTGATATTTCCCTTTGACTTCTCTTATTTTTGCTTCAAACTTGGGCAAGTTGAGTTCCTGCATATACTTATTTTTGTGTGCAAATTAGCATAAAATCGGCAAAATACCCTATATTAGAAGTTTCCGATCAGTTTGTTCAGAAAGGATAATTCTCAATCAAAATGAAAACTAAAAGCGAAATCGTTGAGAACTGGTTACCAAGATATACGGGCCGCCCGTTGGAACAGTTTGCCGAGTATATATTGCTTACCAATTTCAACTATTATGTTGAGCTCTTTGCCAAGTGGTTTAACGTCCCGATGATTGAAGGGGTCAACATGCCCAACGCAAGTGCCAATGGCGTTACTATCATCAACTTCGGTATGGGCAGTCCCAATGCAGCTACTGTGATGGATTTGCTTAGTGCAATTAAGCCCAAGGCCGTTCTGTTTCTTGGAAAATGCGGAGGTCTGAAGGATATTAATAAACTTGGGGACTTTATTCTTCCAATTGCTGCAATAAGGCATGAAGGTACCTCTAATGACTACTTTCCTCCGGAAGTGCCGGCACTTCCGGCATTTAGTCTGCAACGTGCCGTATCATCTGCAATTCGTGATGAAGGGCAGGATTATTATACAGGTACCGTATTTACTACCAACAGGCGGGTATGGGAGTACGATGATGACTTCAAGAAATACCTGGCCAAGACAAGGGCTATGGCTATTGATATGGAAACCGCGACTATCTTTACAGTCGGTTTTGCCAACTCCATTCCTACTGGCGCCCTGCTGCTTATAACAGACCAGCCCATGATTTCCAGCGGTATCAAGACTGCAGCGAGTGACAAAAAGGTTACCAGTGAATTTGTTGATACACATATTAGGGTTGGTATTAAAGCTTTGGAAGAGTTGCTTCATAATGGTAAATCTGTAAAACACCTGAAATTTGAAAATTAGCAACTAAATGACTTTTGAGGAGATTATAGCCAAGGCCGGGAAGCAGGAGTTTTACCCCATTTATTTTTTGCATGGAGAAGAGCCCTATTTCATCGATAAGATTGCTGATGCTGTTCAGCAATATGCTTTGAAAGAGGAGGAGAGAGGTTTTAATGAGACTATCCTGTATGGCAAGGATACTGATGTGATAAACCTTATTCATGCTGCGAAACGTTACCCAATGGGGGCGCAGCGTCAGCTAATTATACTAAGGGAAGCTCAGCAATTGGATAAGATTGAGATGCTTGAAAACTATTTCGAACATCCTCAACCCAGTACTATACTTGTAGTCTGTTACAAGTACAAAAGTCCGGATAAGCGCACTAAATTCTTTAATGCACTAAAGAAACAGAAACTGGCACTGATCTTTGAATCCAAGAAATTGTATGAGAATCAGATGGCGCAGTGGATTGCAGAACATGTAAGTAGCCGTTCGCGCTCTATAGATCCAAAGGCTGCTGTAATGCTTGTTGACTTCCTTGGCAATGAACTTGAAAAAGTAGTTCAGGCCATAGACAAGCTTGAGGTTGTCATGGGACCGGCAGCAAAGCAAATTACTGTTGACCATGTCTCTGACCATATTGGTATCAACAAGGAATACAACACTTTTGAGTTGCAGAACGCCATCATAAACAAGGATGTGCTAAAGGCAAACAGGATAGCCAAGGTCTTTGCTTCAAATCCGAATGAATATCCGATGCCTGCAATTGTCGCAGTACTTTTCTCATTCTTCGGCAAGGTGCTGTTGTTTCATTACCTGCCTGACAAGAACAATAAGGATGCCGTTGCTTCGGCTCTTAAAATTCATCCTTTCTTTGTCCGGGACTATCAGATGGCTGCACGCCACTACAAGGGCGCTAAGGTGCTGGAGGTTATTTCTCTGCTCAGGGAGTATGATATGAAGTCCAAGGGTTTTGGCAATGTAAATGCCTCCAGTGGGGAATTGCTAAGGGAGCTTGTTTTTAAGATACTGCACTAAAATGTGCAAGCCACTATGTTGTGATAGGCCTGCTTTGGATGAAGAGGGGAAGCCGCAAGTCATCCTGAAGGATTTATAAACCCTGGTATCAGTTACATAATTTGTCTGTTTTAAGGATGGAAGAGAAATGGTATGAAAGAAAGGTTCTGGTGCACGACGGAATACTGATTCCGGCCGGTCGTCCTTTGTTTGACACAGGCAACAGAGCCTTTCGCTATGGAGATGCTGTCTTTGAGACTATGCGCGTTAACAGGGGGAGGGTTTTATTCTGGGACAGGCATTATACAAGGCTTATTACAGCCATGTCTATACTTAAGATGTCAGTTCCATCCTTACCTTCCAAAGAGCAACTTCATGAAAGCATTATAGATCTGGTTGTAAAGAACCGCATCTTCTACGATGCAAGAATCAGACTCACTGTTTTCAGAAAGGGAGGAGGCTTATACAAACCTCAGAAATTGCAGGTTTCATGGATTATTGAGGCTGAAAATCTGGGACATACCGGATACAACTTTCCGGAAAGAGGTCTAAAAGTGGGAATTTATACTGACTTTCCCAAGAGCCTGTCTCCGATCTCTCCTTTTAAAAGCTGTTCTTCTCTGCCTTATGTATTGGCGGGTATTTTCTGCGATGATAATGGACTGGATGATTGCCTAATAGTGAATGACAAGGGCAAAGTCATTGAGTCGTACAACTCAAGCCTGTTTTGGGTAAAGAATAATTCTGTCTTTACACCCCTTGTCTCCTCAGGTTGCATAGATGGAGTGTACAGAAAAGCTGTTATGGATGCAGCTATAAGACTTGGAATTAATCTGACTGAGAGTCCTGGTGCCTCAAGGGAAGATCTGGATAATGCAGATGAGATATTTCTTAGTAATGCAATCACCGGAATCAGATGGGTTTCTGCATTGGATGACCGTCGCTACTACGCCGTAGTCGCAAAAAGAATTCAGCAGGAGATCAGCAATATGTGCCGTTCCTAATTATAAGTTGGATTTGCAGGGAAGTTTGACCATGTCTTGTAAATATCTCCAAGACTGGCAAGGCTATCTTTCCAGAACGAGGAGCTCTCTGAATTCATAATAACCTTGTCATCCAGCGTGCTAACTATCCATGAGTTGTCAGCAATCTCTGTCTCAAGCTGACCCGGCGACCAGCCAGCATAGCCAGCGAAGAAACGTACATTTCTTCTGTCGGCATTACCACTGTTAATAAGCTCCTTGACCTTTTCGAAATCACCTCCCCAGTATATTGAGGGAGTAACCTTGATAGCACCTGGAACAAGTGTACCAAGGGTATGTATAAAGTGCAGTGTATTCGAAGATACTGGTCCGCCTATATAGAGCTCTCCGTCAAAGTTGAACAACCCTTCAATTACTTCATCAGGATAGACATCAGTGGCTTTGTTGAGTACAAAACCGACTGACCCCTCACTGCCATGCTCGGTAAGAAGTATTATCGAACGGGCAAAATAAGGTCCCTGCAGGAAGGGTTCGGCAATCAGGACCCGCCCCTTCTCCGGATGTATTGACTTGTGCTTAGCCTGAAATATATTAATGTCCAGCTTCTTCATGACCAAATATTGAGCAAAAACTTAATTTACAAATTATTGAGTAAAATCAAAAAGTAAAACCGAGTTGTTACCATTTTTTATGAAAATAAATGGCAGATAAAGAAATAGCAACAGTTGAGCCCTGTTTTTTGTCTTTGTTAATGAAAATGATTAAAAATGCATAGCGGTCCGCCATAAAAGATCTACCGATCTTTTATGGCGGACCGCTGCAAGAAGTTATCAGTCATAAATAGGCGGGAACTTATGAGTATCAGTTTCACCCATAAGTGCATAAATGGCTTCGTAAACATCCTCAGCATTTGGTTTGCTGAAGTAGTCCCCGTCTGTACCATAGGCAGGACGGTGTTCTTTTGAACTTATTGTTACAGGAGTAGCATCCAGATGATAAAATGCCTTCTGTTCTTCAAGAACCTTTTGCAGCATAAAGGCAGTAGCTCCACCGGGTACATCCTCATCAAAAAAAGCCACCTTGTTTGTCTTCTTTACGGAATCCAGGATCACGTGGTTTATGTCAAAGGGCAGAAGGGTCTGAACGTCTATTACCTCTACCGAAATTCCTGTATTTTCAAGTTGTGCGGCAGCCTCCATGGCTATCCTTACGCATGAACCGTAGGTAACCAGTGTGACATCATTGCCTTCTTTGAGAATTTCCGGCACTCCCAGAGGGAGGCAGTACTCTCCAACATTGACAGGTCTGCGTTCCCTTAGTCTATAACCGTTAAGTGGTTCTATTACCAGGGCCGGATCATCTGCCTGCAGCAAGGTGTTGTAAAAACCTGCCGCTCTTGTCATATCACGAGGCACACATACATAGATACCTCTGATTGAATTGATAATCATGCTTAACGGTGAACCGGCATGCCATGGACCTTCAAGACGGTGCCCCCTTGTGCTGATAATGAGTGGAACTTTCTGGCCACCCTTGGTCCGGTAATGCAGGGTTGCAGCATCATCACTCAATGTCTGCAGGGCATAAAGCATGTAGTCGAAATACTGTATCTCAGCTATTGGTCTGAATCCCCTGAGCGCCAATCCTATAGCTTTGCCAACAATGGTGGTCTCCCTGATACCTGTATCAAAGACTCTCAGTTCTCCATACTTTTCCTGTAATCCTTCTAGAGTTTGATTTACTCCTCCAAGTTTTCCGGTATCCTCACCGAAAATTACCACACGGGGATCTTTGGCGAGTATTGCATCGAAATTCTGCAAGAGTATCTCACGACCGGGGATGTTCTCTGTAATGCCAGCATAGACTGGTTCTACAGGTTTTACTTTAAGAGCTGAATAATCTGATTCGTCATATAGCTGCCTATTATATTTTGCATGACACACCTCACGGTAGGAAGCTACCCATTCCTGTAAATCAATTTTGAACCCGTTGGTTGAGCAATTGACACATACGTTGCGTAGTACTTTGCGGGCAGTACTTAATATCTCTCTTCTGCTGAGGGTTATTGCATGTTTCAGACCATGTATGGCCTCGTCAATCTTGGCTTTCTGGGCTATATTGCAACTGCAATGTCTTTGGCTGACAATTTCAATAAGTTTGTCTCTTTCTTCAATCATTGGGGTCATGTAGGCATTATATGCCTCCAGCCTTGCTTCTTTTGCTTCTCTGAGAGCGTCCTCTTCAATTAAATCTAGTTCCTCAGGTTCGGCCACTCCCGTACTAATGATCCAATGTCTCATTTGCACGAGGCAGTCGTACTTTTTCTCCCATTCAAGGCGCTCTGGTGACTTGTATCGCTCATGCGAACCAGAAGATGAGTGCCCCAGGTGTTGGGTCATTTCCTCAATATGGAAGAGAACTGGTACATGATCTCTGCGGCAGATAGCTATGCCCTTTTCGTACATCTCGCAAAGTCCGGCGTAATCCCAGCCTTTGGCCTTCAGGATTACTATTCCGTTGCCATTAGCAGAATCCTTTTCAAAGCCCTTCAGTGCCTTAGATATACTCCCTTTTACAGTTTGTTTCTCAGTAGGGACTGATATTGCATAACCATCGTCCCACACCGAAATGGCCATGGGTATCTGTAGCACACCAGCTGCGTTGAGCGTTTCAAAGAAATGACCTTCTGAGGTACTGCCGTCGCCTATTGTGACAAAGACTACCTCATTGCCTCCTTGGCTAAAACGAGGATTGCTTAACTGCTTATTCTGCCTGTAAAGCTTGGATGCCAGGGCCAGTCCAACAGACCTTGGCATCTGACCTGCAGTCGGACTGATATCCGATGAAGTATTTTTCATAGCTGTCTGGTCTTTCCAACTACCGTCCTCATTAATCAATCTCGTTGAAAAATGGTTGTTGAAAGACCGTCCTCCATTGTCAGGGTTGAGCTCGGTTCGTGTCTCACCATACAGCATAGCAAAGAAGTTGGCAGGAGTAATCATGCCCGTTGCCAGAAGAAAGGTCTGATCTCTATAATAGCCCGATCTCCAATCTCCCTTTCTGAATTGCTTGGCCATCGCTATCTGGGCCAGCTCTTTGCCGTCGCCAAAAATACCAAACTTAGCCTTTCCGGTAAGCACTTCCTTACGTGCTATCAGACTGAGTTGCCTGCTTATATGTCCAGTTTTGTAATCCTTAAGTACTTCTTTCTTAAACTCTTCGAAACTCAATTCAGCTCCGGATGTTTGTTCCATTTCCAGCGTTTTATCAATCTTTTGCATACAAATTAATAAAATTAATACGGAATAGGGATGCCTTATGGCAGCCCGTTTAACAAATGCCAGTCTGTTCTCCGTCAAAAGCAATTTGCAGCCAAACTACAAACAGTTTTGTAGTGCGATTGTTTAGTGGTTTGTTATCTTTGCAAAAAAAACATGGTTGTGAAATTACTTCTGATAACCATTGTACTGGTGGCTGTTGTTGCCTTCTTTCTGTCGTTAAGTATTATCTTTCGTCGCAATGGCAAATTTCCAAATTTTCACGTAGGAGGTAATAAAACATTATCAGACAAGGGTATTTATTGCGCCAACACTCAGGATAAGCTTGCACGCAAACACAAACGTGCAATGTGGTGATGTGAAGTGATAATTTCCTGCCTGGTGCCGGGATATTATGATGATAATAGCTATAGGCTAATAATGCATTGTTTTAGCCATTTGTATGGTGGTTTAAAATTATAGTGGGGCAAATGTTGCTATGGCCGATCCTACTTCTGTGTAACAAGGTCGGCCGACATCCGGACTGCAAATTCTACAGAAACTTCATTATTGACCTTTACCATACCCATAAACTTGGTGGGAGGGGTGAGGCTAAAGTCCCTAAGGTCTATGGTCAATGTGCCGTTAAGGTGGGCTGCATTGTCATAGCAAATATGGACAGAACCGGGCAGTTTAAATTTCTTCTCATGTCCGGCAAGAGAAACCCATATTTCGGATGATATTGGAGAGGTGGTGCTGCCTGGATTCAACAGCTTATAAGGATCATAGTAAAACCTGATTGTAATATCAGGGTGAGAGTCAGCTTGTAGTAGCTGGAAAAAGTCACTATACATTAATGGGTTAGAGGCTTCAAACCTGCGAATAGGAATAGTCAGTGTAATATAACCGTCCTTGCTGACATAGTTTTGAGGATACTTAGGATCCTCAATGACTTGCTGAAAATAGAAGCGATTGACATTGGTTGACCCTTCTATCTTCACAAAACTATTGCAGTTATTGTGTTCCTGCTTATGCATTACCGGAATAGCATTTCCTTGCGAAAAAAGAGGCATTTGGGCAACTACAATACAAGTAATTGTAACAGCCATAAGACGTTTGAGTGCTGAGCTTAGACGGTCTGTCCTTCCTGATATTGATATGCCTCTTTTCATTCTGCCAGAGTTTTAGTCTGTTGTAACTATTACTAAGTCAGGCAGCCCCGAGGCTGTCTGACTTAGTAAGGAATATCTTAGAAAGAGATGGCTGCTTCAACTACGATACCATCAAACTTTCCACCATTGATTGCTCCGTGAGCTATACCGTCATACTTTTGATTTACATACTCTAGCTTGACCAGAACATAGTCCAGCATAAACCAGCCACCGCCGATGTTGAAGCGAGATACTGATGAGTCGTTTAGTTTGTCTTCAACTTTGTTCCAACGAATACCACCGTAGAAGTCACCACAACGATAGATACCCTGAGCGGCCAGCTGTACAAATTCCTGATCAACTGCGCCACGTGCACCCTTCATTGTTTCGTAGATACCAAATACTTCCAGACCATGGAATTTCACAAAGAGGTTGGCCATATAGCTGTTCATCTCAGTTTGGTTGGCACCCGGACTCCAGCGTCCTGAGCGGAAGTTTGCATCAGCTGTGTTGTTGGCAGGATTGTCCACGTCAAGACGTTGCATAACATTGTAGTAACGGGCACCGGCACGGTCACCATCCCAAAGGGTTGCACCGCTATGGCCTTCACCTACATGGAATCCAGATATAGTACCACGTACTCTAAGGTCTTCATTGACATCCGTGTCATAACCCAGTTTCCAGGTATAAACCAGATCCTCA